>CAYQZW010000130.1:0-1729 GCA_964422065.1 uncultured bacterium | reverse complement strand
TGGAGAAGTGGAACTCTTCGTCGTGCCCAGATTCCGGCGGAGCGACTTCCCGGATTTCCCTTCTTTTCAGAAGGCGATCCGGGATCTTCTCGGACCGATGATTCTGGATCGTAAAGAACGCCCTGAAACCCTTGAGGTCTGGTTCACGGTCTCCGAACACCTCAGGGATCGGAGAGTGCGAGAGCGGATGATCCAGGGATTCCAGAAGGCGTGGACAGGGGAACGCAAGATCCTCCAGATGAAAGGGGGCTATACGCCGTCCCCATCACCGGGTTGTTCTGGCACCGCGGTGGTCAAGGGCGCGCACGGCGTGGCCGGTGTGGATGTCCTCTGTCGGAAAGGAACTCCCGCGGAAAAGGTGGGAACAGAGTTGGCACGGAAACTCCAGACCTTGCTTCAGGGACCTGATGCTGTGGACCCGCATCTCCAGGATAACCTGGTGCTCCTATTGGCACTTCGAGGAGGACGACTGAAGGCCTCCCGTTTGACCTCCCATACCCGGACCCATATCTGGCTGGTGGAGCAGTTCCTCGGGAAACGGTTCCGATATGAGGATGCCCTTTTGACGGCTGTATGACTTCAGCCGATCGGGGTCCCTGGCGGGACTTGTTCGTCGTCGGTTCGGAGGAGGACCACATCCCCTTCCTGGGGGATCGCCCCCAGGACCAGGACTTCCGACACAAAGCCAGCAATCCGTTTGGGCGGGAAGTTTGTCACCGCGACCACCTGTCGACCCACGAGGTCTTCAGGGCGATACCGATGAGTAATGCGGGCGCTGGACGTCTTAATCCCGAGATCGCCGAAGTCAATCCGCATCGCAATCGCCGGGATCTTGGCCTTCGGGAGGTATTCGGCAGAGATCACCCGGCCCACGCGCAGATCCAATTGTGTCAAGGCATCAAAGTCCACAGACCCCGGTTTAATCCGATACATGTGGTTGAGGGGTCCGTGGCCGTGGCCCAAGGGGAGGGCGTTTTGGATTGCGCCTGTGACAAAGGCCTTGGCCTTCTCAATGGCTTCTTTCAGGTCGTTCCCCAACGCCAGCGCGGCTGCAATGGCTGAGGCATAAGTGCAGCCGGTTCCGTGGGTGTTTCGGGTGGGAATCCGAGGTGCAGGGAATTCGTGGAACGTGGACCCATCAAAGAGGAGATCCGTCGCCTCGTCTCCCTCCAGATGTCCACCCTTGATCAGCACGTTCTGAGGGCCGAGGTTCTTGATGGCCTTCGCAGCACGCCGCATGTCCGGGAGGCCGTGGATTTCAAAGCCGACCAGCGCTTCTGCCTCTGGGATATTCGGGGTCACGACAAATGCCAATGGGAGAATCTCTTTGATCAACGCGTCCTGGGCATCCGGGCGGAGCAGAGGATCGCCCCCCTTGGCCCGCATGACCGGATCCACCACCACCGGAATCTCGGGATGCTCCCGGAGGACTTCAGCGACGGCATGGATGATCGCAGCGTTGGAAAGCATTCCGGTCTTGATGACATCCGTCCCAATGTCTTCCAGGACTGAACGGATCTGCAGTGCGACGAATTCCGGTGGGAGATCATGGATTCCCTGTACACCCTGTGTGTTCTGGGCGGTGACTGAAGTGATGGCGGACATGCCGAAGACCCCAAACGCGGTGTAGGTCTTGAGATCTGCCTGGATCCCCGCACCGCCACCGGAGTCACTGCCGGCAATCGTCAGAACTCGGGGTATTTTCATGAGAAATGTACCTCCTTTTCCC
>CAYQZW010000129.1:0-1762 GCA_964422065.1 uncultured bacterium | reverse complement strand
AGGTGTCTAAAAACGAGTAGTACCCAGCGAACCGCGGATGTCGCGGCGGGATCCATTGATTGAGGATGTGGAAGACCTCGCGAATTCGGTCTTCGGGGATCATGAGGGCATTGGCGTCCGAAAGGAAAACCGAGCGTCGGAGAGGCAACGATTTCCCCAGGTATTCCAGGACTGCCTGAATGTGCTGGACAAGGTCGTCCGGTGGGCGGATCTGAAACGGGATCCGGGCATAGAAATCACAGAATACACACTGATTCCAGTGACATCCATGGGTCACCTGAATGACCATGGCAAGATACTGGTCAGGGGGGAGGATGCCGATGGGGGTATAAATCTGATGGAATCGTTTGACGTCCTTTTGGAGGGTTTCAACATCGGTCTCGGCGATCTTTTGTGTGAGGGTGAGGAGGTCCGATTCGGTCACGCCGGGGGCGTTCCAGAGGATCGGAAGTTCACGTTTTTGGAGCACGGGCAAGACCTTTTGTTGGATGTTCTTGCGGAGGGTATCGATCAGGGCTTTTTGTTCGTCCGGTGGAAGGAAGCGTCTTCTGCGCACCCATCGGCCGGTGGGGCTCCATTCGTGCCATTTTTCCATGAGGGTTCCATCCAGTCCCCGGCGATAACTCCGTCCCCGATGATAGGCATAGAGGAGTCTGGCCTCGGCATCGTAGGTATAGACTTCATCGTCGGAGATGCCGTAAGTGACGACTCCGGGTTTGACGTTGATCACCATGCGCAAATTATACGCACGGACGGCCGAAGGAGGAGTGCAGGGGTTTACAGGCCCAGGGCCTGTTTCGCGAGGTGGACCCCTTCAACCATATTGCGGAGTTTTTCGTAGGCCACCCGCCATGTTCGGGTACGTAGGCCGCAGTCTGGTGCAACGAACACCCGGTCGGGGCTCCCCATGATCTCTACGGCGTAGAGTACCCGGTCCCGGACGAGTTCCGGGGGCTCAATCCAGTTCGTGTGGACGTCCAGGACCCCGACGCCGGCGATGAAGTCGTATTTGGCGAGTTCCTTCAGGATTTCATAGCCTTCGCGGTGTTTTGCATCTGCTCCCAGTTCCCTCCGATCGCGATTGGCGTATTCAAAATGAAATTCCTTGATGATGCCTTCCACCCTTTGGATCGCGGGGAAGAGGAGGCTGTAATCCGAAAAGCAGATATGGACGGAAAAGAAGGCCTTTCCGCGGAGATCGCCCACCGAATCGATGAGAGACTCCAAGAAGAGGGGGATTTCGTCAGGCTTAGTGGTGGCTGCGGGTTCATCAATTTGAAGGAATCGAGCCCCGGCCTCGTAAAGGGCCTTGAGATTGGGATAGATCACTTCGGTTGCGAGATCCTTGAGAAACCGTGCACGGGCCTGTCGGCGGTGG
Organism: uncultured bacterium; assembly: GCA_964422065.1. Taxonomy (GTDB): domain Bacteria; phylum Hydrothermota; class Hydrothermia; order WGAB01; family WGAB01; genus S141-55. The sequence goes on along the minus strand of CAYQZW010000129.1, from coordinate 384 downwards.
GCGCGGCCCTGGCGGGTCCCGATTTCCACATCCCGTAGATAGTACTCATCAAAGGACCAATCGACCAGGGTATAGGCGCCGGTCATCGGGATTTTTACCGGCTTGGCTGCAAAGGATTGGATCACGCGGTACTCTTGAAGATGATAGAGTTCTTTGAGACGGGGCGGGGCCTTGACCGCTGCTTTCCGATAGTACTTGTTGTCAAAACTCCGGACATGCCCCAGGAACTCAAAACCTTCAATCCGGCGGATCGGGTATTCGTACATTTCAACCCGATGTTGCTCTCCGTCATAGACCACATCCAGTCCGGCCTTTTCCAGCATCCTCGTGGCCATCCGGGAAGAGTACCAGACGATTTTCTTTTTTTCTTCTGGCGTGAAGTCC
>CAYQZW010000128.1:0-1850 GCA_964422065.1 uncultured bacterium | reverse complement strand
GGGATGGGCAAAGACGAGGAGAAGGCCGAGAGGGAGAGAAAGCCGACGAATCTCGGAAACAAACCTCCGAGGCCAGAACCGGGGATTTCAGAGAAGTGGGTTCAGGATTGGGTAAGAGATTTCCTCCATTCTTCTGGGTGTTCACATTTTTCCGATTTGTAGAAAGAATCCAGAAAAAACACGCTTATTTTTGGATGCTGAGGCAGGGGAAATGGTTTTCCATGGGATTTTGATCGTCCACTCCTCTCCTCTGGCTTGAAATAAAAAATTTGTGGTGTCATTGCTGACCCCACGGATTGACGGTAAAATAGTCTCACCATGCCGGCCGAGAAGAAAAACATTAAGGCACTGACCAAGAAAGAGTTAGAAAACTATCTGCGTCGTCTTGGAGAACCTCCGTATCGGCGACGGCAGATCTTTACGTGGTTGTTCCAAAAAATGGCCTATGAGTTTCAGGACTTTACAGACCTCCCTAAAGATCTGCGTCAACACCTGAGCGAAGAGTTTTACATCGGCCGTTTGGAGGTCAAGCACCGGGCGGTTTCTCAGGACGGCACCGTGAAGTTTCTGCTCCGATTAGAGGACGATCTGGAGATCGAGACGGTTTTGATCCCGGATGGCAAACGCCGTACCGTGTGTGTATCCAGTCAGGTCGGGTGTGCCTTGGGCTGTACCTTCTGTGCTACGGGGACCCTGGGGCTTCAACGGAATCTCGCTGCCTGGGAGATTGTAGAACAGGTCCAAGTTGCCCGTCAGTACCTCCGAGAAATCGGGGATGAACGGGATGTCACCAATGTCGTTTTTATGGGCATGGGGGAGCCCCTCTTGAACTTAGACGCGGTACTGCAAGCCATCTATATCTTGAACCACGATCGTGGCCCGAATATCGGCGCCCGGAAGATTACAGTTTCAACCCTGGGAATCCTGGAGGGCATCTATCGGCTGGCGGAAAGCCCCATTCAGTTCAAACTGGCCCTTTCCCTCCACTCTGCCATCCAGGAGAAGCGGGAGCAGATCATGCCACTGGCCAAGCGGGTATCGCTCAAGGACCTCAAGAAGGCGATCGCATACTTTTACCTCAAGAAGCGGCGGTGGGTCACTTTAGAATACATCCACCTGCCGGGCTTTAACGATGGAGAAGAGGACATCCAGGCCTTGGAAAAGTTCATTGGGACCCTCCCTGTCAAGATCAACGTGATTCCGTACAATCCCTATCCTGGTGGGCCATTCCGCTCCCCTACCCCGGAAGAATTTGAGGACTTTATCCGCCGACTCCGGCGTTTACCCTGGACGGTAACGCCTCGCAAGCCTCGGGGTCGGGACATCTTCGGAGCCTGTGGTCAACTCTTTCTCCACGTCCATGCTCATGGAAGTGTTGACCCTGCAGGGGTCCCCACGAGACCGGCCCCCCTCTCCTAAAAGTATCGGATCTCAAAATCGCTGAATTCTCCGGTATAGGGCTCGTCCACAACCTCGATGTGGGTGACGTGGGCGGCAGGAGGGCCTTCCCGCAAGAGTCCGATGAGTTCGCGGACCGCTTGGTCATCCCCCTCCAGGACCGCCTCGACCCGGCCATCCATGAGATTCCGGACCCAGCCCCGTACCCCTAATCGTTGGGCATGTTCCCAGGTGAATCGTCGGAAGAACACCCCTTGCACCCGGCCGGCGACCCAAACGTGTTTCCGGACCTTCATGGTAAGTCCTCCTCATCAGAAAAGACCAGGGCTTCAAAGCGATAGATTCGGGTCTCCGGATCTTTGAAGCAATCGGGCGGTAAACCGGCCTTCAAACAGGTGTATTTCAGGAAGGTATCGCGGTCCCAGCCCTGTTCCACCGGGACTTGAGGCAAC
>CAYQZW010000127.1:0-2008 GCA_964422065.1 uncultured bacterium | reverse complement strand
GCGATGAAGGCCCCAAGCATAGGCCACGAGGTTTAAAGCCTCCGTGGCGTTCCGCGTAAAGACGATCTCGCGCCAACGTCTGGCGTTGATGAACCGAGCAACTTTCTTGTGGGCATTCTCATAAGCTTCGGTCGCCTCCGCTGCCATGGTATGAACGCCACGGTGGACGTTCGCATTGTATTCTCGGTAAAACCGGTCCACGGCTTCAATGACTGAGGTAGGACGTTGGGTGGTGGCCGCATTGTCAAAGTAAATCAAGGGATGGCCATTCACCTCTCGATCAAAGATAGGGAAATCCTTCCGGATCGCCTTCACCCACTCATCAGTTCCAATCATTGCCTCACCTCCGATGCGGGAATTTTTAAGGCTAATCGGGAATAGGTCAAGGCCTCGAAATACCCGGTACCATGGTCAGAATGCTCGGATCCCTCGCCCTTCCAGGGAAAAATTGCAAGGGGTGTCGTGGGGCGTTCAAACCACGAGCCCTGTTCTCTCCTATGTTATGGAAAGGTAAACGGAGAAGTCTTCGAGATGGACTGTGCTACACCTCTGCTCTTTGTGCGGGGGTATTCCACGTGAGGGTCCTTCTAAGCCTGCCCCAATTCCGACTTCCCTCCTCATGCTCTCGGGATCTTCGGATCATCCGTGCCTTGACGGGAAGTGATGGCTTCACCTATAATTCAAGCCTGGTGGACGCCGAGGTGGCGGAATTGGCAGACGCGCTGGGTTCAGGACCCAGTGGGAGTTGATCCCGTGGGGGTTCGAGTCCCCCCCTCGGCACTCTCTGTGAACACCGAACACAAGGACCACCTTTTAAAGAAGGAGGTATTTCATGGCCCAAGATATTTTTGCCATTGTCAAGCAGGTTATCGCCAAAGAACTGGAACTTGAAGAAGAAAAGATCACGCCTGAAGCTCGAATCCAGGAGGACCTCGGAGCTGACTCTCTGGATGTTATGAACATCACGATGCGGTTGGAAGACGAGTTCAACCTCCGGATCCCGGATGAAGACCTGACCAAGATTTCAACCGTTCAAGACATCGTCGATTACATCCAATCTCACATCCAATCCAGTTGATGACAGATCGTCGGGTTGTCGTTACGGGGTTGGGGACCGTCAACCCGTTAGCGGATAACGTTCCGGATTTCTGGTCAGCCCTATTAGAAGGCCGGAACGGGATCCGCCGGATTACGCGGTTTGACCCTACCCCTTTCCCTGTTCAGATCGCTGGGGAGATCCAAGACTTTGATCCGGAGCGGCGGCTTAGCCGCCGTGAAATCCGACGTCTGGATCGTTACGCAGTCTATGCCCTGTATGCCGCTGCTGAAGCCGTTGAAGACTCTGGTTTCCTCTCTGCTCCCTTTAAACCCGAAAAGGCCGGGGTGCTGATCTCCTCCGGGATCGGGGGGATGGAAACCCTGCTCCGAGAAAACGACAATCTCATCCAGAAAGGACCCGAGCGGGTTTCCCCATTTTTTATCCCCATGATGATTCCGGATATCGCGGCTGGGCTGGTCTCCATCAAATACGGGCTCAAAGGAGTGAACTATTGCATCGTCTCCGCGTGTGCTTCCTCGGCTCATGCGATTGGCGAGGCGTATTGGACCATCAAGCGAGGAGATGCGGACATCGTGGTCGCTGGGGGTGCCGAGGCACCGATTATCCCTCTCAGTGTCGCCGGGTTCGCCAGCATGCGTGCCCTTTCCAGACGGAATGATGAGCCCGAGAAAGCCTCTCGGCCGTTTGACGCAAAGCGGGATGGGTTCGTGGTGGGAGAAGGGGCGGGTGTGGTGGTCTTGGAGGCTCTGGAACATGCCGAAAAACGCGGAGCAAAAATCTATGCCGAGGTGGTCGGATACGGAGCCTCCGGCGATGCCTACCATATCACCGCACCGTGCGCAGACGGGGAAGGCGCCTATTACGCCATGAAATTTGCGGTTGAACGCGCGGGGATCCGCCCTGAAGAAATCGACTACATCAACGCTCACGGGACCTCTACGGAACTCA
>CAYQZW010000126.1:0-2034 GCA_964422065.1 uncultured bacterium | reverse complement strand
GGTGTCCCTTCATACTTTGTTACGAATTTTTAATTCGTAACAAGGAGGCTTCTTATGAGGGATGTCGGATTCTCCTGGATGTGTCGATGGACCTCTGGGGTCTTGATGTTCTTCCTCCTCATCGGCTTCTTCCCCTCCGGCCTGTTTGCCCATCATGCGATGGAATTCATTGATTTGGACGGCTACAATACCGCACTCCGAGGACAGGGGATTTTCCATCTCCACTTTGACTATTTTGTGTCCGATCCCGATACCGCAACCAAGGTCCACTGGGAAGTGACCCCAGGCCTCTCTTACGGTATCACCGACCGTCTTCTGGCCGATTTTCACACCCATCTCTCTTACTTTGGTCCTCCACTCTTGAAAGATGGGCAAGCACGTCCGCCATTCTTTGAGGCGTGGACCATCAGCGCACAGATGCGGTTTGGCGAAGAGGGGCAATACCCCCTGGATCCCGCGCTGGTGGTCTCATTTGAATCCCCCTATCCGAAGGCCCGAGACCTGCTGGGAAGCACCTCCGTGATGGAGGCGACGCTCGTGCTTTCCAAATCCTTCGGAGCCCACCGAACCGTTGTTTTGAACCTTACTGCCGAGAAAGAGGGCGACAATACCCCTGCATTCTCCTGGGGGTTTGGGGCAAAAACCCCTCTGGGCGTCGACCCCCATGGACCGGGCGCAGGGCTGGAGTTCAAAGGGACCCGACTTGACGATATATCCGCGCTCCTTGGCTTTTATCTCCCGGTCAACGCGACCATGGTCTTCAAAACTGGGTTTGGCTTCGGGACGCCGAAAGCAGAAGACCGCCTGCGATTCCACATGTCCCTGTTCACAAGTTGGTGAGGACAGAACATGACACTCCTCTTTTTTGTACTCCTCGCGCACCATTACTGGGTGATGCCCCAAACATGGACCCCTCAGGTAGGGGATACCGTCTGGTGCACCCTCCAAGGCGGACACGATCTTCAGGCACCGGAAATTGAGATTTCCCCAAAAATGATCCGGTTAGTCACGGTGGAAGATCCAGATGGGACAGTGGATACCCTCCCTCCCGGCCTGAAGTTTGCCTTTGTCCCGACCAAGGAGGGCCTATATGTCATCCGGGTTGAACTCGGTCCCCGGCGGCTCCGATCGCCAAGATATGTGCTCTACACCCTCCTTCCGATCGGTTCTTCTGTCTCCTTTCAGGTCCCGGGAGAAATCGGTACAGTTCCGGATCCGCAGAACTGGCCCAGAAAGGGCCAGCCCCTTCGGCTCACCCTCAAGGTTCCCACCTATGTGACGACCCTGAGTTGGCAAGGGGAGGAGAAGACGTTGAAGGGACAGACCCTCACGATCACACCGAAAGATTCTGGCCCGTTTCTGATGGCCCTCGAACAGGTTACCCCTGTGATGAGTCTTCTCTTTGAGGTTCGGCCATGACCTTCTGGATCTGGATTCTTTTGGCGCACGGCGTATCCTGGGAACCCCTGCCCCAGGCAAGGGTGTTCCAGGTGTTTTATGACAACGGAACCCCGATGGCCTACGCCTTGGTCGAAGCACAGTTGAAAGGTTCGCAAAGGACACTGGAATTTGAGGCCGATAGTTTGGGGCGGATCTTTTTTGTTCCTCCAGATTCCGGGACATGGGTGCTGAAGGTCTCCGATGGGTTGGGCCATGGGGTCCTCATCCCGGTCCAGGCTTCAGGTATACCTTCTCATCCTTCGAACGCGCTTCCCCCGTGGCAGAAGGCACTCTTCGGAGCCTCGCTGATCTGGGGGATCGCCGGGACCGCCTTCTACTTTTTAGGGAGGAGACGACGTGCACATTCCTGACGGCTTCCTCTCGCCGGTGGTCACAGGATTGACGGAAGTGACGGGTCTGGCAACCTGGGGAGCCAGTGTCCGGAAACTCCCCGTGGATGTAGAACAGATCCCTCGTTGGGGATTGGCCGGTGCGCTCCTCTTTGCCGTGGAAATCTTCTCGTTTCCGGTTCCCGGCGGCACCTCGGTCCACCTCTCGGGTGTCCCTCTGGTCACGTTGCTGTTTGGACCCGCT
>CAYQZW010000125.1:0-2121 GCA_964422065.1 uncultured bacterium | reverse complement strand
AGGCTCGGGACCCGTATGACCCCTATCCCTTCAAGGGGGATCTCGACCTGGCACGTTTGGAAGAACAACTCCAACAGGATCCCTCTGTGGCTTACGTCCTGTACAACACCTCTTCCGTGTTCAATGGGGGACAACCCTTCTCCCTGGAGAATTTCCTGAAGGCCGCTGAACTGGCAAAAGAAAAAGGGATCCCCATTGTCGTAGATGCCACAGCCCTGTTTTCCTCCGCCGTCATCATCAAAGAGCAAGGCAAACGGAAGGAGAGCGTCTGGGAAATCGTGCTCCAAATCTCTAAAGCTGCGGACTTGGTCTATCTTTCCGCCCGGGAAGACCTGACCTGCCATACGGGCGGGCTTTTGATGACCGACCAGGTGGAGCGATACGTAGACGCCCGCAGCCTGGTTGTGGTCTTTGAAGGACTCCATACCTATGGCGGGTTGGCAGGCCGTGACATGGAAGCCATCGCCGTCGCCATGGCCGAACTCAATGAAGAGGAACTCCTGTTCCGGAGGAAGACCCTTTTAGACCTGGCCGATCGCATTCGCAAACTGGGGTATCAGATCTATGAGCCGGTCGGAACGGCCGGGATCATGCTGGATGTCTCTTTTCTCCGTCGTGGCAAATATCCCGCCCATTCCCTTTCGGCAGCGATCTACCTCGCGTCTGGACTCCGGGGAGGTCCGCGCGGCGAGTACTTGGGCTTCTTTGTGCCGCGCCGGGCCTATACCTCGCTTCATCTTGATTACCTCGTAGAGGCCTTGGAAAAGGCCAAAGATATCCTGGATGTGCCCAGTCTGGAACCGATTGAAGAGCATCCCACCATGAACGATGAATTGGCCCGGTTCCGCCCGAACCGGGAGTTTCCCTTGGAAGCGCACCCCTTCATCGTCCAACCCGAACCGTACAAGATCAAGGCCATTGAACCGCTCATTATCCCCTCGAAGAAACGCCGGGAAGAGGCGATCGAAGAGGCGGGCTGGAACACCTTTTTGCTGAAGTCCAAAGACGTGTATATCGACTTCCTGACAGACTCCGGTACGTCGGCGATGGACGCCGAGCAGTGGGCCCAGATGATCCGCACGTCCGAAGCCTTGGGCTACTCCGAAGCCTATGAGTACTTCGTAGAGACCATCCGCGAGATCTATGGATTCCCCTATGTCATCCCCACCCATCAGGGGCGGGCTGCCGAGCACGTCCTGAACCAGATCCTGATTGAGCCGGGCCAATATGTCGCCAATAACATGTACTTCACCACCTCCCGGGAGCATCAAGAACGGGCAGGCGGGGTCTTCGCCGATGTCGTGATCGATGAAGCCCATGAACCTTCGGTTCGCCACCCGTTCAAGGGAAACATTGATAAGGAAAAACTCATCAACTTGATCAAGGAAGTGGGACCTCAACAGGTGGCCTATGTCCGGATGGAACTCAATATGAACATGGGCGGCGGGCAACCTGTCTCCATGGATAACGCCCGGGAGATCAGCGAGATCTGCCATGAGTTCGGCATCCCATTGGTATACGACGCCACCCGAGCGGCTGAAAACGCTTACTTCATCAAGGTCCGTGAGCCCGGAATGCAGGAGTTCTCTCTGCAGGAGATCTTCCAGCAACTGATGTCCTATGCCGATGCGATCACCGTGAGTGCGAAGAAAGACCTCCTGGTCAACATCGGGGGCTTCATTGCCCTCCGCGATCGGAAACTCTACGAGAAGATGGAGCGATTCATGGTCATCTTCGAAGGGCATCCCGGCGATGGAGGACTCGCCAAACGTGATTTGGTCGCCATGGCCATCGGCGCACGGGAGATGCTGGATTTTGACTATCTCCAACATCGCGTCGGACAGGTGGAGTACCTCGCCAACCGACTCCTTGAGGCGGGTGTACCCATTGTGGAGCCGCCCGGCGGACACGCTGTGTATTTGGATGCCAAACGCTTTTTACCACATATTCCGCAAGACCAGTTCCCGGCACAACGACTTGCCGGCGAAATCTACGTGGAGTCTGGCGTCCGTACCATGGAGCGCGGGATCGTCTCGGCAGGTCGAGACCCCCGCACAGGGAAACACAAGTTCCCTAAACTGGAACTCGTCCGGATTACGATCCCCCGGCGGGTTTATACCC
>CAYQZW010000124.1:0-2127 GCA_964422065.1 uncultured bacterium | reverse complement strand
GGAGAGTCCAGCAGGTCAGTACCTGATTTCCCAGGGGGTCTCCCCGTCAGAGTTTAATACGTACGGCTCCCGACGTGGGAACCATGAGGTGATGATGCGGGGGACCTTTGCCAATGTCCGCCTCCGGAACCTCCTGGTCCCTGGAACTGAGGGCGGATGGACCATTTACTTCCCCACAGGTGAGAAGATGCCCATTTACGATGCGGCGATGAAATACCAGCAGGACGGCACGCCACTCCTTGTGATCGCAGGAAAGGAATATGGGACCGGAAGTTCCAGAGACTGGGCTGCGAAGGGAACGGCTTTGTTGGGCGTCAAGGCGGTCCTGGCCGAAAGTTTTGAACGGATCCACCGGAGCAATCTTGTAGGGATGGGCGTTTTGCCACTGCAGTTTTTGCCGGGTGAGAACGCCCAGAGCCTGGGCCTGGACGGCACGGAGATCTATGACATCCTCGGTCTGAAGGAAGGGATCCAGCCGGGCATGAAAGTGAAGATCCGGGCCCACAAGGCGGGTGGTGACGTGGTAGAATTTGAGGCCCTGGTCCGCCTGGATTCTACCGTGGAAGTAGAATACTACCGGAACGGTGGGATCCTGCAATACGTACTTCGCCGTATGCTTCGTGGCGAACTTTAAGCCATCGGCCCTGAACCCCGTGTGTTGCTTTACGGGAGGAACTCCTTGGTGACCACGAAGTAGTTCGGGGCTTCGCGTGTGACGATGATGTCGTGGGGGTGGCTCTCCCGGGCACCAGCCGGCGTGATGCGGACAAACCGTGCACGACGTCGGAGGTCCTCCAAGTTTTTGGCCCCCAGATAGCCCATTCCCGATCGGAGCCCACCCACGAGTTGAAAAATAATGTCTGATACCGGGCCTCGGTAGGGGACCACGCCTTCTACGCCTTCAGGAACATATTTCCCGGACTCAGATTGCTGGTACCGGTCCGCACTCCCGCTCATCATTGCGCCGAGGGACCCCATCCCCCGATAGACCTTAAATCGGCGGCCTCGGATCAAAACCGATTCACCCGGTGCTTCCTCGGTTCCGGCGAAGAGACTCCCTAACATGACGGACGACGCGCCTGCGGCCAGGGCCTTCACGATATCGCCAGAGTAGCGGATCCCCCCGTCTGCGATCAGGGGGACGTCCGAGGACCGGGCCGCCTCATAGGCATCCATGATGGCCGTGATTTGGGGGACCCCTACGCCCGCAACCACCCGCGTCGTGCAGATCGAGCCAGGTCCGACCCCGACCTTCACCCCATCTACCCCAAGTTCAATCAGATCCTTGGCCCCTTCGTATGTGGCCACGTTCCCCACCACCAGGTCAAAGGTGTGCTTGGTTCGCCAGTTCTGGAGGATCTCCCGGGCAACGTCCATGACGCGTTTGGTATGCCCGTGGGCCGTGTCAATGACCAGGGCATCTGCCTCGGCCTGGATCAGCAACTCCACGCGTTCTTCAAAGTCTTTGCCGACGCCGATCGCCGCGGCCACCCGCAGCCGTCCGAATTCATCCAGGGAAGCGTTGGGATGTTCTTCTTTTTTCTGGATGTCCCGAAGCGTAATGAGCCCGACCAAACGGTTCTCTTCGTCCACGACCGGCAGTTTCTCAATCCCGTGCTTCAAGAGGATCTCCTTCGCCTCATCCAGTGTGATCCCGGATTTCGCGGTGATCACTTCCGTTCGCATCACCTTGGAGATCGGCAGGCTCAGGTTGTCCCGCAGGAGGAGGTCCCGGCGCGTGATGATGCCAACAATTCGGCCCGTTTCATCCACGATCGGAATGCCTGAGATGCCGTGCTCTTCCATGGTCGTTTTCGCTCGGATCAGAGAGGCCTCAGGCGGCAGGGTGATCGGGTCTCGGATGATCCAACTCTCGGATCGTTTGACCTTCCGGACCTTTTCCGCCTGGACTTGAGGGGGCAGGTTTCGGTGGATGACCCCGATCCCCCCTTCACGGGCTAAGGCAATCGCCATCTCCTCCTCTGTTACCGTATCCATGGCTGCGGAGACCAGGGGGATCTTCAGTTCGATGTTCCGGGAGAACCGGGTGGAAACATCCACTTCTGCGGGCAGCACCTCGCTATATCGAGGTACCAATAGAACGTCGTCAAAGGTCAATGCCCAGTC
>CAYQZW010000123.1:0-2191 GCA_964422065.1 uncultured bacterium | reverse complement strand
GTGTCGTTGCCCTTCTACGCCCTGTTCCTCCGATCCCCTACAGATGAAACCGCCAAATTTGCCTATCGGCTCTCTGCTGGAATTTTTGCCCTGTTCCTGGCCCTGAAAATCCCCCTCTACCTCGGCCTCGGTCTTTTGACTTTTCTCGCGCTCAAACTGTATTATAGGTGGCGTTTTCACCTGGATTACCCTTCCCTGAAAGGACGATGAAATACCGAACGCACACCTGTGGAGAACTCACGAGGCACCATATCGGTCAACGCGTGATCCTGGCCGGCTGGATCCGCCGGATCCGTGACCTCGGGGGCCTGGTCTTCATCGACCTCTATGACCGATACGGCGACACCCAGATTGTCGTGGAATCCCCCGAATCCCTCCGGGAACAGGCAAAGCGCCTAAGCCAACAGGATGTCATTCAGGTCCACGGCACGGTCCGGGCTCGCCCCCAAGACATGGTCAACCCCAAGATGAAAACCGGCGAAATCGAGGTCGTCGCAAGCGCCCTTCAGGTTTTGAACCCCTCCAAGCCCCCACCCTTCCCGATCGAGGATCAAATTGATGCGTTTGAGGAGACCCGACTGCGGTGGCGGTTCCTGGACCTGCGTCGGCCGGAGATGCAACGAAATCTCATCCTGAGACATCGTGTGGTCCATGCCGCCCGCCAATACCTGGACGCACAGGGCTTCGTAGAGATTGAGACCCCCTACCTCACCAAAAGCACTCCAGAAGGTGCCCGAGACTTCCTGGTCCCCTCTCGTCTCCACAAAGGCAAGTTCTACGCCTTGCCCCAGTCTCCTCAGATGTACAAACAGATCCTGATGGTCGCCGGTTACGACCGGTACTTCCAGTTTGCGCGATGTTTCCGGGACGAGGACCTCCGCGCCGATCGCCAGCCCGAACATACCCAGATTGACATTGAGATGAGTTTCGTCGACATGGACGATGTCCTGGAGTTGACCGAAGGCCTATTTGCTCACATCTTCAAAGAGGTCTTAGACGTGGATCTTGACCGGCCGTTCCCCCGTCTTTCCTTCTCCGAAGCCATCCGACGCTTCGGAACAGATAAACCTGACCCACGCATCCCATTGGAAATCAAGAACTTAACTGATCTCTTTGAAGATACCGAGTTTAGGATCCTGCGGCAAATTGTGGAGCAGGGCGGGATCGTCGCTGCCCTCCCCTACCCCGCAGACCTCTCCCGCAAAGACATCCAGGACCTTGAGGGTGCTGCCAAGACCGCAGGTGCAGGTGGGCTCCTCTGGTTTAAGGTCACGGAAAATGGCCTGAGTGGCCAACTTGCGAAATATCTTCCACACCCAGAACACGTACAACAACGGCTTGGAGGGGATTTCCAGGGCACGGTCCTGGTGGTCGCCGGGTTCGGCTACCTACCGTATACCGTTCTCGGGCTCCTTCGGACCCGGCTGGGTGAAAAGGGCAATCTGATTCAGGAGGGCTGGAAATTCCTGTGGGTCATAGACTTCCCCTTGTTTGAATGGGATCCGGAGGCCAAACGCATTGCGCCTTCCCACCACATGTTCACGATGCCTTATGAAGACGCCATTGAACAATTGGACCACATCCCGGCATTTGTGGAGGCTCGCCGTGAACGACTGATGGCGGACGATCCCCTCGCCCTCAAGGATGTCAACGAGTTTTTGGAAGCCATCCGTGGCAAACAGTATGACCTTGTATTGAACGGTGTGGAACTCTGTTCCGGCTCCATCCGTGTGCATCGGCGGGACCTCCAGGAGAAGATCATGGAAATTATTGGCTTGTCCGCAGAAGAACGCGAAGAACGGTTTGGCTTCTTGTTGAAAGCCTTGGACTATGGGGCCCCGCCCCACGGCGGGATCGCACCGGGTCTGGACCGGATCGTCATGATGATGGCCGGCCGGTCCTCTATCCGGGACGTCATTGCGTTCCCGAAAACGACAGCGGGCCAGGCCCTCTTTGAGGGTGCTCCCTCGCCCGTCGATCCTCACCAATTGGAGGAACTGGGGATCCAGGTCATTTCTAAAGATCCCCAAAAGACCTAAAAGGAGGTCGTTCCATGCAAAGCCAGCGGATTTCCAGAGCCCTCGGGCTCCTCGTTTTGGGTTCGATCCTGGCCCTGTGGAGCCTTCAGTCGGTTTCCTGAAAAAATTTCATGGTATGGAACCATGGCAAGCACTTCTGTTAAAGATGTAAG
>CAYQZW010000122.1:0-2255 GCA_964422065.1 uncultured bacterium | reverse complement strand
TTCTGTAGAAATGGGGTGAGACGCGGACATCGCCTTTCCGCATAGCAACAACTACGTGATGTTTTTTCAAGTGATCGAGGAGCTCCTCAGCGTTACCTGTAGGCTGGAATGTGACGATTCCAGCTCTCTCGTCCCAAGAACGCGGCGTGAGGATGCAAACCCCGAGGTCTTTCAGCCCTTCAATGAGAAGGGTAGTGAGATGCCGGATGCGCTGAGCAATCCGGTGCAGTCCGATGTCCAAAAGCCATGACAGTGAAATTTGCAATCCCGTGATGCCCAGGAAATTATACGTGGAGGGCTCAAAACGTCGTGCTCCCGGCCGTAACCGGTGGTTGGACGTGTCAAATGCCATGAAGTCTTCCACCGAGAGCCATCCCATCAATCGGACACGGAGGTGATCCAGCAGGGTCTTTTTGACATAGAGAAATCCGGTAGCCATCGGGCCGAAGAGCCATTTCGGACCCCCTGCGACCAAAAGATCTATGTCCGTGTCTTTGACATGGAGGGGCAGGGCGCCCAGCCCCTGGATGCCGTCCACAGCCAGGTAGGCGCCTGCGCGGTGGACTTGATCTGCGATCGCCCGGAGATCTAACCGACGTCCGGTCAGATAGTCCACCCAAGAGACCACCACCCATCGGGTCTGCGGGGTAAGATTCGTTGCCAATTGTTCCAGGATCGGGCCCTTGTGGGGATCCAGCCATCGGATCTCCACCCCTTGATCCTGTAAAGGCACCCAGGGATAGTACAAGGCTGGGAACTCGCCTCGGATCAGGAGAATTTGGTCTCCGGGCTGCCAGGACCAGCCGGTGCTCAAGATCAGGAAGCCGTCCGTGGTGGATTTGGTCAACGCAATCTCATCGGGGTCTGCGTGGATCAGGCGGGCGAGGGTCTGTCGGGTCGTCTCCAGGGTCTCCCACCAAGTTTCTTCCTGCACGCCACCATGGTGTTGGCGTTGTTCCAGGAATTGTTGCATACCTCGGACCGTTCGCTCGGGCAACGGAGAAACTGCTGCATGGTTTAGGTAGACATAGCGTTGGATCACGTGTGAGAATTCTGCCCGGTAGGGGGCCAAGTTTTCCATGGCGACCTCCTTTCCGTGTGTTGACGTGAGGGAACGGGGATCAGATCTCCACCCAATCCCCGGAATCCGAAAAGGCCAAAAAGGCACGAACCGGTTGATGATAAAGGAGATGAAGGGCCCTTTTGTAGTGTTCCAACTGCGGTCGGTACTCCTCTATCCATTTCGCCAGATCCCCTCGGATTGGGATCGTCTTGAAGTCCACAACCCAAATGTCGTCCTCTCGGAACCAGACGAGGTCAGCCCGCCCCACATAAGCCGTGGAGCCTTTCTTGTAGAGGAGCGGGAATTCCGTGCGGATGTGGTCTCTGGGAACTTGCTGGTGCAGGAGTGGCTGGAGTGCCGAGACCTGATGGAGGGTGTGCCAATGGTGCCAAAAGGCTTGTGCATACTCCGCCCGTTTCTGCAGAGAAAGGATCCGTCTGCGGAGTTGGGTCTCGACTTCATCCTGCAGGGCTTCGGGATCTCTGGGGAGCACGCCTTGGATCACTCGGAGGACCACTTCGTGGAAGAGGGTCCCAAACAGGCTCCATTCCGGGTCACCGCCATGAACCTCCTGGGTCATAGGAACCACGGTAATGGAGGGCTTGACTTCTACGGGCTCAGGATGGCGAAGTGTGACGGGAATCGAGTCGTCTTCTTTGACTGTGACGGGATGGAGGGGTTGGGTCTTGTGGGCCGCCCACCGATGGAAAACAACTCCCGGAATTTTTGGATCTAAGGACTGGACCTCTTCCCAAGACATCTCAAAGTCCATGTCTAAGGCACGCAGGATATGACCGGAAATGTTAGATTTCATTTTTTTGAGGGGGCCCACGGGGAGGGGCAGGACCAGAATATCCCGTGCGCGGGTAAGGGCAACGTAAAGGAGCCGTTTTTCCTCTTCCGCCAATTTTTCGTGGATCAGCGTACCCTCCATGAGCGTGGTCTTGTATCCCTTCTCTGGGTCAAAGATTTCTTCAAAGAGGAACTTGTTCCCCGATTTTTGGTCCCAAGAGAGGGTACCGACCATCACGATGGGCCATTGAAGCCCTTTGGCGCTGTGGATGGTGGTGAGTTGGACGACATTCATTTCCGGATCCACCAGTTTGGCCATCTCCATCCCTTCGCTCTGTTTCTGGGCAAGGATCGTAGCGATTTCGCGCCAGGTTTTGCCTTCGTCGTCCAGTTCCCCGAT
>CAYQZW010000121.1:0-2383 GCA_964422065.1 uncultured bacterium | reverse complement strand
GACCAGCAGGTGAGCCTGGAGGGGTTTCGGGAGGTGTGTCTCACGGCCAAAATCGGGGCCTTTCGGGTGCAGTTCCTGCCGACGGACGGTTCCATGTTGACCTTGCGCGGTACGTATTGGCCGGAGATCGTGGACACCCCCCAGATTGAGGTTGAGCCCGGCGAGGAGGAAGGGGTACTCCACATCACCTTAGCACTCGGGACAAAAGAGAAACGGTCGTTGAAATGGCCTTCAGGGTTTCTGGACAGTAACCAGGTGCGGATTGAACTTCCCAGGGATGGCGTCTATCGGTTGGATCTTGAGATGGGCGCGGTGGACGCCGAGATTGAACTGGGCGGGGTGCCTGTGAAAACCCTGGATTTCAAGGGTGGAGCAGCGCGCACGGCCCTTCGGTTCCAGGACCCGAACCCGTGGACGGGCGGCACCTGCACCCTGGAGGTCGGCGCAGCCAAATTGGTCGTGGAGCAACTCGGCAACGGGAATTTCACGCAAATCAAAATTGCCGGAGGGATTGCGGCCCAAGACCTTGACCTCCACGGTACCTGGCGTGTCCCGGCAACCCTCCAAATTACCGGCGGCATGAGTAAACTGGAAATTAAAGTCCCGCAAGATTTAGGGGTCCGCGTGTCCTATAAGGGGGTTTTGACGTATTCCAATTGGGAACGTTTCCAAAAGGTCGGATCACACTATCAGACGATGAATTACGAAGAGGCATCCAAACGTTTGGATATTCTCCTGGAGGGGGCCTTGAACATGATTGATTTCGATTTTGTAGAATAGGTCGTCCGCGATTTTCTTCATTGCCTTTCCGTTGAGGCCCATCTAAAATAAGGGCCACCATGAGATCCCAAAAACCTGAAATTCGTGTGGCGGTCCTGACCCTTGGATGTCCCAAAAATCAGGTCGACTCTGAGATCCTCTTGGGATACCTGAGGGAGGGAGGGATTCCCCTTGCCGCGTCCCTTGAAGACGCGACCCATGTCATCGTGAATACGTGTTCCTTCATTACCCCTGCAGTCCAGGAGTCCCTGGGGGAAATTCAGGAACTTCTCGAACGGAAGGCCCGGGGCGATCTTGAGTATGTTGCAGTGACCGGGTGTCTGGTAGAGCGGTTTCGGGAGCACCTCCCATCCACGCTGCATCAGGTGGACGCGGTTTTCGGGTTTGACGAGTTTCCGAAGGTTGTGGATTATCTGAGAGGCGGAGGGAAACGGGTGCCCCCTCACCCCTCACGATTTTTGGGAGACCATCGGACCCCCAGAGTTCCTCCCACGGAGGTCCCGTATCGGTACATCAAGGTGTCGGAGGGGTGTGACAAGGCGTGCTCGTTCTGTGTGATCCCTAAGATCCGTGGAGCCCACCGGTCCCGAACTATTGAAGACATCCTCACCGAGGTCCGACAGGCCCTGGAAGAAGGCGTGAAGGAGATCATTTTGGTTTCTCAAGACTTCGGAATGTACGGCTACGATGTGTACGGACAAGGAGAACATTGGGTGCGTCTCTTACGGACGTTGGATCGCCTGCCCCACAAGTTCTGGCTCCGATTCCTCTACCTTCATCCATTCCATGTGACCGAGGAGGCGGTTTCTTTCTTGAAGGATGCAGAACATGTGGTGCCGTACTTAGAGGTTCCGGTGCAACACATTTCGGACCGCATCCTGCGATTGATGAACCGCTCAGGAGGACAACGGGCGGTGAAACAGGCCATTGAACAGATTCGGACTCGGCTACCCTCATGGTTTATCCGAACGGAGATCATCGTAGGGTTCCCGTCAGAGACCGACAGGGAATTTGCGGAGTTGTTGGAGTTCTTGTCGGACGCTGGGTTTGAACGCATTGGGGTTTTCCCCTTCTATGCGGAACCTGAGGCCCCCGCCTCCAGCCTTCCAAACCCAGTCTCTAAAGAGGTCATTGAGGATCGTGTGACCGTTGCGGAACAGGTGGCTTTTGAACTGGTTTCGCGAGCCCAAGAACGTTTGGTCGGCCACCCACTGGAAGTTCTGATTGAAGGCCGAGAAAACGGCGTGTGGGTGGGCCGGTCTCCGTTTGATGCCCCGGATGTAGATTTGCGGGTTCAGGTGCCCGATGCTGCCGCGGGTGAACAGGGGATCTGGTTGCAAGGGGTGGGACAACGCGTGCTGGAAAACCTGGACGTGGAGGTTGTGCCTTATGGACGCGTTTGACCGAGTTTGGCAAATCATTCGGCGTCTTCGTGCACCGGGCGGATGCCCCTGGGATCGTCAACAAACCAATGAATCGTTGAAGTACAACCTGATTGAAGAGGCTTACGAAGTTTTGGACGCCATTGAGCGATCCGACGTCCAGAGTCTGAAAGAGGAGTTGGGGGATGTTCTTCTCGTCGCATTGATGCACATCCTCATTC
>CAYQZW010000120.1:0-2587 GCA_964422065.1 uncultured bacterium | reverse complement strand
CCTGCATCTTGAGGTAGTCCAGAACCGGCCGTCCCTCAGGCCAGTAGTTCACCGTCCAGCGCTCCCCGTCCTCGATTTCAATCAGGGGGAAGACCCGTGTCTCCACGGCCATACGAGCCACTTTGATGGACTGATCCGAGGCGATTTTCCAGCCGGGCGGGCAGGGAGAGAGGACATGGATGAACCGGGTCCCTTGCATCTCCTTTGCCTTCTTGAACTTGCGGACAAAGTCGTCCGGAAACGCAATGGTCGCCGTGGCAACATAGGGGATCCGATGGGCCGCCATGATCTCTACGATGTTTTTCTTCGGACGTTCCTCTGGATGCTTGACCGGGGTCGTGGTCGTCCACGCACCGTAGGGGGTCGCACCAGACCGTTGGATCCCGGTGTTCATGTACGCCTCGTTGTCATAAACCACATAGATGATGTTTTCGTTCCGCTCGGCAGCGCCGGAGAGTGCCTGGATCCCGATATCAAAGGTTCCACCATCCCCGGCCCAGGCCAGGACCGTCACGTCTTTCTGGCCTCGGACATCCAGGGCAGCCCGAATCCCAGAAGCCGCGATGGCCGCCGTCTCAAATGCGGTGTGCAACATGGGGATCTTCAACGCGTGGTTGGGCCAGGCCCCATCAATGATCGTCCAGCAGCATGCGGGGATGGTCACCATGGTCTTGGGGCCCAACGCCTTCAATGCCAGACGCATGGCCACCGTCGCCCCACATCCCTGACACGCCAGGTGGCCCGGATTCATCCACTCCTCACGGTTCACTTCAGGCCAATGCCAACTCATAACCGCACTCCTTTCCAGATGATTTCCTGAGGCTCCGTCCGGGTCCTCAGGTCTTCGTAAATCTCCTCAATGTCCTCTGCTCGGATGTCGCGTCCCCCTAAACCGGTGACGTAGCCATAGAGTTGCGGAGTGTCTGGCTGTCCGAACAACGCACTCTTGATCTCCTGGTAAAAGATGCCGTGGTGCCCGTAGGAAAGGTTCCGATCAATCACACCCACCTTCTTGCGGCCTTTGAGGGCGTTTCGGATGTCTTCAAACGGGAACGGCCGGAACATCCGGATCTTCATCAGCCCGACTTTGTGTCCTTTGTCCCGGAGCCGCTGGACCGCATACCGGGCGGTGGACGTCGTAGATCCGGCAGTCACCAACACGTCTTCGGCATCGTCCATCATGAAGAACTCCAGGGTGTCGTAGGTCCGACCGAAGAGTTCCCCAAACTTCTTTCCCTCCTCTTTGAAGACCTGGAGGGCACGCTCATGGGCCTTTTGGAGTTTGTACCGGAACTCAAAGTAAACTTGGGGATCGGCAAGCCCCCCAATGACCTGGGGATCGTCTAAGTTCAACGCATAGGGATTCTGGTACGACGGAAGGAACTCGTCCACAACCTCCTGGGGATAGATCTCTACCGGCTCCGAAGTGTGGGAGAGGATGAAGGCATCCAGAACGATCATCATTGGCAACAGGACCTGTTCTGCGACCTTGTATCCGAGGATGACGAAATCCAGGGCTTCCTGGTTGGATTCTGCGTAGAGTTGCATCCATCCGGTATCCCGCTGGCTCAAGGAGTCGTTCTGGTCGGTCCAGATGGACCACGGGGCAGCGAGTGCGCGGTTTACATTGGCCATCACAATGGGAGCCCGAACCCCCGCTGCCCAGTGCAGCATCTCGTGCATGAGGGCCAGGCCTTGAGAGGAGGTTGCGGTGAAGGCACGTGCCCCGGCCATAGACGCTGCAATGCATCCCGCCATCGCCGAATGCTCGGACTCCACCGTGATGAACCGCGCACGCAACTCCCCCTCCGCCACCATCTCGGACAACAGTTCCACAATCGTGGTCTGAGGGGTAATCGGGTAGGCGGAGATCACCTCCACTCTCGCCAACTTCGCCCCGTAAGAAACGGCATGGTTTCCTGTGATGACTTTCATTTCGCTTTTTTCTAAGACCTTCATGGAGACGCCTCCTTAGAACAGCCGCTCCTGTTCCATGTCAATGACACCGCGAGGACACTCTGCAGAACAGATGCCACAGCCCTTACAGTAGTCGTAATTGATCTGGGGCTTCCCGTCCACCCATTCCACAGCGGCGTCCGGGCAAAAGACATAGCAGTTGCCACAACTATTACAGGTTCCACACAAGAAGCAGCGACGAACTTCTTGAAGCGCGAGTTCATGGTCGAACCCCAGGATCTCCTCGCGGTCATATGCCCGGACCCGTTCCTCTACGGACAACTCGGGGACAGCAACACGCGGTTGCTTTTGGAAGTACTCCTTCTGAATCAGCAAGAAGGACACGGTCTTAGGCAGGGGTTGGGCCTGAATTTCCTCCCCCATCACATAGGCGTGGATATGCTCAGACGCACGTCTGGCCCATCCGATGGCCTCAACGACGGTCGCAGGGCCGCTCACCACATCCCCACCCGCAAACAATCCTGGAATCGCGGTCTTGCCCGTTTTCTTATCCGCGACCAGCCAACCGTGGTCGTCCAAGACCTCCTGAGGCAAGAACGAGGTATCCACGTACTCCCCGATGGCGGTGATCACCGCATCGTATTCCTCCACGAATTCCGACCCTTCGATC
>CAYQZW010000119.1:0-2596 GCA_964422065.1 uncultured bacterium | reverse complement strand
TTTTTCGTGAGACAACGTCACAACTTCCTGTAGATTTTCTCATGAGGCAATAGGAAACGGTCCCAGCGGGTGTTGCGTGGCCCCAAATTTTATGCTCGCCCTCCACGCCATACGATACAGCCGGAACTCGCCAAAGATCCGGAAAACGAGATAGGAGTTCCGTGCGCTGTACGGTTTGCTCCTTATTTGAGATCGAATCTGTCCAGGTTCATGACTTTATCCCATGCCCGGATGAAATCGAGGACAAACTTCTCTTTCGCGTCGTCGCTCGCATACACCTCTGCAATAGCCCTCAATTCATCATGATGTCCCAAAATCAGATCTACCCTTGTGGCGCTCCACCTCAACGTTCCACGCTTTCGGTCGTATCCTTCAAAAAGATAGCGGTACTCATCCGCCGGCCTCCACTCTATCCCCATGTCCAGAAGGTGAACAAAGAAGTCGTTTGTCAAAATACCCGGTCTCTCGGTCAGAACCCCGTGTTTTTCGTATTTGTAGACCGCCCCCAGTACCCTCAGCCCACCGATCAACACCACCATTTCCGGGACCGTGAGCGTGAGAAGTTGGGCTTTGTCAACGAGGAAGTATTCTGGAGTGGTGTAGATGTCCCCTTCATCGATCCGCTCCGGTTCCTTGAAGTAATTCCTGAATCCATCCGCAAAAGGCTCAATTTCTTTGTAGAACTCTACCTCAATGTGTTCCTGTTCCGCATCCACTCTTCCAGGGGTAAAGGGTACGTGGACATCGAATCCTGCCTTTTTCGCCGCAACTTCTATGGCGGCACATCCTCCAAGGACGATCAGGTCGGCGAGGGAAACGCGCTTCGGGCTTCCATTCCGCTTTTGAGCATCATTGAACGCCTTCTGAATGTTCTCATAGGTGGCGATGACCTCTTTCAGATCCTCCGGATGATTGACCTCCCACGCGTTGAGGGGATACAGCCGGATCCGTGCTCCATTGGCTCCTCCTCTCCGATCTGAATCGCGGTATGTGGAGGCCGAGGACCACGCCGTGTAAACGAGTCTGTCAATGCTAATCCCTGAATCGAGGATCCTTTTCTTGAGGTCTTCAATGTCCTTCTCGTCGATCACTGCGTAGTCTCGTTTGGGAAGAGGGTCCTGCCAGACAAACTCTTCCTCCGGCACATAGGGTCCGATATAGCAAGTTTTTGGCCCCATATCTCGGTGCGTTAATTTGAACCATGCGACGGCAAAGGTTTTTTCAAAGTCCTCGGGGTTTTCAAGGAATCTCCGCGCGATTTTGGAATAGGGAGGATCGAACCGCAAAGCCAGATCGGCGGTCAGCATCCTGGGCTTATGCTTTTTGCTTGGATCATGGGCATCGGGGATGACTTCGGACGCATTTTTGGCTACCCACTGATACTTGCCTGCTGGGCTTTTCTCGAGTTCCCACTCATACTTGAAGAGTTGCTCCAGATACTGGAGACCAAATTTCGTCGGCGTGGGAGACCAGGCAAGTTCAAATCCTGAGGTAAAGGCATGTGGCCCCTTCCCGCTTTTGTAACGGAAATTCCAGCCTAATCCCTGCTGTTCAATGGGAGAGGAACTTGGATCCGGGCCGAGGTATTTGTCAGACGCCGCACCATGGCACTTTCCGAAGGCATGACCGCCAGCGATTAACGCTACAGTTTCTTCGTCATTCATGCCCATCCTCGCGAAGGCGAGTCGGATCTCCTTGGCAGATTCAACGGGATCCGGATTTCCCCCTGGCCCTTCGGGGTTGACGTATATGAGCCCCATTTCCGTTGCCGCATAGGGCCTTTCCAGCCTTCCCTCTTGGTAGCGTTCTTTCCCCGTGAGCATTTCTTCTTCCGGTCCCCAGTCAGGACTCTCATCCGGTTCGAAGAGATCTTCTCTGCCGAGGGAGAACCCGAAAATTTTGACTCCCATGTCCTCCAGGGCCACAGTTCCTGCAAGGATGATCAGATCAGCCCAAGAGAGTTTCCTCCCGTACTTCTTCTTGATCGGCCACAATAGCCGGAGAGCCTTGTCCAGGCCGATGTTGTCCGGCCAGTTGATCCTCGGGGGAAAGCGGATGCTTCCGTTCCTTGCGCCGCCCCTGCCATCATGAATCCTGTAACTGCCGGCACTGTGCCATGCTAAGCGAACGAAGAGGGGACCATAGTGCCCAAAATCCGCCGGCCACCACTCCTGGGATGTTCGCATCAACGCTTTTAGGTCTTGGATCACAGCATCAACGTCCAGGGTCCGAACTTCGCTAACATAATCGTAGGCTGGCCCATAAGGGTTTGAGGTCGGACAGTTTTGTCGGAGAATCTTGAGATTCAGCCTTTTCGGCCACCAATCGGTGACCCACCTTTTCCTGACTTTGTCTTTTTCATCTTTCATGCTATTCCTCTCTTTTTGTTAATTGTAAATCTTTTTAAGGGGATGAGTGGGATTTCGCCGAACCCTTTGATTTACGATGATGGACGTGAGGACAATCGTGCGATAATGCGCGGTTTTGCAGGGGAATGTATCGGGAAGTGTTTGCGGGGAGTACCCCGGAGGGCAAGGAGAGAAGCCCACCATGAAAAAAGAACGGCGGAAAGAGATTGTGGGCATGGTCAAAAAGT
>CAYQZW010000118.1:0-2625 GCA_964422065.1 uncultured bacterium | reverse complement strand
GGGTATTCTTGCTTTTGGAAAGGATTTGGCTCTCGTCGAGTACCCACTGGTGGTTGAGATCGACCAGGGTGAGGTTTGCGGGACTTCCCTCTTCGATTCGTCCCCAATGGGGCTGGCTGAGGATCTCCGCCGGTTTCCAGGTCAGGGCATCTAAAAGGGTCCAGAGATCCAATTCTCCGGGGAGGACCAAAAAGGTGTAGAGTTGAGCGAAGGCCCATTGGATGCTGATGATGCCTGGCGGGGCTTGGAGGAAATCGGCGTCTTTTTCAAACTCCGTATGCGGGGCATGGTCCGTGGCAATCACATCGATCACCCCCTCTTTAAGGGCTTCGACCAATGCCTTCCGGTCCTGCTCTTCTCGAATCGGAGGATTGACCTTGTAGCGGGTATCAAAACTCCGCAGCCTTTCGTCGGTAAAGGTCAGGTGGTGCGGGGTGACTTCTGCAGTGACCTGGATCTTGCGTCTTTTGGCCTCATGGATCAGAAGAACAGCGGAGTACGAGGAAACGTGAGCGATGTGCAGGTGGCCGTCGGTCAGTTCAGCCAGGGCCAGATCCCGGAAGACTGCGACATCTTCAGAAATCCTGGGTTTTCCCCTCAGCCCTAAAGTCTCGGAGACTGGCCCCTCATGCATCACCCCACGGGCAAGGGACGGCTCCTCCGCGTGGCTGATGATGGGAACCTGGAGAAGCCGGGAGTATTCGAGGGCGTGTCGCATCAGCGCGCCATCCACGACCCAAGCGCCATCATCGGAGAACGCCACAGCGCCGGCGTCGTGCATCTCCAGGAGTTCCGCCAATTCTTGTCCCATCCGGCCTTTGGTTATCGCCCCGACAGGCAAAATCCGGATCAGTCCCAATTCCTCTTCCCGCCCCCGGATGTACTCAATGCGACTTCGATCATCCAGAGGCGGATGGGTGTTCGGCATGACACAAACGGCAGCATAGCCGCCTGCCAGGGCCGAGCGGCTTCCAGACTCCAGATCCTCCTTGTGTTCTTCGCCAGGCTCCCGGAAATGGGCATGGAGATCAATAAAGGCGGGGAAGACGGCAAGGCCCGAAGCATCCAATACCGTGGGGGCTTCCTGGATTGGGATGGAATCAGCAATTTTCACCACTTTGCCGTCTTCAATGAGAAGATCGTATGTTCCGGTGAGACGTTGCTTCGGATCATACACCGTGCCCCCGCGGATCAAAACTCGACTCATGACGCAGTTCCTCCTCGTGCCAACAAGGCATAGAGGACGGCCATGCGGATGGCCACTCCATTGGTCACCTGTTCCAGGATTACGGTATCCAGAAGGTCTACGACTTCGGGATCCAACTCCACATGCCAATTCACCGGGCCGGGATGCATCAAGACGAATTGTCGATTCACCTTTCTGACGCGTTCTTTGGTAATGCCGAAGAACCGGCGATACTCCCGATCAGACCCAAAGAACGACTCCCCGAGTCGTTCTTTCTGGATCCGGAGCGCCATCACGACATCCGCCCATGCCAGGGCTTCATCCACCGAATGGGAAATCCGTGCGCCATACCGTTCAAAACTTCGGGGGACCAGAGGAGGAGGTCCAACGAGCATCACCTCGGCCCCCATCTTGATGAACCCAAAGAGGTTCGATCGTGCAACTCTGGAGTGGAGAATATCTCCGACGATCGCCAGTTTGATCCCTTGCAACGTGCCGAATTTCTCACGCACGGTAAAAAGATCCAGCAGGGCCTGCGTGGGGTGTTCGTGGGGGCCATCGCCGGCATTGATCACCGAGGCTTCCGTATGTCGAGCCAAAAAGTGAGCGGCGCCGGGGGATTCGTGTCGAATGATGATCACATCTACCTTCATCGCCTCCATGTTCTTCATCGTGTCCAGGAGAGTCTCCCCCTTCTTGACGGACGAGGTCGCCTTGGCCACGCTCACCGTATCCGCAGACAGTCGTTTGGCGGCCAACTCAAAAGACATCCGGGTCCGGGTGGAGGGCTCAAAGAAGAGGCTCAACACGGTTTTGCCGCGGAATGTAGGAACTTTCCGTTGGGGGCGTTCTAAGATCTCTTTAAAAGATCGGGCTGTGTCTAAAAAAAATTGGATTTCCGAAGGAGCCAGATCCTCCAAGCCTAAAAGATCTTTTCGGTGGTATCCCAGGTCCATTCTGGGAGTGAATTATACGGCGAAATCTGGGAAAAACAAAACACCCAACCACCCCCTCCCGAATTGTCTGGGTAGCGATAAAGACGGGTTTGGGCTATTTGACTTCTTTCCAGTAGATCATTTTCGTCAGGGGAACTTCGCCTGGGAGCTTCTTGTTGATGATCTGCCCTGTAGATGTGGAGGCAGTGAGGACTGCGACAGCCTTCGTTTGGTTGATGGAGATCTGGGGTTCCGTCGGCAGGCCTTGACCAATCACGTCTTCAGAGATCTTTTGTCCGGTCAGGTAATTTAGGGAGTAGAGTCTGGCCACACCCTTAGATTCACAGGCGTTCCCGGCGAACGTCGGTTGGTAAGTGGTAAAGTAGACTGTGCCTCCGAAGACATCCGCCTCAGCCACCACCTTTTCTCCGTCCTTTCCACCTGTGCCCAATCGGAAGTACCATCCTTTAGACGTTCCGGTGCCTCCATGGGTCACATCTCCGA
>CAYQZW010000117.1:0-2721 GCA_964422065.1 uncultured bacterium | reverse complement strand
CATCCTGCTGGTGGCTGCGACGGGCAATACCGGGGATTCCAGCATCCTTTATCCCGCCGCCTTTCCAGAGGTCATTGCGGTTGGAGCCACCAATCTCCAGGATGTCCGTGCCCCCTATTCCAATTACGGGGTCGGCCTGGACCTTGTGGCTCCCGGCGGGGAAGGGACCCAAGGGATCCTCCAGGAGAGTTTCGCACGGTTTTATGCGTCGGATTCTGTCCTCGCACAGGTAGACTCCTTTGCGTTGGTTCGGGTTGTGGGGACCTCGGTCGCGGCTCCTCAAGTGAGCGCGGCCCTGGCGCTGCTTCTGTCCCTGGGCGCTACCCCTCAGGAGGCCAAAGCACTGGTGCTTTATACCGCCAAAGACCTTGGAATCCCGGGATACGATCTGGAGTATGGCTACGGCCGACTGGACGTGAAAAATGCCGTGGAGACCTACCTGGCTGGCGGATTGCCCGTCTTGGATACCCTCCGCTACACGTGGAACCCTCCATACCTGTACTTCGTCGGGAACGATCAGTTGGCCTATGAGGCCACGCGGTATATCCCGGAACAGCCCTGTTCCCTTACGACGCTCTGGGTCAACTTTGTCAATTACGACACCCTCCAGACCCGCACCAAGGTCTGTACCCTCCTGGTCTGGCAAGACGAGGTGGGAGAGCCTGGAACTCCCCTGGCCGCGATCCCGGTGGAGGTCACCCTGCCCCCGGATACGCAGGCCTGGATCCCCGTGGATCTCCGACCCTATCGCATCTATATGGACGGCCCCTTCTGGGTCGGACATGTGGAATCCGATACCGGTGCCCCCACTTCGGTCGTGGACTCAATGATGAGCGGGACCCATCGGTACCGGATCCTGGGCGAGACGACCTGGCGCGTAGAAACCCACTACGATTATCTCCAGGAAGTGGAGGTCTCGTACTTCGCATATCAGGATACTCTGCCCCCCACCTTTGATGTCTGGATGCTTAGAAACCCATACCTTGACCGTCTGGTAGATTTCTGGGTCATCTCGTCGGAGATGCTGAAGAACGCGGCTCCACCAGAGTCGTGCTGGATTGTGTTGCCTGACAGTACCCAGGACCCCATCGTATTCCAGAATATGGACCGCCAGACATACAAAGCAGACTATTCCCTTCCAGACACGGGGACGTACATCCTGTGGGTCAAAGGTCGGGATTACAAGGATAACTGGGGAGACACCGCCTTTGTGTTCACAGCAGCAACGTTCGGCCCCAACGGTGGGGTGGTCCAGGCTCCGGACCATCGACTCCGGATTACAGCCTCTGCAGGGGCCTTTGAAACGGAGATTACCTTGACGACGTACGTAGAGATTCAGAACGGAACCCAGCGGATCTATCACAACGACCCCGAGGGGAAGCCCTCGCTTCTGCCACTGACATACCGTGTACAGGTGGAGACTCCCAGCCGCGTGTTTTATCGGTCTGGCAATGCGTGGGTCGAAGTCCCTGACGTCACCTATACAGGGCCTTGGGCAGAGTTCCAGTTGGCCGGGATTTACCCCATCCAGGTTCAAGGGGAATCCCTTCGCCCTGTCCTGCTCGATCGTCGTGTTCTCGTGCGACCTGCAACAAGGCTTCAAGTGTACGTACCACCGGGCTGGCAATCCCCGGTCGCTACGATTTACGCAACAACCGGCCAGCGTGTGGCCCAGTTGGCTTTACTGGGCCCTACGGCCTCTGGACTGGTGGAACTGAGGGTCCCGCTTTTGGCCTCTGGGGTCTACTTTGTCCAGGTTGGGGCCAAAGGCCACGCGCCTGTCTCCCTGGGCAAGTTGATTGTGATCCGCTGACCTCCGGGGTTTCCAGGATGGCATAGACCATGAATATCCAACGCCTCCTTGTACCCTTTGAGTTTTTGTATCGTCTGGGGTTGGCCGTGCATCAACGGTGGCAAACCCGAACACCGCCGTATTTCCCGGAGGTGCCCACCATCGGGGTTGGGAATCTTCGGGTTGGAGGGACCGGGAAAACTCCATTGGTTCTCTGGCTGGCTGAGCAGTGGATGCGGCAATATCGGGTGGGGATCGTCACTCGAGGATACCGTCGAAAATCCAAAAAGCCCGTCTGGGTTCGACCTGGAGAAAGCCCAGAGGTTGAACACATTGGGGATGAGCCCTACCTCATTTACCGGCGCCTCCATGGAAAGGTTCATCTTTGGGTGGGGTCAGACCGGGTTGAGGGGATCCAGCGTCTGGCCAAGGCGGGGGTAGAGGTGGTTCTTCTGGACGACAACTTCCAGGACCTCAGAGTCCGCCCTCATGTCCAGATTGTGTTGTTGGTGCCTCAAGACCTAAAGGGAGGCCGTCTTCTCCCTGCCGGGTTCCTGAGGGAGCCCCTTTCAGCGTTGATCCGCGCAGATCTCTTGGTGTTGAACTTCAAAGACGACCCTGTCCCGGAAATTGCATGGGATCCTCCACGTCCTGTGTGGTACTTGCGCTATCAGGTCCGGGTATTCCGACATGCCGAGCGGGGGATTACCGTCCCTGTCCAGGCGTTCCGTGACCGTCGGGTGGTGGCCGTGTGTGGGATTGCGGACCCTCAGAGTTTCCTCCAGATGCTCGTACGCCTTGGACTTCAAGTGGTTGCCGCACAAACCTATTTTGACCATACGTGGTATTCCCCTCGGCGACTCCGGCATATTCGCCGCCTTGCCGAAAAGGTCGGGGCAGACATGGTTGTAACGACCGAAAAGGATTGG
>CAYQZW010000116.1:0-2728 GCA_964422065.1 uncultured bacterium | reverse complement strand
ATCATAGAAGGAATACCCGCCATCGGTGGATTTCCCTAAACCACCATACTGATACTCCGCATAGATGATGTTGGGATTCGTGAAGTCCACGATGCAGAAAAACCCATCACCCCAGTAAATGATGTTCCAGTCATATAGCCCGCCGGTCAGGGTCCGCATGGTGCCGTTGTCTTGGGTTCCCCCGTAAATCCGCTCTGGATTCTGAAAATCCACCGTGACACGATAAAACTGGGTAATCGGAAGGTCCGTAGATTTCTGCCAGGAGAGTCCGCCATTGGACGAGAGATAGATGCCTCCATCGTTCCCGAGAATCAAATGTTGGGGATTTTGCGGGTCAATCCAGAGGTCATGCTGGTCGACATGAACCGAGTAACCCGAGAGATTTTGCCAAGAGTTTCCCCCGTTCGTTGAGCGATACAGATCCAGGCCGAGTGCATATACGACGTTTTCATTGGTGGGATCTACCCGAATGTTGCCAAAATACCAGCCATAGGACGAAAACAAGTCAGAGAGCACGGCGTCATTGACACGGAACCAGGTATTCCCACCGTCCGTCGTCTTATAGACGCCCATGAAATAGCCTGGGTGGTCTGCATAGATGGCATACAGGACCTGGGGGTTGGTGGGTGCGATGGCCAGTCCGATACGACCGACATTCGCGCCTTGGGGAAGTCCATTGGTCAGGAGTTCCCAGGTATTCCCGCCATCCGTAGACCGATAAATGCCGGATGTAGGACCCGCGACTTTCCGCATCCAGGGTCGGCGAATGCGTTCCCACATCGCCGCATAGAGGATGTCCGGATTCTGAGGGTTGATGACGAGATCGATACACCCGGTGGAGTCAGAGACAAAGAGGACCCGTTCCCAAGTTTGCCCTCCATCGGTAGACCGATACACCCCCCGCTCCGGATTCGTCGAAAATAGCGATCCCATCGCGGCAACATAGAGAACCTGGGGATTCTGGGGGTTGATGACGATGCGGTTGATGTGTCGCGTCTGCTCCAAGCCCAAGTGGACCCACGTACTGCCCCCGTCGGGGCTCATGTACACGCCGTCGCCGTCAAACGAGTCACCACTGGAGTTGGCTTCCCCGGTCTCTACATAGATCTTCGAGGGGTCGGTGGGATCTACAGCAAGGGCCCCGATCGACAAGGAAGGCATCTCATCAAAGATGGGGGTCCAGTGTAGCCCGCCGTCTGTAGATTTCAAAACCCCACCGTCGGCTGCACCCGCATAGACAATCAAGGGGTTGGACGGATCTACGGCTATTGCAGTGATGCGTCCCCCGATGTTATACGGTCCTCCAGGTTGCCAGGTCGGAAGACTTTCCTTGGAGACCTGGCGTTGCAGGGCACGGGCTTGTTCGTAGGCTCGCAAAATCGCTTGCTTTGGAATCGTATCCAAGGGATAGGCGCGCTGTAAATAAAACGTGGGATCAGGAGCAAAGGTTTCCTCTTCCTGGATTGTGGAGAAGGTGTGCTCGGTGATCTCGGTCGGCACTTTCTGGATCTGGCGAAGGCTCCAGACCAACACCACTACGCCAAGCGAGGTAATCCACAGGAATGGGTGCCACTGCCTCATGGATCATAACCTCCGTCGCCTCCAATTGTAAAGCGAGAGGCGCGCGGCTTTTGGCGTTCCCAGAGAGGATCCAGAGACTGGCTCTACGAGGTGGCCGATTTCTTGGGGACCAGATCGCTGCTATGGCCCCCAAAGATCTTAGCGGTGGGATCCAGGTAACTCTTGGCGGCCCCTACGGCGATCGCCGCCTGGCCAAACCCGGTGGCCATCAACTTCACGTTGCCGAGTCCTTCCACACTCACGATATCTCCGCACGCGAAGATCCCTGGAATGCTGGTCTCCATCCGTGCGTTGACCTTGATATACCGGCCGTCCATTTCGAACCCCCACTTCGCCATGGGCCCCAGGTCTGCTTTAAACCCTAACGCGAGGATCACGGCATCCACGGGCAGAACCTCTTCCTCCATCGTCTGAGTTTGGAAGATGACCGCTTCACGAACGTGCTCATCACCACGGACTTCTTTGAGTTCGTAGTGCAATTTGACCTCCACGGGTGACCGAAAGAGTTCCTGAACGTTTTTCTCGTATGCTCGGAATCCGGTCCGCCGGTGGATCAGGGTCACCTTCTCAGCCACCGGGTAGAGATGCAACGCCCAATCCACCGCCGAATCCCCTCCGCCGACGACCAGGACCTTTTTGCCTCGGAAAGCAGCAAAATCTTTCACGAAATAGTACACCCCACGGCCCTCAAACTCTTTGACACCCGGGCGATCCAGCGTGTTGAAACTGAAGGCCCCGATCCCGATTGCAATGATGACCGCGCGGGTGAGATGTCGTTCTCCCTGATCCGTGATCAAAACAAACCCCTCATCCGTCTTTTCAAAGTTTACCACTCTCTGCCCCAAGACGATCGTAGGGTGATAGCGTTGTGCCTGTTCAATGAGCGCTTGAACCAGATCTTTTGCCTTGATTTCCGGGAAGCCGGGGACGTCATAGACGGGCTTCTCGGGGTACAAAGCCGTAAGTTGGCCCCCCAGTTGCGGCAGGGCTTCAATGACCTTGGTCTTCATCTCCCGGAGGCCCGCATAAAATGCCGCGAACAAGCCCACAGGTCCGCCACCGATGACCGTGACATCGTAAAGTTCTTGGTTTTCCATGCTTCTTCTCTCCTTTACAGAAAACAGTCCAGTAATGTTTTCCGCCACAC
>CAYQZW010000115.1:0-2756 GCA_964422065.1 uncultured bacterium | reverse complement strand
GGAAAGGGGGATTTTAGGGGCTGTGGGAGGTGGAGGGGATGGGGGCTGACTTCTGGTGGCTCCGTCGGAACCACTCGACGGTCTTCCGGAGGCCCTCCGAGAGCGGGACCCGGGCTTTCCAGCCCCATTCCCGCTCGACCTTCGCCGCATCGAGATAGATCTTGTAGACCTCGCCCGGCCGTGGAGGCTCCATCTGCGGGGACCGCCGATACCCCGTGATCCCCTTGAGCCCTTCAAAGATCTGATTGACCGACGTGCCCGTGCCGGTGCCGATGTTGTAGACCGGCCCGGTCGGCTCGGTGTTGTGGATCGGCGCGTCTAAGGCCAGCACGTTCGCCTCCACGACGTCCTCCACATAGACAAAATCGCGTTCCTGGGTGCCGTCCCCGAAGATCTGGACCGGTTGATCCCGGAGCATCCGCTCGGCAAAGATCGCGACCACCCCCGCTTCGCCATAGGGGTCCTGCCGTGGGCCATAGACGTTGCCATACCGCAGGACGACATACGGGAACCCGTAGTTGATGTGGTAGGCATAGAGGTAGTTCTCGACCGAGAGTTTTGCGACACCATAGGGCGATAACGGATGCGTGGGGTCCTCCTCTTTGCACGGCAGGCGTTTGGGGTTGCCGTACAGGGCACCGCCGGTTGAGATGAACACAAACCGCTGGACCTGGTACTTCAGGCTGTACTGGATGATCCGCAGGGAGCCCAGGATGTTGATCTGGGCATCATAGATCGGGTCCTGGGTGGACTTGACCACACTGATCTGGGCGGCGTGGTGGCTCACGACGTCCGGCTTGAAGTCTTTGAAAATCCGTTCGATTCGAGGGTCCAAGATGTCCATGTGGAAGAAGATGGCGTCCGGATGGACGTATTCGCGTTTGCCGGTGGTCAGGTCATCAATGACCACGACCTCATGGCCCAGTGCGAGGTATCGGTCCACCACATGGGACCCGATGAACCCTGCCCCTCCGGTTACGATGATCCGCATCGAAATGCCTCCTTCTGATCCTTCTTTTCCTGTGCCATAAAGAAATCCCCAACCCTCAGCGCGGGTGTGCCTGCCCGATCTGTTGCAGGCATCCACCGCCTTGGGTGGGGAGAAGGGTCTATGTCTTTTGCCGTCTCACAACCTCTGGAGACGGGGTCCGAGGGCCTCATCCACTGGGAACGGTCCCGATCGGCTTCCTCCTTTTGAACAGGTGTTCCAGGCGAAGGCGCCAAACCATCCAAAAGGCTTCCCAGATGATGCGTTTGCTCATTTTGGACTGGCCTTTCCGACGCTCCACAAAGACGATCGGAATCTCCACAATTGCAAACCCTCGATACCAGGCTTTCACGGTCACCTCGATCTGAAAAGCATAACCATCCGACTGGATGGTGTCAAGCCCGATGGCCTGAAGGACCCGGGTGCGGATGCACTTGAAGCCGCCGGTCAGGTCCCGGATCGGCACCCCGGTCACGATGGACGCATACCGGTTGGCGACATAGGACAACATGAGACGTCGCATGGGCCAGTTCACGACACTGATGCCGTTGGTATACCGCGACCCCAGGACCACATCGTAGTGTTTGATCATTTCCAGGAACCGGGGGATATCCCGGGGGTCATGGGAGAAGTCGGCGTCCATCTCCATCACGCAGTCAAACCCCCGCTGAATGGCATACCGAAAGCCTTCAACGTACGCCGAGCCCAGGCCGAGTTTCCCGGGCCGGGACAGCAGGTGGACCTGAGGGTCTTGTTTTGCGATATTGGCCACGATCTGTCCGGTCCCGTCGGGCGAGTTGTCGTCCACGACCAGGATCTCGATCTCCGGCGCGATCTCCCGCACCTGTCGGAGGATCTCCTCGATGTTCTCCCGCTCGTTGTATGTGGGGATGATGAGGAGGGTCTTCATGACGTGCTGCCCTCCGGCGCGGGCGTAGCGGGGTTCGGTCTGCGTGTGTGCCACTGGGTCATGAAGTAGGCCTCTGCCCGTTCATAGATCATCTGGACCAGGGTATCCAGGCCTTCACCGGTCTTTGCAGACACAAAGACCGCCTCGGGATAGCGGTCTCGTAACCGGTCCAGAATTTCCGGCTCCAGCAATAGGTCAATCTTATTGAAGACCTGGATCCGGGGCAAGTGTTCGCAGCCGATTTCTTCCAGGACCTGTTCCACGACCGTGATGCGGTCTTCCAGCCGGGGATGGGAGACGTCAATGACATGGAGCAGGAGATCCGCCTCTTGGACCACACTCAAGGTCGCTTTGAACGAGGCCACGAGCCCTGGAGGCAGGTCCTCAATGAACCCCACGGTATCCGAGAGGAGGATGCGGATGGCGCGGTTGGGGTGGTAGAGGACCCGGGTGACCGCATCCAGGGTTGCGAAGAGTTTATCTTCCACGAGTTGGTGGGCCTTGGTCAGCCGGTTCATCAACGTGGACTTCCCGGTATTCGTGTAGCCTACGAGGGTGACCTTGAACAGGCCTTTCCGGCGTTTCCGCTGGATCGCTTTGGTCCGTTCAATATCCCGGAGTTTCCGTTTGAGGAAGGCGATCCGGTCCACGATCCGCCGTCGGTCCACCTCAAGTTTCTTTTCGCCGGGTCCGCGGGTGCCGATGCCCCCGCCGAGTCGGGAGAGTTCCAGGCCCTTGCCGGTCAGACGGCTCAGCCGATACTCCAGTTGGGCGAGTTCCACCTGGATCTTGGCCTCCGCGGTCACCAGTATATTTCCAAGCATTTCTAAATGATAGTGTTGGAGAGTTAGCCGTGCT
>CAYQZW010000114.1:0-2874 GCA_964422065.1 uncultured bacterium | reverse complement strand
CCGCTCAGGCCGTCCTGAACGAAGAGGTCCGTGCCTATACCCACCGCCTTGAAGAACTGACGAAAGACTTGGAGACCCAAGTCGAACGGCGGACCCGGGAACTGCATCTCCTCTTTGAAATGGCCCAAGAACTCGGCAGTGTCTTAACCCTGCAAGATCTCTTGCGTGTTGTCGCTGAAGGGGTGAAAAACTTGTTCCCCTATGACGTGCTCGTTACGGTCTTCGCTCAAGATGGTGAAGCCAAAGGGACCGCCTATCTCCGACGCGTGGTCGGCAGGGAACAGATCCAGGACCTCGCCGAAACGCTTATCCGGTCTTATGGTGTCCTCTTCCTGGACACCCCCAATGCCCCACCTCCTCCGATCGACCTCCAAGAGACCACGGATTATGACCCCTCCAAGCCTGCTGTCAAAACCCTTCACATGGTCTTCTCTACGCCCCTAACCGGGGATGAAGGGACCTTGGGGGGAATGATCCTGGGCAGCGAGGAGCCCCAGGAGATCCCAGAAGACCTTGCCAGGACCCTCTATACCCTTTCCTGGCTTGTCGCACGGACCGCAGAACGATTGATTGCCTTAGAACAGACCGGCCGAGAACGCTTAGAGCAAGTCCTCGAACAGATGCCCGAAGGCATGGTCGTCGTGGATGAACACCACCATATCCTGTTCGGAAATGCCCTGGGTCGGAAGATCCTCCAGGAGGTCGGGGAAACCAGGCCAGACGGAGCTATAGTGCGCGTAGGAGATATTCCGATCGGGGAATTGCTCCGTCCACACATGGAGGGCCGGTGGCAAGAGGTCCGGATTCAGGAGCCCGAACGAAAGATCTTCGAACTTGCAGTGAAACGGATCAGCTTGGAGGAGAACCGGCCCGCCTGGATCCTGGTCCTCCGCGATGTTACCGAAGTCCGGGAGATCCAGCGGAGGATTCAGGAGCAGGATCGGCTTGCGGCGATTGGGCAACTTGCAGCCGGAATTGCCCATGACTTCAACAATATCCTCCAGGCGATCGTGGGCTTTGCCGAGATGATCGGACAGGAGCCCGATCTCCCGGACCACGTCAAAGAGGCTGTGGATGTGATTATCGAGCAGAGCGGTCGTGCAGCAGAACTTGTTCGCCGCCTCTTGGACTTCAGCCGGAAATCCAGCGCGGAGACCCAGCTCCTGGATCTGGGGAGTTTGCTAATGGACACCTTCGCCATGCTCACCCGGATCCTTCCGGAGACCATCGAAATCCGCACCGAGATTCAGCCCGGCGGCCCCTATCCTATCCTTGGAAGTAAGGCGCAACTCCAGCGTGTCCTGACGAATTTGGCGATCAACGCGCGAGACGCCATGCCACAAGGGGGTACCTTGACTTTCCGCCTTTACCCCTTAGAGGTCACGCCAGACACCGCTCCACCCTTCCCCGGTATGCGCCCCGGGAAATGGGTTGTCATTGAGGTTTCAGATACCGGGAAGGGCATTCCTCCGGAGGTCCGACGCCGGATCTTTGAGCCGTTCTTCTCGACCAAGCCCATGGGCTTAGGCACGGGCTTAGGGCTTTCGCAGGCCTACGGCATCATCCGCCAGCATCAAGGCTTCATTGATGTGGAGAGCGAAATGGGGAAAGGCACAACGTTTCGGATCTATTTGCCTTTGCAGGAAGGACCCATTCTTGAAGAGGTTGAAGAGCAGGAGCCCTTGGAGGCCGAGTTAGCCATAGAACCGCATGGGGCCTGGGTCCTCTTTGTAGATGATGATGACATTGTTTTGAACGTCGGCAAACAGATGCTCGAACTCCTGGGGTTTCATGTCGTTGCTCAGAACGATCCAGAACGGGCCATTGAGGCCTTCAAAGAGGCTCAAGATCGCATCCGTGTTTTGCTCTCCGACTATACCATGCCGAAGATGAACGGCCTGGAACTCTTCCGGAAACTCCGACAACTCAAGAAAGATCTCCGAGGGATTCTGTTGAGCGGCTATTCCGCAGAGATTCCCGAAGATGTCCAGGAGGAGGGGCTGGTGGGCTTTATCCCGAAGCCCTTTACCATGGCGGACCTGGTCAAAGTCCTTCACAAGGCCCTCTCGGAGCTCAACCTATAGCATCTCAAGTATCATCTCAAGGAAGGGAGCGCCATGACCATTGGAGTTCCAGGGTGTGGGTGAGTCCGAGTTGGGGATGGATGCGGACTGCGTAAAGGACGTAGGGGCGCCAGGGGACGATCATCAGGAGGGTCCATTGGGGAGGGGAGAGGCTGAGCCCGGTCCCAAGCCAGAGCAGTCGGGACATCGGGTAGAGCCCGGAGAGTCGCCACTCCGGTTCGTATCCCTCCTCTAACTCCCAATCCAGTGCGAGGGTTGGGTTCTCTCCGGTCCGTACGGAGACCCCCAGGCGAGAGGGATAGGACTGCCAGAACCACCCTGGCCACAGTCCGGTCCGGACCCTTACGGCGATACGAAACCCGGAGAGGTTGGAGGCGGACCCCAGGTCCAAGCCCAGGGCCAGTCGGGTATCCGGGCCTGCGTGGAGTTGGAGCGCCCAGAACGCAACGCCGTAGGTCCCGCCGGGCCACGCCCTGGCCCAACCGGCATGGAAAGCCAGTTCCCGGTATCCCTCCGCGTTTAAGGCCGTCAGCCCCACCCCGCGCCGGCCCGCAGACCAGGCCAATCGTGCGTAGGTGATCTCGGGAATTCCAAAGGGCTGACTGACGAGGGCAGCAACGCCTGGGACGCTGTCCAAAAGGGCTGGTGCGTAGAAGAGAGCCATGGGAGACCCCTCCATCATGAGCAGATGGCCAGCCATGGCCTCCGGTTCCAAATAGAGGTCTTCGAAAAGCCCCACGAGGGCAGCGACGAGAAGGATGCCCTCCATGCGTGTCCTCCAGGGCAACCA
>CAYQZW010000113.1:0-2934 GCA_964422065.1 uncultured bacterium | reverse complement strand
GTTGATACGTACTTCTCCTATTCGTCCATTGGAAGGGATTTTGATCCCAAAATGGGGTTCGTATGGAGGCGAGGTGTCCGATTTTTCTATGGGCACTTCCGCGTGATGCCCCGAATCCAAGGGTACGGCCTGAAGTTCCTGGTCTTCAAAGTTGAGAATCAGTCCTTTTATCGAACGGATGGGAGTTTCCTGGACCGGTTTTACGAGTTCCGGCCCCTGGGGTTCGTCACAAGATCCGGGGATCGATTTGAGTTGAATCTCCAAACCGAGACGGAATATTTGGACTCTGACTTTGAGATCTTTGAAGGGGTGACCATTCCGGAAGGTCTATATTCTTCGCGGCGGTGGGAGCTCCAGTGGGCAACCAGCAACACTCGCCCCCTTAAGATCGGTGTATTCGTCAACCAGGGAGGGTTTTATACCGGTCAAAAACGAACCCTGAATCTGGAAGGCGCCTTCAAGTCCTCTCGCAATCTTTCCATAAGTTTTAACCTTACACAAAATGATATTCGGCTGCCCCAGGGAGCTTTTCGGACCCGGGAGACAGCGGTGTGGCTCAACTACAATTTCTCGACCACGGTATTCAGCCGTGCGCTGATCCAATACAACTCAGAAAACCATGAGGTCCTAATGAATTTAAGGTTCCACTGGATCCCAAAACCCAAAAGCCATCTCTATCTGGTTTACAACGAGACCCTGGAGACTGTACCTCGAATCCAGACAATGGACCGCGTGTTCATGGCGAAATTGGACTACAACTTCAC
Organism: uncultured bacterium; assembly: GCA_964422065.1. Lineage (GTDB taxonomy): Bacteria > Hydrothermota > Hydrothermia > WGAB01 > WGAB01 > S141-55. The sequence continues at coordinate 2,170 of CAYQZW010000113.1, read as the reverse complement.
ACTGTGAGGGGCCCCCAGTCAAACGCCCAGCCGGAAGCATCAAAAGGTGGAAGCCTCTAAAGCAACACAAGCACCGTTACCGAACCCGGAAGAGGAGTCTCTGCATTTTCTCAACTTGACTTGCCAGGTTTTTTAGCGTTATCTTCCTGCGTAGGTTAGATGCTTTCCTGGTAGGGAGGGATGCTGATGACGGGAATAAAGAAAAAGAATACGAAAGTTTGGGTATTCGGGGGGCTTCTCGCGATCCTCATTTTCTTTTCGGCATGTCAAAAATGGCCTCCACATTCGGCGTTTTCCGTGAAGGTCGTTACCCCGGAAGGGCATCCTGTCGCCGGTGCCATCCTTGAGGGGGGATTTGACTGGGATTACTTTCACGCCAAAACCAATGAGGAAGGCATGGCATCTCTGCCTCAAAGAGCATGGAACCAGGCTGCGGTGATCTACAAAAACAACTTCTTCACTCTCTATGTTCCCCATCTCCTGGAGAGAACCTACACCCTCACACCGACACCGGATTCCCTTGTTCCCCTCGGAGAAGTGAAAGGCCGCGCACTCAGGTTTGAGAACGGTACACTCCTGACCTTGACCTATCAGGGTGAGTATCACGTGTATGAATACACCGAGAATTCCGTTGTGGAGACCTATAGTCAGAGTCTTCCTGCCATCGCAGTCAAGGATGTGGAAATTCAGGAAGACCGGCTCTGGGTCTGTACCCATGACGACGGGATCTACGTTTTATCGCTCACCCGTCCTGAAGCCCCAGAACTCCTGTTCCATCTGGATGTCCCGGGATACCTCTCACAAATTGAGGTCATGGACTCCCTTCTGATCCTGACGATGCTGGGAGGTCCGATCAAGGTTCTACGCTATCACGAGGATGGAACCTGGCAGGAACTGGCTACTATGGACATCGTCTCCACGAGCATCCACGCACTGACAACGCCGTATCTCGGGGTTGTGGGGCGGGGAATCGTGATGGTTCTGGACCTCAATCTCCCCGACCATCCCCAGGTGGTCTGGATCCGATCTGATCCCAACCTCTATGAGGGTCTCTTTCACGGCGATACGGTGCTCTTGTTGATGGAAGACCCCTGGCAGTCCACCCCGCCTTTCTCCTATCAGGTTCTGGACTTCACCAATCCCACCGCTCCCGTTGAAATCGGGACCTTCTCCGCTCGGTATCCTTTGATAGATTTTCTCAACGATTCTACCGCAATCGGGGCATCCCATCGGGGACCGTTGCCGATTTTTGTCTTACGAGGGGACCTCCAGACCACTTTTGAACCGGTCGCAGAAATCTCCGAGTGGACGGTAGCCCCTGAGGACTACGGTGGGAGCAGTCCTCCGTATTTCATCATTGACGAGACCCTGTGGAAACTGAAAATCCATGCCCGCAAGAGTTAACCGACGGCAACAGGAGATGAAAGGCTTCAACGTCTGATAGGTTTGGCACATCCCAAACATCAAGAGCCGTGGATCTGAGATTGCTTGTTTCGAATCAAAAGCCAAGAGATCAAAATCTGGGCCCTTTCGGTTCCTGGAGAGGTTCTTTCCTCAGTGAGCTTCCTCCGACCCGTAACCTGTTCCGTCGGTCCAGCCAACCCCCGAAATCTTATCAACGGCGCCTTCTGGCCCAGACTCAGACCCTTTGCCAGAAACTTGGGCTCCGACTCGGCCTCACCCGGGCGTTCACCCCATGGTGACTCCACACCTAAACCGCCTTGTGTAAGTTTTACATCCCTTTCTGTAACGTCGTCAGTTCTTCAAGGACCCTTTCTGCATGTCCTCGGGCCTTGACGTTGAGCCATGCCTTGGCAATCTTGCCCTCGGGGTCGATCAGGTAAGTCGATCGGACCGTCCCGTAATACTCCTTCCCACCCCGCTTCTTGAGTTCCCAAACCCCATAGGCCTCCAGAACTTTGTGATCGGGGTCGCTTAGCAACGTGATCTGCAGCCCGTGTTTTTCGCAGAACTTCTTATGGCTCTGCACCGAATCGGCACTCACGCCAAACACCACCGCCCCCATCGCCTCAAACCTCTCCTTGAGTGCCGTGAACTCAATGGCCTCCAAGGTACAACCCGGTGTGTTGTCCTTGGGATAAAAATAGAGGACGATCCATTTCCCCCGGTAATCTTTGAGACAATGCACCTGTTCTTCCTGATCGGGGAG
>CAYQZW010000112.1:0-2982 GCA_964422065.1 uncultured bacterium | reverse complement strand
CCAGGAGCACTGGATCTCTGGACGCTCTTAGATGCCCTGACCTGGAAACCGGCGGAGATCCTCAGCCAGCCTCTTTGGGGACGAATCGAAGAGGGAAGTCCCGCAAACCTCACCCTGGTCGATCTCAAATACGAGTGGGTGCTCGACGAGAGCCAAATCCTTTCCAAAAGCAAGAATACCCCGCTGCTGGGCGAGAAACTGACAGGAAGGGTCCGCTATACCCTGGTCCAGGGGAAAGTGTTTCCGGTGGAGGAACTTTTTGTCTGAATTCAAGAGGAGCCCAGGCGTTCTTGGAGCCATCCCTGGATGATTCCAAAAACGCGGTCCCAGTCACCCCAGCGAAGTTCTAAAAGGTAAACACGATCCGAAACCTTCCATTCTTTTAAGATCGAAAGCCGTTTCTGTTGGATGGTCCCCAAAACACTCGGGCTGTTGCGTCGAAGTACACGCGCTACAGACTCTTGGAACCTTTGTGAGAGCAGTTCCATTGGCCCGATCTCGTCAATGATGAGCAGGTCAAGATCCGCATCCTCAAGGATGGGCAACACCAAGGCTTCAAAGTCTTGGAGGTTGACCCCGTACTTTCCGACCCGATAGGGGCCAGGGTGGTGGACATGAGAAAGGAGCCCCCGGCGGCCGTCTGGAATCCGAATCATCTCAAAGCCGATCCGTCTCCCTTGGCGTCGGATCTCCTGGGTATAGAACCCACGGATGCGAAGGGGCTGGGAAAAGAACTGTCGGGGGGAAGGGCTCTCGGTAAGCCACCGGAGCACACGTTGGATCATGGTCGTTTTGCCGACCCCGGGCCTACCGGTGAGCAGGAGATGGGGCCGTGTGGTGTTCTTTTCGCTCAAACCGTTCATCCAGAACCCATAATTCATCAAATCCCTCGTCTAAAGAGGGAGGCTCAAAACGTCGGATCATCTTTTCCAATACCTCTTGCCAATCAATCGTTCGCACTCGTTCCCTGAGGAACCGATCTTCTGCGGAAATCCGCCTTTGGAGACAGACTTCTGGCGGAACGTCAAAATGGACACCGATGATGCGGAGATGCGCCACTCGGTTCAGAAGTTCCCGGTATGTCCGGGGCATCGGAGACGAAAAGAGTGTCGGCGAAGAGGACCATGCGTATTGTTGATACGCATAAAGAAACGCCTGTTGATAGAGCATCCCGTCATCAAGGTCCTGGGTCAGTTCGGCGATGCGGCGTTCCAGGTGTACGGGCCGCGATGCACCGAAAAGATCGGGGCTTGCCAAATCTTCGAGGAGGTGTTGTGCGATAGAACGGACCGTTTGCCCCATCCGGATGTAGAGGGCGCGGGTTTGGGCCTCCAGATTGGTCCGATCCACAATGACATCCAGACCAAGGGCCAGCCCCCGCAGAATCATGTGTGCCTCTTCGCCCCGGTAGAACGGGCGTAGGTTCGGCTGGTAGTCGTAAAAACTGGCCATCTGAATGATCTCATCCATACAGACGCGGAGAGTGGTCTGTGGTGACTCCTGCCAGAGTTGTTGGGAATACGTCGATTTACCGGCACCGATATAGCCAATCAAGAGAATGAGCCGGGAGTTCTTTGGTCTCATATCCAGCCCCTCCTTTGTCGGAGAAGCCATTCGGCACCAAGAAAGACCAGGAGTGGGAAGAAAGCCCATGGCCTGCGGAAGGGACGCTGGACCGGTCGTGGGGTAGAGGAGGCTGGGAGCGCCCCGATCTCAGCGAGGTTCCGGATCACGCGCCCGCCAGACCGACGCGCAATCTCCCTCAAGGTGAGGGAGTCAACCCCACGGCCCCATTGCTCCACATCCCCTTGAACCACAGAAACACGGACGCTGTCCTTTCCCAGGAGGAGATCCCCTTGTCCGTAGGAAACGGAGAGGGTGTGGATTCCCGGTGGCAGACGGAACTCTGGGGACACGAACTCGCCATCCGCAATCTCTAAAAAGGTCAACCGTCCCTGAGGCGTTTGAACCTGAACCCAGGCGCCGGGGATCCTGCGTCCCCGATAGTCGCGATATTCCGCCCGGATCTGAACGGGTTCAGATTCCATCACCTGGGGTTTGAGGGGAAAGACTGTGAAAATCGCCTGCTTTTGCATAAGGTCGTCCAAAACTTCATTCCAGAGGGAATCAAATCCGGCCGGATCGACCAATCGCATCTTCCAGATTTCCGGGCTTGTAATGACCCCAAGGGCCTTCGCGGGAACCCTGAGAATCAGGGGAAACGAATTTCGAGCAGTGGGTTTCCCCGCCTCCGCTTCCCAGTAAATCACGATGGAGTCCTGGGCCCGCACAGGCCATAGAACTTGCAGGGCGGGGAACTCCGTTTTGTTGATTTTTTTGGGGATCCATTGACTGACGGGATTCTTCTGGACCCGAACTCCTCGAAACGCCTCTCCGGCACTCTTACGTCCCACAATCCAGAGAACTGGCTTTTGTTCCGGGATCATGCGCAAAATCTCTTGAGTGGGATCTACACAGACCACCAGGTCTCCCTGGACAGTGGGAGCCACGCTTTGGACCTGTTTTTCTTGTAATCGTTGCCATCGGCCAGGCTGGATTTGGAGGTAGACGTCTACCACCGCGTCGGCTGCGAAGATTCGCCGGACCATAGCAATGACAGGGGTAGGATGAGAGGCCATCAACGTGACGCGTAGTCTGGACGGGAGGACAAAGACCATTCCACTCCTTTGATCAAGAAGATTCCCTTGAGGGCCTGTGAGTTGAAGGGTTACCTGATGTCCCCCTGGGGACAGGGGGGAAAGGGTAGTGGACCATTCGGTTTGACCCTGCACTGGCTCGGTCTGGCTGAGGGTTCCATCGATGAGAAGTCTGAGGGTCGTTGGCGTTCCAGACCATTGCGCCTGGACTTTGATGGGTTCGGACGGGGCAACAGAGGTCGGCAAGAGGAATTTCTGGATCTTCACGGCAGATGCTCTCGGTTCCACCTGGGGAAAAGCCACGTACACCGGATCTCTCCTCTGG
>CAYQZW010000111.1:0-3017 GCA_964422065.1 uncultured bacterium | reverse complement strand
GTGGGAGCGGACCATGCAGGCGGTTTCGGGCCCGGTCTTCCGATTCCTGGAATACCTGTTGATCGTGGTCATTACCTACCATGCCTTCAATGGCGTCCGGCTCATCGTGACCGAGATTTTCGGGTGGGGCCTCGGCAAACCCCATCGCCCAGTCTATCCCTACCGAACCTCAATCCAGCACCAACGGCCCTTGTTTCTCACACTGATGATCCTGGCGTTCGTGTTCCTGATTATCACAGCCTGGGGCTTTTTGGCGAACCCTTAAGGAGGGCACAGCGATGAAAGAATCCCGTGGATGGATCCTCTTTATGATGGCTGGGCTTCTGCTCTTTTTGTTGTTAGGGGCCCATTTGATCGGCATGCATTTGTCGTCCTTGTTCGGCATTGCCTATGAAGAGACCCTTTCGTTTACCCGGGTCGCGGAGCGTTCAGCGAACGTCGCCTTTACGGTGTTTTACATCCTGCTCCTCGGACTGGCCCTTTACCACGGATCGTACGGTGTACGCGCGATCCTCTTGGAACTGCCCTGGAGCCAAGGCAAGGAACGGTGGATTACCTGGCTGGTGGCATTGATCGGTTTGGCCTTCTTTGGCTTTGGGACCTGGGTAGCCATCGCCGCTATGGGACAAAAAGGAGTGTTCGTATGAGCAAGACCCGCTCGCTCAGTGATCTGGATATCCAGATGGATAAGGTCATCCGGGAGGTGACCTTCCGGGTCCTCCGATACCACGGGACCGGTGAGCCGGCAACGATGCGCGACTATACCGTACCCGTGAAGCGGGGGATGACCGTCCTGGACGGCTTGCTGTACATCAAAGAGAACCTGGACGGTTCTTTGGCGTTCCGGTATTCCTGCCGCATGGGGGTCTGCGGCTCCTGTGGCATGATCATTAACGGCCGGCCCGCGTTGGCCTGTCAGACCCAGATCCTGGACCTGGATCAGGACGTGATCACCCTTGAACCCATGAACAACTATCCGAACGTGAAAGACCTGGTCCCTGATCTCTCCAGCCTCTTTGAAAAACATCGCAAGATCCGGCCCTACATTGTACGTCCAGACCAGGAGGAGTTTGTGCATCCGACACGGGAATATGCGCAGACTCCAGAAGAACTGGAAGCGTTTCTCCAGTTTACCTACTGTATCAAGTGTGGTCTCTGCCTCACCGCTTGTCCGACCGTGGCAACAGATCCAGAGTTCATTGGCCCGCAAGCCTTAGGCCAACTGGCACGCTTCATGATCGACAACCGAGATGCCGATTTTGAGACCCGATGCGACCTGGTGGATGACGCCCACGGGGTCTGGCGGTGCCATTTTGCGGGTGCATGCACGGAGGTTTGCCCGAAGGGCGTGGATCCGGCATTGGGCGCACAACTGGTGAAAAACTACATCCTTCGGCACCAGTGGTTCGGATGGAAAAAGAAGGCCACCCAGTTGGTTCCCGAGACTAAGGGGGGGACCCGACGGGAGGGGATTCCGGAACCCCCGCCGAGAACGGTGGAATCCTAACGTCTTCTGTAGACAAAAACTTAAGGGGGTGCCTTGTTGCAGGCACCCCCTTTGAGGTTCGAACCCGAAGGAGGGTTACTTCACTTCAATCTCAATCTCGCGGGGTTTGGACCGCTCCGATTTCGGGATGCGGACGGTCAACACCCCGTTCTTGTACACTGCTTTTGCCTTCGCAGGGTCCACCTCGCAGGGGAATTCAATGGTTCTGCTGAACTTCCCGTAAGCCATCTCGATCCGGTGGTAGGTCTTATTTTTCTCCTCCTTCTCACGTTTCCGCTCGCCGGAGATTGTGAGGGTATCCTCCGTCAGGGAGATCTTGATGTCCTTTTTCTCCATGCCGGGGAGTTCCGCCTTCACGATGAACTCGTTGTCGGTCTCCTCCACATCGATCGCAGGAATGAACGCGAGATCTCGCTCCGCAAGGAGCCCGCGACGCCCGAAGAACGTATCAAACACACGCTCCACCTCATCTCTTAAAGTTGCGATCTCTTTGAACGGATCCCAACGGATGATGTCGGCCATCGTTATCACCTCCTTTTATGGAGTTTCTGTCAGATTTTCTGATATATATATAACCGATTTCCTGACATCTGTCAAGGGCGGAACGACCGGCAGGCACAAGGTAACCTCCCTTTGGACGTGGTGTTTCCCTGAAAATTCCTTGTCTCCCCTAAGGCTTTCCTTTAACATCGTGTTCCTATGTTACCGCTGCGGGATGACAACCCAAAGTTCTCTCGTCCGGTGGTCAATTATGCGATCATCGCACTCAACATCCTGATCTTTTTGTATGAACTCTCCCTTGGTCCGTATACGCGATCCTTCTTCCTCAGATTTGGTTTGATCCCATTTGAATACACGCACATGATCGATATCGGAATCCCCTCGGCCATCCCTTGGAATTTGGTAACCTCTATGTTCCTCCACGGAAGTTTTACGCACATCGCGGGGAACATGCTTTACCTGTGGATCTTTGGGGATAATGTGGAGGATCGGATGGGACATGGAAAGTATCTTCTCTTCTATCTTTTGGCGGGTCTTGCGGCGGCATTGACACAAATCCTGATGAACCCCTCCTCAAAGGTGCCCATGATCGGAGCCTCCGGGGCCATCAGCGGGGTCCTCGGTGCCTACGCTGTGCTCTTCCCGCGTGCCCGCGTTTACACTCTCGTGCCCAACCCCTTCCTTTTCGGACTGTTCTATAGCATCGTTGCGCTTCCCGCATTTCTGCTCTTAGGCTTTTGGTTCCTCTTCCAACTCCTGTTTGGATTCGCCAGTCTGCCGGCAGGGGGCGGGGGAGGGGTCGCGTGGTTCGCACATATCGGGGGGTTCCTTTTTGGGGTCTTCGCTGTGAAGTTCTTCGCACGGAAACCGCGAGTGGAGTGGATCGAATGGTGATCCACCCCACACGGCAAAGGAGGATGAAACCATGGCATCCCTGAAACCGGAAATCCTGTACCGTGCGCTCTTTCTTTCTGACCCGGTCATCTCCCCGAATGGCCGAAAGGTGGCC
>CAYQZW010000110.1:0-3271 GCA_964422065.1 uncultured bacterium | reverse complement strand
GCATTTGTTTTCACAGAGTATGCCAGGAACTTGAGGTTGGGGATCCAGGAGGCAAGCGCCCGAAAGCGATCCCTGACCCATGTCAGGTCATAGACATAGAGAGGGGTTCCGTAGGTTTCTGCAAGTTCGGGAGTTGGAACCCCACCAAAGAATAAAACGCCTTCTTCCCTTCTCAATCCTACCTGAGGTTTCACGGTCCGATCCAAAACTTCCGGACTCCTTCTTGCTGTTCTACTTGCCACCGGAGGAAATACACGCCGACGGGTAATGCCGGCAGGATAACCCGTTGTTCCAACCGCATACGAACCCGCTCCCTTCCCACAATGTCGAAGATCCAGATCTGTACCGGTCTCTTGTAAGACGACTGGAGTTGGAGTTGCCCCGAAGCAAGCCGGACTACCCGTATGGGGGCAGGAGAGGCCGTTTGCGATCCGACTTCATGAATCTGTACGGATGCCCATTCGGCAATTCTCTGCAGGAATGTTTCACGAGCGGAGTCCGGTTCCAAGACCTCCCATGGAAATCCCAGCAAAAGGGCAACGTTTGTCTGGATCCCCGCAAGACCAAGGCCTGGGAATTCCAGAACAGGCTGTGCTTCGGGACGCGTAGGAACCAAAACGCTGACCGTATCCACAGCATAGGCTCCATACGTTCCATCATCCAGAAATCCACTCCATCCTTCAAAAGGGGTTCCCGGGAGTCCATGGATCCAAATGGGAGGTTGTGCATAGGAAAGGCTCGCAACCCCACCAAACAGAGAATCTAAAAGCACCGAATCCGAAGAACTCCCAGTGAGGGTGGCAACAACTCTTGATCCGGAGAGAACAACATTATGCGAAAGATCTACGGACTGTCCAATCAAATCCCACTCCGTCTCTTGGAGCCCTTGGGGACTTTTCCCCCAAGACAGAAGAACGAGGTCTGCATTTAGATCGTGTGGGATACCCGATGCATCTGTCAGGATGTTTCCCGTGGGTATCCCTTCCAGCAATCGCCAATAAAGTGTCCCAAAATCTGGGGTTTGGATTCCGTCCACCAAAAGGGTCTTCGTCGGAAAGCCTCTTCGGACTACATAGGCGAGGGAGGTATCCGTTGCGTTGGGGGGCGTTGCCCAATCTTCTGCCAGAATCCGGAAGGCGAAATTCCAGCCTGACGGCATAGGGTATTGCGTGACGAACACGGAGTCTTCCGGGCCAAGGGTCGCCCAGAGGGTCCAGGGAGCATCGTTGAACTTCAAAAAAATCTTGTAATTTGCGAGATCTGGGGCTTGGGAAGGTCGCCACTCGAACTGCGCACGTCCATCAGACAAGGACAGTAGACGGAGTGGTAGGGGAGGATCCGGGGGCATGGTATCTGGAGGTTCGGCGTGGATACTCAGGGTGACGGTATCACTGTTGCCCTCGGTGTCAAAGGCAAAAATCTTCAGGGTGTAGTCCCCCTCGCCAAGGAGTTGAAAGTTCAAAGCATCATTGGATTCCAACTGGTTGGTGATGATGTAGTAGTGACTCCCGTTGGCCGACCACGGGGCATACACATTCAAGGTATACGTGTTGTCCGGCTTTGTATCAAACTGGAACCGGATGTGGGGCTCAATCACCACAGAATCGCCCTGATAAAGCGCAAACCCGATCCGATAGATGCCATTGTTGGTTCCCCACGGACCGTAGTCGGTGGTGTCCATAGCCAACGCCACCACATCCACAGGGCCGGACAGATGTTGTGGATCAACCGGATTGTCCAGGCCATCCGTGAAGAAGGAGACCTGGGAAATCTCTGGACGGTACGGATCTGCAAAGGGCTCAAGTCCTGGGGGAATCAAAGGGTTACGATTCACATATCCGGACGCCCCGCCGCCATCCTTGAAGTGTACGTGGTTCAGAGGGTTGATGTACCCCACAACCTCTCCCTGTTCCACGTAGTCACCGATCTCGAGGTCTGATCTGGGAACGATGTGGACGTAGGCAAATCTCCCCACTCGGACCCCTCCATTTGACCCGGACCCGAGCCACAACACGGTCCCTGAAGCTACGGCATAAACAGGGGTCCCCTCTATCGCGGGAATGTCCACCCCTGAGTGGAAGTGAGGAGGTGGGCCTTCCCGAAACTCACAGAAGGTCCCCGAGACGTTATGCTGTTGGGTCATGGGGGCAAGGGGCCATGGATAAGCCCAGAGGAAGAGGTTCAGCGCAACCGATAGACTTCCGAACATAGGTGGATCTCCCATGTTCCATCAGAGGCCTGCATTAACGGAATCGCACTGGGGGGCTGATCCCAGCACTTCGTCGGTGTCAACTCGCCAGAGGGTAGGATCCACAGAAAACATGTCTGATCATGTTTTTGAGTGGGTTGCCAGAGCACAGCCATCCGACCTCCGAACCGGGCCGCCCAGACTCGAGCACGCGATGGGACCACAGGAAGCACACTCCGGACCTGTCCGGTCTCCGGATCGATCCATTGCCAAATGCCTGCGACACGCGCAATCAGCAGGTCTGTGGAACTTTGCGCGAATAGGACTTCTGTGGTAGATTGAATCTCCCATACCTCTTGCAGACCTGACCATGCCGTCAATCGAAACTGTCCTGGGACGCCACTCTGAACTTGGTAGAGGCTTAAAACCGCGTACGGGCCTGCAATCTGAGCGCTACGGTAATACTGAAATGGAAGAAATTGAGCACGGGGGGATTCTCGAGGATCGGTGTAATAAAATCCCCAGGTTCCGGAATCGACAACGGCAAAGATCCAAAAGTTGTGGAGGGACGTGCCAAGGATCGTGAATTGGGTCTCATCCAGGAACACCTCGCCCAAAGGTTTGAACACCTCCAGGGATGTGCCATCCGAACGGAAAATCATTGCCTCAGCACGGCTGGGCCATGCCACGGCGAGAAAATCTCCAACCCAATGGAGGGACGGGAACAGTTCGTCCTTTTGAACGGGAAAAGCCTTGAGAAAGCCCAGATGTCCAGTTGAATCGATTCGACCAACGATCCACTCACGGCCTTCAGGGAGAAGTCCCAGGAACGCAAGTGCTTGCCCTTTGGAAGACCAGGTAAGACCCTTGAGAATCAGGGTGGTGTCTGGGAGAACCAGGGTGTCTCCGCGCTGGATCCAGACCGGTGTCCCCTTTTCATCCAAACGATATGCCGGAGAACAGGTCTCCAGCGTGTGAAAAAAGACCGGCTGTGGGGGGGAGAGCGGCGGGGCCCCAGTGAGCAGGAAAATCCCAACCAGCGCAACAATCCACATCTTTAAGAAGTTTCCGAACGGCGTATGG
>CAYQZW010000109.1:0-3380 GCA_964422065.1 uncultured bacterium | reverse complement strand
ACTCACGCCAACCTCCCCGGTACTTTCTACCTGGAAGTGTGCGTTTGCGAGAGCCCTCCATGCCATCCTCCTTTCTGGTTCATCGTATACAACAGAAACCTGGGTCTGTCAAATCGAGGATCAAGGCGTTTGGTTCACCAACCACCGAATAGGATGTCGGGCAGGCCGTTTTCTCCTCCAACCCTGGAGGGTTTCTCGAGAAGAAGTCAAGGCGCGCAGAATGGTGGTCCCGAAACAAGGGGATCACGCGTGGCGTGGCCTGGATGGATTATTCTCCATGAAGGGCACGGTAGATCTTTTCGGCCAATTTGGGGCCGATCATTGGAACCTCAGCGATTTCCCTGGGTGATGCACCCATGAGCCGATGGAGGGACCCAAAGTACCGGATCAGGGCTTGCTTCCGGGCTTCCCCGACCCCTGGCAGGGTGTCCAACACCGACTCAAAGGCCCCTTTGGTCCGAAGGGTCCGATGGTATTTCAATGCGAATCGATGAGCCTCGTCCCGGATCCGCTGCAGGAGTTTCAGGGCAGGAGACCGGGCCGGCAACATCACCACCCCACCATCCTCAAGGTGCAGTTCATCCAGGCGTTTCGCCAGGCCCACCAGCCGGACCTCTTCTTCAATGCCCAGGAGGTCCAGCGCCTCGCGTGCCGCCCGCACCTGCCCGATGCCGCCATCAATCAAGACGAGTCCGGGCAAATCTTCGGAGCCCTCCAGTTCACGCCGGAACCGTCGTTCCACCACTTCCCGCATCATGGCGTAATCGTCAATGCCTGAGACCCGTTTGATGCGGTACCGCCGGTAGCCGGACTTATACGGTTTGCCCATCCGGAACTCCACGGACGATCCGACCGCGTGTTTGCCAAAGAGTTGCGAGATGTCAAAAGCCAGGATCCGGACCGGGACCTCGGGCAATTTCAAGAGGTTTTGGAGTTCGTATAGGGATTCTGGGATTAACGGTCGCCCGAGTTTCCACTGGAGTTCAGACTCTAAGAGTTGCTGGGCGTTTTCCTGAGCCAATGCCATCAGTCGGTGCTCCGTGGCATGAGGCAGCCGGAAGGTCAACGTGCGCCCACGCGACCTCACCATCGCCTCCAGATCCTGGAGATGGGAGGGCCGTTCCGGAAGAATCACAGCATCGGCGGTCAAGGGAGCCGTGGAGTAATACAGGTGAAGGAAGTTCTCCAGAATCTCCGCGGTGGTGGCTTCAGGGTGCGGGACATCCAACAAGAAGTGCTCCTTATTGACCACCTTGCCAGCCCGGATCATCAAGACCAAGACCAGGGCGGTCTTCCGTTCCCTGGCCAGACCAATAATATCCTGGTTCTGGTGGCGTCGGAGGACCACGCGTTGGTCTCCCATGAACCCCCGGACGGCCAGGAGTTGATCCCGGATCACGGCTGCCCGTTCAAACTCCAGGGCCTCCGACGCCTGCTTCATCTCTGCTTCCAGCCGGGCTTCCAGAATCTCGGTGTTTCCGGACAGGAACTCAATCGCCCCTTGCACAGCGGTCCGATATTCCTTTTGGATATCGTCCCGAAAGCATGGCCCCAGGCACTTGCCGATGGCATAGTCAATGCATGGCCGGATTTTCCGACGGGACGGAAGTTTGTATTTACAGGTTCGGAGGGGGAAGAGTTTCCGGATCAAACGCAGTGCTTGCCGCATGCTGGAAGCACTGGTGTAAGGTCCAAAGATTAAGGAACCGTCCGGCGTGAGGTTTCGCGTGGGGTAGATCCGGGGGTATGGGTCTTGAACGGTGACTTTGATATAAGGGTACTTTTTGTCGTCCTTGAGACGGATGTTGTACCGAGGCTGGTGGCGCTTGATCAGGTTCGCCTCTAAGAGCAAAGCCTCGGCTTCTGAAGTCGTTACGAGGACTTCTACATCCTGCACTTTACGAAGGAACGTGGCCAAACGGGGATGGCCGATGGGCTGTAAATAGGCCTTTAGACGGGCCCGCAAGTTTTTGGCTTTGCCGATATAGAGTGCGGTTCCCCGCGCGTCCTTGAAGAGGTACACGCCCGGTCGTTCTGGAGCGGCCAGGATTTTGGCCTGGACCGTGTCAGGGAGCATGGGGGCGTTGGATCAAGGCCGGGCCCCGGGAGGTTCCAATGCGGGTGGCACCCGCAGCGATCATCTGGAGCGCCTGTTCCTGGGTCCGGATCCCCCCAGCAGCCTTGACAAGGATCCGGTCTTCGGCCGCAGTGGCCAAGATCGCTACATCGCGGAGGGTCGCACCACCTGGCCCAAACCCTGTGGAAGTCTTCACAAACTCTGCTCCACTGTCCACCACAATCTTGGTGGCCCAGACCTTCTCTTCGTCCGTCAAAAGGGCAGTTTCAATGATGACTTTGACCGTTGCAAACCCTTCCGTGGCCTTCACCACAGCCTCGATGTCTTTCCGGACATACCGATAATCCCCTTCCTTCAACTTTCCGATGTGCATGACCATATCCAGTTCCGTAGCACCGTCCCGCAGGGCCAGGTCGGCCTCCGTCATCTTGGTTCCCGTCGTGGTCGCGCCGAGTGGGAACCCAATGACCGTACACACTTCAACCTGAGAGCCCTGAAGGAGGTTTGCGGCAAGGCGGACAAAGGAAGGAGAGACACAGACCGTTCGAAATGAATACTTCAAGGCTTCCTGACAGAGCCGTTCGATGTCCTTAGACGTTGCGTCGGGCTTCAGTAGTGTATGATCAATGAACCGTGCAAGTTCGGTACCCTCGAACTGAGGGAGGTCCAGTGAGGCGAGTTTTGCCTCCGCCTGTTGGATAATGTGTTCTGCGTCCATAACTGCCACCTCCCCGTGCTGGGGTCAGCACTCTAAAGTCTTACATCCTAACGGAAGGCTCGGAGGAAGTCCAGTGAGGAAAACCTCCTGCCGGGTGCCGTGATGCACACCTTACCGAATCAGGAAGTCTTTTCTCTCTGAGAGATGTAGTTGATCCGGAGGTTGGAGAGTTGGAACTCAAAGTCTCGGATGTCTTGTCCCGCCGCCTTAAGCAAAGCCAAGATCTGGTCTAAGGCATCGATGGCCAGTTCCGCTTGTTTCAGGTCTTTGTGGATCTGGCCCGTCTCGGGATGGGAAACCAGGCCGAGGAACGCCCAGGCCTTGGTGACCAGCGTGCTGGAGGTCAGCATCAAGAAATCTGAGACCGGCAGGGGGCGAGTGGGTTTGGAAGGGGCCTCCTGGGCAGTCGTGGAGGCCCCTTCCTTCGGGCTTTGGGATGGGTTGGATGCCTGCTCTGAATGTTTGGACGTTGCTTTCCTGGGATCCTCCGTGCTTACCATGGCTTCTCAGGGGTTTCTAAGAACATCCTGAGTTTGGCGGACCGCATCGGATGCTGCAGTTTCTTCAAGGCCTTGGCCTCGATCT
>CAYQZW010000108.1:0-3479 GCA_964422065.1 uncultured bacterium | reverse complement strand
CGGCAATGCTCGGCCCCACCGAATAGGTGTCATTTCTCGAGATATTCCTTGGATCGTACTCCTGGGGTGGGGGGGTGTTGTCATCTGAGGTTGGGGGTTTGCGCGTGCAGGAGAAGGTCAGTACGATGAGGAGGAAGAGCAGGAGCCCCCCGTGCAGAGCCTGCCCCCTGGATCTTGAAATTCTCATCAGGAACCTCCAATCCAATCTATAACCCAAAATTCCCAGAGTGTCAACGGGGACAAGTTTTCCTAACCCCACGGACCCTGGGTTGAGACCACCCACCTTAAGAAGCATCCGTTTCCATGATCTTTTCATTGTTCCCATAGGGAACGGACTGTAAAATCCCTGCATGGTGTGGATTTGGACGATTCTGGCGGCGTGGATGCCATTCACTGCGGGTGAAACCCTGCGGTTTTCCGTGCGATACGGGCCGATCCAGGCCGGCAAAATGACCTTGGAAGTGCTTCCCATGGAGGTTTGGGGGCAGGATACGGTCTGGCACTTTCGGACCCGGGCATGGACCGAAGGCCCGATCCGGTGGATCTTTACCGTCGCCGATCAGATTGATTCCTGGGTCTCCGCCTCTTTGTTTGCCACACGACGATACACCAAGTATCTCCGTGAGGGCCGGTATCAGGCCCAGGTGGAAGTGGACTATGATCCTTCCCGGGGGATCGCCATCTACCCGGATACGATCCTGGAAATTCCCAAAGGTGCACTGGACCCCCTGGCACTGTATTACTATCTCCGTCAACAGAACTTGGCCGTCGGGGAGACCCTCCGGGTCCCGTTCCATGTGGACCGCAGGAGCCGGATGCTCCGGATCCGGGTGGTGAAGGAGGAGGAAATCCAGACCCCCCAGGGTCGGTTCCGTTGTTGGGTGGTGGAGCCGGACCTGGAAGGTGCCGGCCTCCTGAAAGGAAAGGGACACCTGAAAGTATGGATCTCTAAAGATCCACGTCGTCTTCCCGTAAAAATTCAGACCAAACTGAATTTTGGAGCGTTGACCGCGGTCTTGGAAACCATCCACATGGGAGGCTCCTAATGCGACGATGGGCAGGGTACCTTGTGATCTTTGTTCCGGCGATTCTCGTAACCTGGGCGGTGTTGATGCCGCGGGTGCCCCACAAATCGGGGCCTTTCTACGTGACCCTTGGCCTTCTGATCTGGGCATTGCTCCTTACGTTCCCGCTCTGGATCCGCTGGTTTGAGCGGGTGGCCGTCCCCACACTCCGTGCCATCCGCGTGGATCCTCATGGGGTCTTACCGGCCCTGAAAGTCTCGATGCTCACCTTGGTGACCCTGAGTTGCGCTTTAGTGACCCAGGCCGTATGGTATCCAACCCTCCAAGGCCCACTGGCGGTGATCGTCGGGAGCGCCTGGGCTACGTTGGACCTTACCGGCAAGTGGTCATGAGCACGTATCGGGCTGTCATTGTGGGAGATGCGCATTTCGGGGCTCGGAGCCACCAGGCCAGTGAAGCCGAGCGGCAGCGGTTGTTCATCCAGTTTGTTCAAGAGATGGCCCCTCAAACGTCCCAATTGATTCTCATTGGAGACCTCTTTGATTTTTGGTTTGAATATCCCGGCATTGTACCCGATTACGCCGTGGAAGTCCTGGCGGCTCTCGCCCGAGCGACGGAGAAGACCCGGGTCCTGTATCTCCGCGGAAACCACGATTTGTGGGCTGGCAAGAAACTCCGGTCCGTAGGCCGGGGGATCGAGGTCGCGGATTGGGTAGACCTTGAGGTCTCTGGCCATTCCATTCGGATCCTCCATGGGCACCAGTTGTCCCGTCACCGGTTCACACGTTTTTTCCATGGATTTGTGACCCATCCGTTGCCGGTCTTCTTGTATCGGTGTCTCCACCCGAGTTTGGGATTCGCCCTTGCGAGATGGGTTGCACGGCTTTCCCGACTCCGCAATGCAATGCCGGGAGTGTTTCCCCCTCTCGGACTCCACGAGATTCCTGCAGAAATTGTCGTCGTCGGCCATTACCATCTTCCACGGATTGAACAGGTCGGCCACCAAACCCTCGTGGTCGTCGGAGACTGGCTCTTGGCCCGAACATTCACAACTCTGAGGGATGCGGCGATTGAGATCCAGGACTACCCAACCGGACAGGTCCTTCATGCCCTAAACTTGGAATCATGACGCATTCCACAATTTGGGTGTTGGGAATAGAAACGGCAGGGCCTGGAACTCAGGTGGCGTTGTGGTCTCCACACGAAGAGAAATCTGTTGTTCGCCGGCACGACGGGGCATTTGAACATGCAGAGGTCCTCCACCGATTGGTGGAGGAGGTCCTGAGGGAATCCGGACTGGTCCTGAAGGAAGTCTCCGCGCTGGTGGTCTCTCAGGGACCGGGCTACTTTACGGCTCTACGGGTGGGGATTTCATTTGCGAAAGCCTTTGCATTGGCAACGGGCAGGCCCATCAAGGCCGTGCCGACCCTCTGGGCGCTGGCCCACGATGCCGATTGCCCGAAAGAGATCGTGATCCCCGTGCTCAATGCCCAGAAGCAACAGGTCTACGTTGCGGTCTATCGCAGGGAACGTGGAGATCTGGTTGAGGTGTGGAGCCCACGGGTGATGGACCCTCAAGAGGTGGTAGAACGCTGGCAATCTCAGGCCCCCTGTGTCGTAGGCCAGGGTGTGGCCACCTATCCCCATGCCTTTCAAGGGGTTCAGGCGACGGCGGAACCCGCATATCCCGACCCGGTCACCCTCGCAAAACTGGGGTGGCGTACGCTGCAAAAAGAGGGGCCGGACGACCCGTTGAGGGTGGAGCCCCTGTATGTCCGGCTTCCCGATGCGGTCCTCCATGCCAGACAGCGTCAAGATCCGAACCGCAAGGCCTGAGGATATTGAGGCGGTGCTGGCCATTGAGCGGGCTTCCTTCCCGCGCCCATGGCCACGGACCGCCTTTGAGGCGGAACTGATCCACCCTTTTTCCCAGTTTTGGATCGCGGAGGCAGGACAAACGGTGGTTGGATATGCGATCCTCCGATGCTACGAGACGACGGGGCATTTGATCAATATCGCGGTCCACCCCGACCGGCGGCGCCGAGGCATCGGCCGTCAACTCCTCCACTGGGTGATGGACCAGGCCCGGGCTCAGCGACTCTCCGCGATTTATCTTGAGGTCCGCGTATCCAATCTGCCGGCCCAGCACCTGTACGAAAAGATGGGTTTCGTCCGTGCCGGACGTCTCAAACATTATTACACGCCGGACGGCGAGGATGCCTGGGTCTACCGGGTGGATCTACGCCGATGGCCGCGCCATACCGAGAAAGCCCAGGAACCCTAAGCCCTGTATAATTTTTACCCTCACTGGGGCGTCGTCCAATGGGCAGGACACAGGACTTTGGATCCTGGAATCCAGGTTCGAATCCTGGCGCCCCAGCCAACCACGATGGGTACACCGTTAGCCTTTGTTGCGGGTAAGTTCGTGCCGCTCGATCAGGCTGTCATCCCCTT
>CAYQZW010000107.1:0-3508 GCA_964422065.1 uncultured bacterium | reverse complement strand
TACGCTATTTTCCGCAAATGTCAATGGATCGATAGGCCTCATCGAGACAATTCATTGTTCCGTACCGAGGGATCCGGGGCTCCTTTCCTCTGGCTCCCGTAAAATTTAGAGGTCATGGCACGCCGTCCCATCCATATCGTGGTAACCGATGAGACAACCGGGAAAACCCTGGAGAAACGGTGGCCCCGATGGCGTTATCGTCTTGAGCGGTACCTTGTACGCTTGAGCCCGGTCTTGGCCATCCTGGGCGTCCTTGCGCTGGGGATCAGTGCTTTCTTCTGGACCCAATACCTTCAGATCCGGCACCAACGCGACATCCTCCTGAGGGACGTGGAAAAGGCCATGGCCTTGAAGCAAGAGATCCTTAAACTCCGGAAAGCCCGCGAACAACTTCTCCAATTGCTGGAAATGCCCATGGACACCGCGCCGGAGGAGATGATCAATGTGACCCCCGCCGCGGGTGTCACCGAACTGGGGCTGGACCGCAGGATCCCACAGGAATGGCCAGCACGGGGAATCCTGAGTCGTCGTTTCAGCCGTTATCACCCCGGGATTGATATCTCCGCTCCAGAGGGGACCCCGGTCGTGGCACCCGGAGACGGCATTGTCCGCGAAGTGGGCGAAACCCCCAGATACGGCATTTATGTGGTGATTCAGCACACCCAGGATCTGGAAACCCTCTATGGCCACCTCCAAAAGGCGCTGGTCATCCAGGGATGGCGAGTCCAAAAGGGCGACCTCATCGGCTTCGTCGGGAACACCGGACGCTCCAAAGGGCCCCATCTGCACTACGAAGTTCGGAGGAAGGGGATCCCGGTCGACCCCCTGTCGTACCTGCCACACAACTCAGAGAAATAGAGGCCCCGTATAATTTGGATATGCGACCGATCGTCATTGGCATCGTCCCGTCGTATGATCGGAAAGAGGACCGTTACCTCATTGACAAAGAGTACATTGAGGCGATTGAAAAAGCCGGTGGACTGCCGTTCCTGATCCCCTACCTCAGATCGGACGAAGCCCTCGCACAGGTCTTAGACCACATCCATGGATTGCTCTTGAGCGGCGGCGGGGATCTGGACCCTGTTCATTACGGACAGGAACCCCAGAATGTCAAAAAACTCGTTCCGGAACGAGATCACACCGAACTCTTCTTGACGCGGGAGGCCTTTGCCCGAGGTTTACCGATCCTGGGAATCTGTAGGGGCATCCAGAGCCTCAACGTGGCGCTGGGAGGGACCCTGATCCAGGATCTCAAGGATCTCCAACACTACCAGGATGCAGAGGGATACGCCTTAACCCATTCCATTCGGATTTCTGCAGACTCTTACCTCGCACAACTCCTGGGGGCCACGGAGACCCGAGTCAACAGTTTCCATCACCAGGCGGTGGACCAAGTGGCGCCACCGCTCCGGGCAACCGCGTGGGCCCCGGATGGAACCATTGAGGCCGTTGAAAGCCGCACTGCAGAACGATTCGCGTTAGGGGTCCAGTTCCACATCGAATTGCTTTACGAAAGGCATCCTGTCTTCTTCAAAATTTTTGAGGCCTTTGTAGACCGTGCCCGAGCGTATCAAGAGGTGGGAATTTCAGAAGGAGGGCACGACCATGGGTGATATCATGAACACGTTCTTCTGGCTCTTTTTAATTTGGGCCTTCCTCTGGCCCCAACTGCGGTATCAGATCGTTCAAAACGCCCGACTTTCGCTCATCCGGAAACTGGAGAAGAGGCGGAACAGCCGGGTCATTGTCCTTGTCCACCGCCAGGAACAGATTGGGCTCTTTGGCATCCCATTCGTCCGGTTCATCAACATTGAAGACTCGGAAGCGATTCTCCGGGCCATCCGCTCCACCCCAAAGGACACCCCGATTGATCTCATCATCCATACGCCTGGTGGGTTAGTGCTGGCTTCCGTCCAGATTGCCTTGGCCCTTCGGGACCATCCAGCGAAGACCACCGTCATTGTGCCCCATTACGCGATGTCCGGAGGAACCCTGATCGCCCTCTCTGCAGATGAAATCCTGATGGACCCGCACGCGGTCTTGGGTCCGGTGGATCCACAGTTGATGATCCCCAACGTCGGGCCGGTCCCCGCAGCCTCCATCCTCAAGGTCGCGAAAGAGAAGGGGGAGAAGGCCTCCGATGAAATTCTGCTCCAGGCAGACGTCGCAGAGAAGGCCATCCGACAGGTGGAGGACATTGTCTTCCGACTCCTCTCTCCCCGCTATCCAGAAGACCAGGCCCGAAAATTAGCGCAGACTCTGGCGACGGGGCTCTGGACCCACGATTACCCGATTACATTTGAAGAAGCCAAGGCCCTCGGGCTCCACGTCAAGGCCGAGATCCCACCTGAGGTTTACAAACTCATGGAACTCTATCCTCAGGCCCACCCGATGCGCCCGACCGTGGAGTATATCCCGCACGAGGGGCCACTCCCCGCAAAACGAGACCACAGGCAGGTTATGCCCCGGACCTGACCGTCCCTCCCATACATCACCGGGGCTGGGTAACCACCACCTTGAGGGTTTGAAGGGGACGCTGTCCGGAGGTCAAGATCCGGAAGAAATATATCCCGTCTGACTGAGGTGCGGGAAACGTGAGGGAGAGCCGGTGGGTACCGGCCGCCACAACCCCCAGATAGTCCCGCGAGAGTCTCCGGCCTGTGCGATCCACCATTTCGATCCAGATCGGCATCGGCTGAGGAACACGGAGCATAAGCATACCCTGTCCAGCCCAGGGCTGCGGGACAAGCCGCGCAGAGAATCCTGAAGAGGGCCTCGGAGACGCCCCACCCTGCACCAAGGTCAGCGGGAATTCGATCCACCATGTAGAACGGCCATGGGTTCCCACAACGAGTTTCCGGGACTCCTCGTGGAAGACCATATCCATAACCACGGCGTTGGGGAGCCCTGTCCCCACAGGACTCCAAACAGAATCGTCTAAAGACTCATAGACCCCGAAGTCCGTCCCGACGATCACTGCGTGGGTCACCGGATCGATGACAATGGTATTCACCGGGCATTCCGGAAGATTCCCGCTCACATCCCTCCACGTCATCCCTCCGTCTTCTGTTTTCCAGAGGTGGGGATAGGGCTCATCCCAGGCGTAGCCCGAAAACGCCACATAAGCAACGTCAGGGTTTCCCGGCATGATGGCGATGTCTGTGACCCACCGATCCGGCAGCGTGTCGTCAACCGGGGTCCAGTTCATACCCCCATCGAAGGTCACCCAAAGCCTACCGTCGTCCGTCCCCACATAGAGCACATTCGGGTCCGCATCAGATACCGCAATGGCCGTGATGGTGCCAAACTGGAGGTTGCCACCGCCAGGCCCGTTTGTCAAATCCGGACTGATCGGAGACCACCAATCCGCACCATTGGTCGTTTTGTAAACCCGATACGTGCCGTAATACAGCACCTGCGGGTTATTCGGATCCATGACCACAGGGGTATTCCAATTCCTTCGGTCAGATCCAATCCCTGCGGTGGCATCATAGAAGAAATACCCTCC
>CAYQZW010000106.1:0-3588 GCA_964422065.1 uncultured bacterium | reverse complement strand
CAGGGTAACTTTGAAGAAGCGATTCAAAAGGCCCTTGGGATGTCCATGGAAGACCTGGATGAATCGTTCGAGCTGTACTACAAGAAGCAGGTGTATCCCTTGATCGAAACCTTGGCAATCCCGGACCAGGAGAAACGGATCACAGACCATGAGAAGACCGGGGGTTTTTTGAACGTAGGGCCTGCTCTCTCGCCCGATGGCTCGCTCGTCGCATTCGTCTCCGATCGAACCGGATATACGGACATCTACCTCGCCTCAACGATCACCGGGAAACTTATCGGGAAATTGGTTTCTGGCGGCAAGACACCGGATCTGGAAAATCTCCACCTTCTCCGCCCGGGTCTTTCCTTTTCGCCAGACGGGCGCTACCTCATTTTTGCCGCCCAAGGGACGACGTCTGACCTCCTGCACATCCTGGACATTCAGAAGAAAAAGATTGTTCGGACTCTAACCCCCGGCCTGGATGCGGTCTATACCCCTGCATGGTCTCCCGACTCCATCCACATTGCCTTTGTAGGATTAAAGGACGGCCACTCAGACATCTATCTCTATAATCTCGAGACCGACGAACTCCAGCAGGTCACCAACGATCTCTACGAGGAACGAGACCCCTCTTTTAGCCAGGATGGCAAACGGCTGATCTTTGCGTCCGAATATCGAGACGACAGTGCGAGTATCTACCGAGAATATGCAGTTTTCGAATACGACCTGGAGTATGGCACACGTCGCCGGCTCACGCCCTACCTTCCCGAGGTCAAAAATCCGGTCCTGCTGGGAGATACCGCCGTTGCCTTCATCGGGCTGTCTCATGGCGTATCCAATGTGCTGTATTACGACCTCCGCAGCCGGTCCTTCGCACAGTTGACCAACTACCTTACCGGCATCAGGGAATTGGGTAGGGGTGGAGATTACCTGGCATTCTCCCTCCTTTGGAAAGGTGGGTACGACGTCTTTGTGACCAAATGGGATCTCCTGCCGCCAAAACCAACCACCCCGGACACACTCCCGCCTCCAGAAGTTGCCCAACTGGACTCCATCTCCCTGAATAACGCCAAGGAATACACATTGGAATTCTCGGTCGACTGGCTGGCAGGTGGCCTGCAATACCTTTCCCCCTTCGGACTCTTTGGGGCCTTGACCATTGGCATCTCCGATGCACTTGGTAACCACCGCATCATCATCAACTCCGACCTCTTCCAAGATGTCCAGACCTCAAACTTCGATCTCCTCTACCTCTATCTTCCCAAACGTGTGGACTTCGGCTTTAACCTCTACCAACTTTGGAACGCTTACTACCTCTCCTATACCGATATCATCTTGGAACAAACACGAGGCTTCCTCACCCTTGCCTACTATCCTTTCTCGAGATTTTTCAGAGTAGAGATTGGCGCAGGCCTGGAATTCCCGCACCGGTATCTCCTCTCCTACGACATCTACCAAGACCAATTTATCGTTGTAAACTCCCGGACCTACAAGACCCTCCAAGGGTACATGGGTTGGGTTTTTGACGACGCCCTGTACACCCAGTTCTATCCTATTGATGGAGAACGGTTCTTCATTGGTGGTGCTTGGACCGGGTGGGACCTGGAGCAGCGGATCCTCTTTGGTGACTTCCGGAAATATTTCCGGCTGACCCCCCGGAGTTCATGGGCCTTCCGGTTGATCGGGGGCATGAGTTGGGGGCGGGATGCGCTCCCCTTCTGGATCGGAGGCCCTTCCACCCTTCGAGGTTACAACTACGACGAAATCGTCGGCTACAACATGGTCCTCTTCAATACGGAACTCCGGATTCCCTTTATCGATTACCTGAAACTCTCCTTCCCGCTGCCTATTGAACTCCAGCATGTCCGGGGCGTTCTGTTCATGGATCTTGGGAATGCCTGGAACGATCCTAAGGCATTCCACCCTTTTACGTTTCGTGACGGACTTCCCCGACTCAAAGACCTCCGAGGAGATGTCGGCATGGGGATCCGGATTGGATTAGGCTTTGTGAACCTCAAGTTTGATATCGCCAAACAGACTGACTTCACAACCCTTTCGCAAGAAACGCGGTACTACTTTACTGTCGGACAAGACTTTTAACCAAGGAGGCAAATCGTGATCCGACAAACGATAGGTATTGGACTTCTCGGGATTCTGGCTTCGAGTGCACCGCTTTGGGCACAGGCTGGGAATCCTCAAGGGCCAGGGTTGATTGGCCTATTGCTCCCTTTCCTCTTCATCTTCGTCGTGTTCTATTTCCTCATCATTCTCCCCCAAAGCCGGCAAGAGAAGAAACGAAAACAGATGCTCGCAGCCCTCAAAAAAGGAGATCGCGTCGTGACCACCGGGGGACTGATCGGGCAGATCGTCAAAGTGGACAACGAGACCGTCTCCCTTCGGGTTGCAAAAGAAGTCGTGGTGAAGGTAGAGAAGGACGCAATCCGCGCATTGTTAAGTTCCGCTCCAAAGAAAGGAGGAGGCGAGAACTCGGATGGCCGTTAGGCAGATCCGGCTTTACGGTGACCCTATCCTGGAGCAGCCGGCCGAACCGATCCAGGCGGTTACCGAAGAGGTCCTCCGCCTTGCTGAGGATATGACGGATACCATGCTCGCCAAGGATGGGGTCGGCCTCGCTGCGAACCAAATTGGGGTCTTGAAGCGCATGATCACCATCAAGAAAGAATCGGTCGGCCTGGGCGAAGGGATCCAGGTTTTGATCAACCCGGTGATCACTTACTTTGAGGGGGCGGAAGTGGATGAGGAGGGTTGTCTCTCTTTCCCCGATCTCTATCTCCAGGTTGAACGGCCTACATATCTTGAGGTCGAAGCACAGGAACTGGTAGAAGGTCGATTGCGTCCCATCCGAATTCGTGCCCGTGGTTTCTACGCCCGGGTCCTGGCCCACGAAATTGACCATATTAACGGGATCTTATTCATCCAGCGGATTCCGGAACACGTGGCACGGCTTGAATTGGCGCGATGGCGAAAGGCGATGCGGGAAAAGGCTCACCAACATCCTGTGGACCAGCCCCAGACCTCGCCGATCCAACAATGAAAATCGGGGTCTTCGGGGGACGGTTCGATCCGATCCATCTCGGGCACCTCATCGTGGCCCAAGACGTTCTGGAAGCCCTCCACCTCGATCGGATCCTCTTCCTCGTCAGTTACCACCCTCCGCATAAAACAGCTGTCGCCCCGTTCGAACACCGGTATCAAATGGCGTTGCGTGCGATCCAAGGTCTCCCCGCGTTTGAAGTTACAGACATTGAACGACAGGTCAACCTGGAGAAGTCGTATACCGCGGAAATCCTTCCCTATCTCCGGGACCAAGGAACCCTATTCTTTCTCATGGGACAGGACCAATACCGGACCTTCCCTCAGTGGCACCGTCCGGAGCGGATTCTCGCTCTGGCCAAGATCGTTGTCCTGGAGCGCCCAGGATTCGTACGGGAGCCTGGCCCGTTTGACGATCAGGTCCTCTTTGTCCCTGTGCGTCAGATCCAGATCTCTGCCTCAGAGATCCGGCGTCGGATCCAAGAAGGTCGCCCCTTCCGCCTCTTTGTTCCCGAACCGGTCGCGGACTACATCGAGGCACACGGACTCTAC
>CAYQZW010000105.1:0-3746 GCA_964422065.1 uncultured bacterium | reverse complement strand
TCCGCCCCCTTTTCCGGCCCCGCCTTATAATTGGCCTTTAGATTCTGACACGGGAACGTCATGAGAAAGGGAGGACTGTGATGGAACAGGTGACGGTTCTTACAGCCCTTTTTGCCGGATTTTTGTCGTTTGTATCGCCGTGTGTGTTGCCCCTCATTCCCGCTTATCTCTCCTTTATCTCCGGGCTCTCTGTGGAGGAACTCAAGACCACGACCAACCGCGCGGAAGTCTGGCGTCGGGTCTCGTTCAATTCGTTGGCCTTTATTCTGGGCTTTTCCGTTGTCTTTGTGGCCCTGGGGGCTTCCGCCTCCGCCATCGGCCAGTTCCTTCAAGCCAACAAGTACATGATCGAGAAAGTGGCGGGCGTGGTCATCGTCATCTTCGGTATCCACTTTACCGGCCTTTTTCGGATTAAATGGCTGGACTACGAAAAGAAGATGAACGTTCAGGTTCGGAAAGTCGGCCTCATTGGGGCCTTCATTCTGGGTTTTGCCTTTGCCTTTGGCTGGACGCCCTGTATCGGCCCGATCCTGGGGGCAATCCTCGCCATCGCGGCCACACAGGAGACCATCTGGAAGGGGATCGGCCTTCTGTTCGTGTATTCCATGGGCCTGGGGATCCCGTTCTTCCTCTCCGGCCTCTTCATGAATCTCTTTTTCTCCGCATTTCAGCGAGCCCTCAAGTACATGCGGGTCATTGAGATTGTGGCCGGCGTCTTTTTGATCATCGTCGGTGTCCTGGTCTTTACTGGAAAACTCGCCGAGTTGACCTATTACCTGCCCCAGTGGAACGTGGGCTGAAGATCAGGAGAACCCCTCCAATTTTTCTCTGAGTCTGTGGACCTGGGACCGCTTGGGGTCATAGATGTGGACCACCCGATACCCTTCACGCGTCAGTGTATCCGCAATGAACCGGCGATGACAGCGGAACCATAGGAGTTCTGCACACATCAGGGCGACCCGTTCGTTCTCCGTAAGTCTTTTGACCGCTTCGATTCCTTTGCGGTATGTCTCGGTCTGTTGGTACGCTTCGTATCCCCCCTTCCGGTATCCCCCCAGTAGATCCCCAAGCCAGACATAGCGAATCCCGGCCTTTTCCACGGCCTTTTGGAGGGTTTCTTGAGTAAACCAGGGGAACTTCTTCGAGACGGGGAACCTCCGGATATCCACCACGATCTGGATGCCGTAGTGCCGGAGGAGGGCAATGAAGTCGTCCAAAGACCGGGTGGAGTGTCCGACGGTGAACACGGTTTTCTCTGGCGAAGTTGAGGGCTCAGGAGGAGGGGAGGCCATCCTTGGATCGTGTGTGGGCCTTATCCTGAAAGGTCTTGAGGGTGGCCCATTGCAACCGCAAATAGGGACGCCAGGCCTCGGGCAAGGGTTGCGTCCGTGGCGGGCGGATCCGCAACGGATTCACATATCGGCCGTTCGATTTCATCTCAAAGTGCAGGTGGGGGCCGGTGGACAGCCCGGTCGAGCCAACGTAGCCGATCACCTGTCCCTGCTTCACGCGAACGCCACGCCGGATGCCCCGGGCGATCCGGGAGAGGTGCCCATAGCCTGTGATGTAGCCGTTCGCGTGTCGGATCTGCACAAACTTCCCGTAGCCGCCCTTCCACCCGGCATAAAGCACGACCCCGTCGGCCACCGAAGAGACCGGGGTGCCGTAGGGGGCGGCATAGTCAATCCCGTGATGGGGCCGGTATTTGCGAAGGATCGGATGGTACCGGCGGTTCGTGAAAAAGGACGTAATTCTGCGATAGGTCAGCGGGCTCCGTAGGAACTGCCGTCTGAGGGGTGTCCCGTCCGGCGTGTAATAGGCGCCGTTGAAGTACACGGCCTCCAAGGTCCCTGTCCGTTGGCCTTGGTACCGTGCCCAGAGGATCCGGCCATAATCGACGCGTTGCCCCCGCCACCACAACTCCTCTACGAGCATTGCAAAGGAGTCGCCGGGCGAGGTTTCAACAAAGAAATCCACATCCCACGCAAAGATTTCCGCGAATTGGACGGCAAGTTTCGGGGGGTAGCCCTGGCGTTGGAGGGTCTCGTAGAGGGAACCCTGGATCGCGCCCTGGATTTCTCGAATCCGGCGTTGTAACGGCTTTTGGTCTTTCCTCGTTTTCCACTCCTTTTGCCCCCGCTGGATGACCAACTGTTCCCAGGGCTGGAGTTCATAAAGGACTTCCCGGATGCCCATGGAATCCACGACCACCCGCATTTCGTCCCCTGCCTTGGGAGGCCGGGGGGCGAGGGCTCGGAGCAGTACGTGAGAGAGTTCGTAACTGTTCTCCGGATCGTAGGGTTTCAGGAGATCAAACAGTGCGGCGTTGGGCGGCACGGTGAGGGTCACCGTGTCGGCGGGCGCTGAAGCCATGAGCAGTCCCCAAAGGAGCCAGGACATCATCGCGCCACCACCGTAAACCTTAGGGAATTCTCAGAAGCCGGACGGAGGGTCAGGTGATGGAACGCCTCGGTCCGGTCAAACCCCGTGCGATGGAGCAGGTCGAGGACCGTCCGAATAGGATAGCCGCGTTCGACGTGGACTTCATCCAGCCGAAGCCATCGGTCTTGTTGTCGGACGAACACCGTGATCTCCAGGCGGGAGGTGTGGTCTTTGGCATCGTAGGTCGTGCGCCAAATGGAAACCAGATTCTGGGTCTCTTTGACCTTGACGTCGTTGTTCCAGTAGTCCCTGAGGGCGGCGATGCTGTTCATGTCAAAGATGAAGACGCCCCCGGGCTTCAGGTGTTCCCGGACCCGGGCAAACGTCATCTCCAGGTCCTGTTCTGTAAGGAGGTTGTTGAGGCTGTCAAAGATACAGATCACCGCATCAAATTGTTTGCGGAGATGGAAGACCCGCATATCGGCGGCAACAAGGGGTACCTTGCCTCCGGTCTTTCTTTGGGCGACTTTCAGCATCAACGTGCTCCGATCCAGGCCCCAGACCTTGTACCCCCGGCGATGGAGGATCCAGGTGGGGGTGCCAGTGCCGCAGGCCAGATCCAGGATTTCCACGACGGGATGTTCAGAAAAGGTCAGCAAGGCCTCGATGTAGTCCACCCATTCCTCGTAGTCCACATCGAACATCAGTTGATCGAAGATTTCAGCGATTCGTGTGAAGGGCTGGGTCATGGAAGAACGCCTCCAGGGTATCCACGACACGATGGACCTGGTCCGCGGTCATATGGGGAAACAGGGGCAAGGTCAGTTCCCGTTGTCCGGCCTCTTCGGTCTGCGGCAGTAGTCCCTCGTGGGTCCCCAGGTACTTACGGTAGAACGTGAACAGGTGGATCGGAGGGTAATGGATGGAGGTTTGAATCTTGTGGTCTTTCATGAAGTGCATCAGGTGATCCCGTTGTTTTTGGCTGGGCAGGAGGACAGGGAAGATGTAGTGGGCAGAGGTTTCCAGGGGGTTTTCGATGAAGGTCACGGGGAGGTCTCGGCGCTGGATTTCCTGGCGGTACAGCCGGACCAGGGCGCGGCGTTGCTGGACGTTATGGGGGAGTTTTTTCAGCCGGACGCGGCCCAGAGCCGCCTCCAATTCCGAGGCCCGGTAGTTATAGCCCAGATCCACGACGTCATAGGTCAACGCATCCCCGGCGTAGCGGTCCCACGTGACCGTGGTCATGCCGTGGGACCGCAGGCGTTTCGCCTTTTCGTAGATCTTCGGGTCTGAGGTAACCAGCGCGCCGCCTTCGCCCACGGGCAACGTCTTATTGGAAAAGAAACTGAAACAGCCGACGTGTC
>CAYQZW010000104.1:0-3903 GCA_964422065.1 uncultured bacterium | reverse complement strand
GGTCCTTAAGGACCCGGCCCGAGTTTTCCCATAGGAGCCTGTTTAAGAGGACGGGGTTTCCACAGGTTCGGCTTGAGCCTCCCGTTCGATGACCAGTTGACCGTCCTTGGCGGTGACGTGGATCACATCCCCCGATTGGATTTCGCCAGCGATCAGCATCCGGGCGATCGGGGTTTCCAACTCACGCTGAATCACACGTCGGAGCGGCCGCGCACCAAACTGTGGATCATAGCCCTTTTCTGCCAGGAGTTTCTTGGCCTCTTCATCCAGTTCAAGCCGAATGCCCTGCTCTTCCAGGCTCTTCCTCAAGTCCTCCACCTGTAAGTCCACGATCTTGATGATGTGTTCCAGTTGCAGCGGTCGGAAGATCACGATCTCGTCAATCCGGTTCAGGAACTCCGGCTTGAAATGCCGTCTCAGATCGGGCATCACCGCCTGAATGAGTTCCTCTCGGGTCCCGGTCAGGGACGCGATTTTCTCAGACGCGATGTTGGAGGTCATGATGATCACGGTATTCCGGAAGTTGACGGTGTGGCCCTGGGCATCCGTGAGCCGGCCGGCATCAAAGATCTGGAGCATGATGTTGAAG
The DNA here is from genome assembly GCA_964422065.1 of uncultured bacterium. Taxonomy (GTDB): domain Bacteria; phylum Hydrothermota; class Hydrothermia; order WGAB01; family WGAB01; genus S141-55. The sequence goes on along the minus strand of CAYQZW010000104.1, from coordinate 3,314 downwards.
ACGTCGGGATGTGCCTTCTCGATCTCGTCAAACAAGATGACCTGATAGGGGCGCCGCCGCACCGCTTCCGTCAATTGACCGCCCTTCTCATAGCCGATGTACCCTGGGGGTGCACCGATCAGACGCGAAACCGAATGTTTTTCCATGTACTCGGACATGTCGATCCGGAGGAGCGCGTCGGGGTCATTGAATAAGAACCAGGCGAGTTGTCGGGCTAAGTGGGTTTTCCCGACCCCGGTGGGCCCGAGGAACAGGAAGACCCCGATGGGGCGATTTGGGTCCTTGATCCCTGCCCGTGCGCGCCGGATCGCGTCGGACACAATATCCACCGCCTCATCCTGTCCGATGACCCGCTGTTTCAAGACCTCTTCCATCCGGAGGAGTTTCTGCTTCTCGTCCTCCAGCAGTTGGGTCACCGGGATGCCGGTCCATCTTGAAACCACTTCTGCGACGTCTTCTGCATCCACGACATCATCGGTTTTGTGTTCTTCCATCCACTTCTTCTTGGCCTCTTCCAGTTTCTTTTGGAGTTCTTCCGCTTCAAATTTCAGGCGCTGTGCCTTTTCGTAGTCGCCATACTCTGCCGCGGCTTTGCCATCCTCAACGAGTTGTTCGAGTTTTCGTTCCATTTCTTTGATCTCTTCGGGCATCTCGGAGAGTTTGATACGGACCAAAGACGCAGCCTCGTCTAACAGGTCAATGGCCTTATCGGGGAGCCGGCGTTCCGTGATATAGCGTTCTGCGAGTTTTGCAGCGGCCACAATCGCGTCATCTGTGATCTTGACTTTATGGTGTTCTTCGTAGCGTTTCCGGAGTCCTTTAAGGATCTCAATGGTTTCCTCTACGGTCGGTTCACGGACGAAGACGGGCTGGAACCGTCGCTCCAGTGCGCCGTCCTTTTCAATGCGTTCGCGGTACTCGTCGAGTGTGGTGGCACCGATCACTCGGAGTTCGCCAGCTGCCAGTGCGGGTTTCAGGAGGTTGGCGGCGTCTACCGCCCCTTCCGCTGCACCGGCGCCCACGATCGTATGCAACTCGTCAATAAACAGGATGATCTCACCTTGACTCTTTTTGACTTCTTCAATGACCGCCTTCAGCCGATCTTCAAATTCACCCCGGAATTTGGAGCCCGCCAATAGAGCCCCCAGGTCTAACGCGAGGATTCGTTTGCCTTTCAGAGGATCCGGGACCTCGCCTTTGACAATCCGCTGCGCTAAGCCATATACCACTGCGGTTTTTCCCACGCCTGGCTCACCGATTAAGACGGGATTGTTCTTTGTTTTTCGCATCAAGATCTGGGCCACCCGGAGGATCTCCTCATCCCGACCGATGACGGGGTCCAACTTCCCGAGTTCGGCCAGTTTCGTGATATCTGTGGTATAGCGTTCGAGGGCGTTGTACTTCTTTTCTGCCTCCCGATCCTGAACGCGTTGTCCGCCCCGGATCTCGTATAGGGCCTGGAACACGCGTTCGCGATCAATCTTAAACTCTTTGAGGATCCGTGCCGCCGCGCCATCTCCAACGTTCAGGATCGCAAGGAAGATGTGCTCCGCCGCGATGTATTCATCCTTGAGGGCTTTGGCTTCTTTTTCGGCTTGGCGCAGCACCGCTTCTGCCCGTGGGGTGATATAAATTTGTGCAGGTGTGCCTCGGACAACCTCCACACGTGGGATCCGGTATAATGCCTCACGAAGTCGGTCTCTTAACGCGAACGGAGAAACCCCGATTTTTTCCAAAATCTGTGGCACAACACCATCCTCTTGAGACACCAGGCCCCAGAGGAGGTGTTCGGTATCCAACTGGGTATGTCCAAACTCACTCAGGGCCTCCTGAGCACGCATCAGCGCGTCCTGGGCCCCTTCTGTAAAACGATCCATTCTCATGGCTTCACCTCCTGACCAATGTTCATGATGATTATACGCACTAAGAAAATCTTAGTCAAGGGGTGTCAAGCAAAATATAACCCTTTGGGCCCAGGATGACCCGAGAGAGCACAGGAAAACCGCCGGGTGTCCGTTAGGAGATCACGCCTAATTCCCGTCCGATCTTGGCGAACTTATCCAGGGCGTAATCCAGGTCTTCCTTACTGTGGACCGCGGAGAGCATGACCCGGATCCGGGCCTTACCTCGTGGAACCGTGGGGTACCCGATCGCCTGCGCAAATACGCCCTCGTCAAACAGCCGTTTGGAAAACTCTTGGGCCAACGTGGCTTCGCCCAGCATCACCGGGGTGATGGGGGTCACCGATTGGCCGATGTCAAACCCCAACGTCTTCATGCCCTCTTTGAAGTAGCGGGTATTCTCCCAGAGTTTTTCCACGAGTTCACCGGACTCTGTGAGGATGTCTACGGCTGCGATGCAGGCCGCGACATCCGCCGGGGTCACGGCACTGGAGAACAAAAAGGGCCGCGCCTTCTGGCGGAGGTATTCAATGACGTCGGCATTTCCTGCCACGTATCCGCCGACCACTCCAAAGGCCTTGGACAGGGTTCCCACCTCGAGATCGACCTCCTCGTGGAGCCCGAAGTGATCCACGATCCCACGACCGTCTCTACCCAGGACCCCTTCGCCGTGCGCATCATCCACCATCACGATGGCGTCATATTTTTTCGCCACTTCCACGATTTCAGGGAGCGGTGCGATATCGCCGTCCATGGAGAACACACCGTCCGTGACCACCAGGGCGCGGCGGTAGTTTTTCGCTTCTTGTTCCATTTTTTCCGCGAGGTCTTCGGGATCCGCGTGGGCAAACCGGATGATTTTCGCTCTCGAGAGCCGGCAGCCATCAATGATGGAGGCATGATTGAGTTCATCGGAGAAAATGACATCCTCACGGCCGACCAAAGCCGGGATCGTCGCCAGATTGGCGTTAAACCCACTCTGAAACGAGATGACCGCCTCTCGCCCCTTGAACTTGGCCAGTTTTTCCTCAAGTTCAAGGTGCAGCGTCATGGTCCCGGCGATCGTTCGCACCGCCGCAGGGCCGACACCGTAATCCTCGATCGCCTTTTTCGCCGCTTCCTTGAGTTTCGGGTGGTTGGCGAATCCAAGGTAGTTGTTGGAGCACATGTTGAGGACCTTTTTCCCATTGACGATGGTCCAGGCATCCTGCGGACTCCCGATGACCCGAATGTTGATGTACAAGCCTTCCTTCTTGAGGGCTTCCAGGTCTTCTTGGATGAAGTCTAACTTTGCCATGCCTTTCCCCCTTGTTTGGACGTGTTCACCAAAATTTACGGGCTCCCTCAAAGGGAGTCAAATCATTCCGTCGTATTTACAAACCGGACCATGGCCTCTGCAGGCCGTCTGGATGG
>CAYQZW010000103.1:0-4016 GCA_964422065.1 uncultured bacterium | reverse complement strand
TTGGGGCGCGACTTTTCCGGCGTGGTCAGCGACGTTGGCGAGGGCGTCGATGACCGGGCCCACGATCGGTGCCGCCCCCGCAATACTGGCAAAATGGTGCCCGAAGAGCACAGTTCGTGGTGTGGGTACATAGTCAATCCCGTCCTGTTTGAGTTGAGAAGGGGTGGGATTTTCGTCGCTGACTTTCAAGAGGCTACGGGCCAAACGCTTGCCCCAGGTATGGTAGAGCACCACATAGAGGAGGAACCCAATACCCACGATCCATAAAGTGTTCATTCCGCACCTCCAGGGTCAAAGAGCCTGAAAACCACACCAAGTTTATATGGCAGATGAAGATATGTCAAATCTTCAAGTCCCTGGTGACGAACACCGGCGCTCACAGGATCAACATCGCATCTCCGTAACTGAAAAACCGATATCCCAGGCGGATGGCTTCCTGGTAGGCCTCAAGGAGCACTTCGCGTCCGACGAAGGCAGAGACCAAAAGGACCGGGGTCCCACCTGGTAAGTGAAAATTTGTCAGTAACGCATTGACCACCTTGAACCGGTACGGCGGATAGATGAAGAGGCGGGTCCAGCCTTTTCGGGGTCCAGCATCCCATGCCCAGGTCTCCAGGGCTCGGGTCACGGTCGTGCCACAAGCCAGGATCTTTTTGCCATGGTCTCGTGCCTCCAACAACGCCTCCGCTACAGGGTCTGGAATCTCGTAGGCCTCAGCGTCCATCTTGTGTTCGCGGATATCGTCGGTCTTGATCGGCCGGAACGTACCGACCCCCACATGCAGGACCAGGGAGAGGATCTGAACCCCACGCTCCTGAAGTTTCTTCAGGACCCTGGGGGTGAAATGGAGCCCCGCCGTAGGCGCGGCAATGGCACCGGGCTTCTTGGCATACACAGTCTGATACCAGGCCCGATCTTGGCGTCGTGGAGGCCGTTTGATGTACGGAGGCAAGGGCATGGTCCCCTGCCTTTCCAGAAATGTCAAGAGATCGCTACGTCCTTGAAACTCCACCTGCCAGTGTCCTTCCGGCGTCCGCTGAAGCAGGCGGAAGGAGGCGTTCCCGACATCCACCCACTCACCAGGTTGAAGCCGGCCGCGGCTCCGGACCATCGCTTCTGCTTGATTTTCAGAGGGCAAAAATCGCACCAGAAGGAGTTCCACCTTCCCACCAGTCTGTCTACGGATTCCAAACAGCCGAGCCGGGATCACCCGGGTCTCGTTCAAGACCAGGACATATCGGTCATCCAGGATTTTGGGGAGTTCACGGAACACACGGTGCTCAAAGCGAAGGGGGTCTCTCCGGATGACAAAGAGCCGTGCAGAATCTCTGGGTCGGGCCGGTTCCTGGGCAATCCGGTCTTTGGGAAGTTCAAAGAGGTAGTCTTGCAGTTGAAATGACATAAAAAGAAGTGGCCCCAGGGGGATTCGAACCCCCGCCGCTGCCTTGAAAGAGCAGTGTCCTAGCCATTAGACGATGGGGCCATGTGTTGGGGCTTATTAATATCCAGGAATTTCCAGAACCTGTCAATAGCTGAAATCCCCTGAGAAGTTCGGTGTCACATCGATCCCAACCCCTTTTTGTCGGTCCGTTTCGTGGGGACCGGCCGGCATGCCGTCCAATACACAATTTTGCACTTGGCGATCCCCGCATTCGCCTTTACAATAGAGTCCCGATGGGAAATCTTAGACCCTGCTTGTCTTCCCGTCGGGCGGTTCTCCTCCCTTCCACTCCCTATTTCTCCAGAGTTTCCCGGAGTCCCAGGTTCGCCAGTTACTGGCACAGGAGGGCACCGAATGCCTCCTGAGGCCCTCCTCGTCCTTCAAGACGGTACGGTGTTCCGCGGCGTCTCGGTTGGAGCGGATGGAGAAGCCGTAGGGGAAGTCGTTTTCAACACTTCCATGACCGGCTATCAGGAGATCCTGACCGACCCGTCGTACCGGGGCCAAATTGTCGTCATGACTCACGTGGAGATCGGCAATTACGGCATCCATGGAGAGGACTCAGAATCCGCTCAGGGCCCTCAGGTGGAGGGGTTTGTGGTCCGGGAATTCAATCCAGAACCCAGCAATTGGCGTGCCCAAGGCTCTCTGCAAGAGATGTTGCAAACGTATGGAATTCCCGCCATTGCAGAGATTGATACTCGCGCCCTAACCCAGCATCTCCGGACCCACGGAACCCAAATGGGGATCTTATCCACCATGGAATCCGACCCACAACGTCTCTGGGAGAAAATCCGGGGACATCCCGGCATTGGAGGGCTGGACCTCGTTTCAAAGGTTACCTCCAAAGAACCCGTCACGCTTCCCCCTACACGAGCCCTCTCGCCCACTTTCCGGCTGGTCGTCTACGATTACGGGGTGAAGCAAAGCATCCTTCGCCATCTCCGACACGTGGGCTTTGAGCTCCACGTGGTTCCTGCGGACACTCCTGCGGAAGCAGTACTGGAGTCTACCCCCGACGCGGTATTCCTCAGCAATGGTCCCGGTGATCCCTCCGCGGTTCCCTATGCCATCCGCAATGTCCAAAAACTGATCGGGAAACTCCCGATTTTTGGAATTTGCTTGGGCCATCAGATCCTGGGCCTTGCGCTGGGCGGCCGGACATACAAACTCAAATTCGGACACCACGGGGGCAACCACCCGGTCCAGGACCTCCGGTCCGGACGGATCTATATCACCGCACAAAACCACAACTACTGTGTGGACATCCGAAGCCTGAAGGGACAGGTGACGCTGACGCACCGAAACCTCTATGACGGCACAGAAGAGGGCATGATGCACGTAGACCTCCCCCTCTACTCCGTCCAATTTCACCCCGAGGCCGGTCCTGGCCCCCACGACGCACGGGTTGTTTTTCAAGAGTTCCGCAACCTCTTGATTCAGTGGAAGGGATAACCATGCCCAAGCGGAAAGACCTGAAGAAGATTCTGATCATCGGGTCCGGGCCGATCGTGATTGGCCAGGCTTGCGAATTTGATTACTCCGGGACTCAGGCCTGTAAAGCCCTCCGGGAGGAAGGGTATACCGTGGTCTTGGTGAACTCTAACCCCGCAACCATCATGACAGACCCGGAGACTGCGGATCGGGTGTACCTTGAGCCTCTGACCGTGGAGAGCCTGGAGGCGATCATTCAACGGGAGCGGCCCGACGCTCTGCTTCCCACCATGGGAGGCCAGACGGCACTCAACCTCGCTGTTGAATTGGCAGAAAACGGTGTGCTCGAACGCTTCGGGGTGGAACTGATCGGGGCCGGCCTGGAAGCCATCCGACGCGCAGAGGATCGAGACCTGTTTAAACAGACTATGGAAGCTATCGGCCTGGAAGTCCCCCGTTCCTTTGTGGTCAACTCCATCGAGGAGGGCGCCCAAAAGGCTCAAGAACTTGGGTTTCCCCTGATTCTCCGACCCGCGTTCACCTTAGGGGGTACAGGGGGCGGGATTGCAACTTCCTGGCAAGAACTGGAACCCATGCTGGAACAGGCCCTCCGAGCCAGTCCCGTCCACCAGGTCCTCCTGGAGGAGTCTCTCCTGGGCTGGAAGGAATACGAATTGGAAGTCATGCGGGATCGAAACGACAACGTGGTCATCATCTGCTCGATTGAAAACCTGGACCCTATGGGGGTCCATACAGGAGACTCCATCACCGTAGCCCCGCAAATGACCCTCAGCGACGTGGAGTACCAGCGAATGAGAGATGCAGCCATTGCTGTGATCCGTGCGATCGGCGTGGATACCGGGGGAAGCAACATCCAGTTTGCCGTTCATCCGGAAACCGGGGCCCTGAGGGTCATTGAGATGAACCCGCGTGTCTCCCGCTCCTCTGCCCTGGCCTCCAAAGCCACAGGTTTTCCCATTGCCAAGATCGCCGCAAAACTCGCGGTAGGGTACACCCTGGAAGAGATTCCGAACGATATCACTCGCGAGACCCCTGCAAGTTTCGAGCCGGTGTTGGACTATGTAGTGGTCAAGATCCCCCGATTTGCATTTGAAAAGTTTCCCCTGGCGTCCCGGACCTT
>CAYQZW010000102.1:0-4215 GCA_964422065.1 uncultured bacterium | reverse complement strand
CCCTTTTCCATATCACAGGGGGAGATCTCCAGGTATCGGAGGAGTTGACGGAGCCGGGTAAAGAAGTATCGCGCCTCTGCAGGGCTTCGGAGGTCCGGGTAGGTCACAATTTCCAGCAACGGGATGCCGGAGCGGTTGAAGTCCAGCAGGGTGTAGCCGTCGTCGGTATGGAACGATTTGGCAGCCTCCTCTTCCAGGTTCATCCGTTCGATGCGGACCCTTCGTTTTCGGCCTTCAAATTCAAACTCCAGAACCCCTTCCTCCGCCAGGCTGTAGGTGTATTGTGTGATCTGGTAGCCCTTGGGCAAATCGGGATAGAAGTAGTTTTTTCGGTAGAAATAGGACCGGCGGTTGATCCGTGCCCCTAAGGCGCGAGCGGCCAAAACGGCCTTCCGTACGGCTTCTTGGTTTAAGACGGGCAACGCGCCAGGATATCCCAGACAAACGGGACAAATCTGTGTGTTCGGATCGCGTCCGTATTCGCGAGAACACCCGCAGAAAAGTTTGGTCTGGGTGTCCAACTCGACGTGGATCTCTAAGCCAATGATGACCTCGTATTCTGTCGCCATGGGTGTGCCCTGGGTAGCACTATTTTAAGGGCATCGCGACGGATCTTCAGGGGTGAGGAGTGAGGGGTGGGTGGCTTGTGGCTCGTGGTTTGTGGAGAGAATCCCTCCTGGGCCCCCTTTAGAAAATGGGGGAATTGGTGAAAAAGATGGGGGATGGCTACCCTTCCTTACAAAAAGGGAGGGGTTGGGAGAGAGTTTGGGTCAGCCGAAGAGGAGGCGACGGAGATTTTTGACGAGGTTCCACAGGCTGACAGAGGCCCGGAGCCGGCCGAAGTAGCGAAGGAACCCCAAGAGTGCCCGCCATCGAGTACGCAAGGAGGCGCCAAAAAAGGCGGGAAACGCTAAGTCCAGCATCTTGCGATAGGTTTCGTCGTAAGGGAACCACCAGAACTGGGTCTGCCGTTTTTGGAAATCCAGGCTCACGTACTTGAGTTCTACAAGGTGGAGCACATGGTATTTGCCATGGGATCGTCCCAAGCCGGAGGATTTCATGCCACCCCATGGGGCCCGAGGTTCACCGAAGGAGAACACGTGGTCGTTGATGGTGACGGTCCCGGCCTCAATGCGTTGGGCCAGGTCCCAAGCGCGCCGTCGGTCCCGAGTCCAGATGGAGGCCGTGAGGCCATAAGGGGAGTCATTGGCCAGTGCAAGGGCTTCCTCTTCATGGTCAAAGGGGAGGATCGGAATGACAGGCCCGAAGGTCTCCACTTGCATGATCTCCCAGCCCTGTTGGACATCCACCAGGACCGTTGGGGGGTAATAGTAGCCCGGGCGGTCCGGGATTTCGCCTCCCCGGAGCACCTGTGCGCCAGCGGCCCGTGCTGCCTCCACCTGGCGATGGACATGGTTGCGTTGGGGCTCCATGCTCAGGGGGCCGAGGTCCGTATCCAGGGCCCGGGGGTCACCGACCTTCAAGGTGTCCACATAAGCCACCAGCCGATCCACGAATTCCGAGTATCTGGACCGATGGACGTAGACCCGTTCGATCGAGGCACAGGTCTGGCCCGTATTCATCAAGGCGCCCCAGGCAATGCCCGGCACGGCCCGATCCAGGTCGGCATCCTCGAGCACGATGGCCGGGTCTTTGCCTCCGAGTTCCAGGAGGGAAGTCTTGAGGGCCGGGGCCGCGAGTTCCAGGATCCGCCTCCCGGTCGCAACAGAACCGGTAAAGAGGAGCCCCTTGACCCGGGAATCGGTCACGAGTGCCTGTCCGACCTGGGCCCCGCCGGTCAGGACCTGTAGCACGCCCCGTGGGACCTGGGCCATCTCGTAGAGATGCCCGATCCAGAGCCCAACCTTCGGGGTGATCGGGGAAGGCTTGAAGACGACCGTGTTCCCCGCAAAAATCGCCGCCGTGATGTCCAAAAACGGGATGCTGAAAGGGTAGTTCCAGGGCGAGATGACCGCAACGACCCCCAGCGGTTCGTAAAAGAGCCAGCCTTCCTTGTCCCGGAATAGGAGTTGCCAGGCCCGGACCATCTCGGCTTTGAGGACCTGCTCCCCTTCTCGGATGAGATAATCCAGGAAATCGATCGCTGGAATGATCTCCACGGCCAGTGCTTCACTGATCGGTTTCCCCTGCTCCTTGGCAATCAAGGTCGCGAGGGTGTCGCGTTGTTCGTAGAGGATAGACCGCAGTCGTTCCAGCAGGGCCCTCCGTTCGGAGAAGGGGGTCCATCTCCAATGTTTTGCGGCTTGAGCGGCGGAGGCGAGGGCCTGCTCTACTTCAGATTCCGTTGCCAAAAAGACCTCTCCGAACGCCTGACCCGTTGAGGGGTCGAGGGTAGGGGCCTTCTTGGGGGTTTCCACCCATTGACCGTCAATGTATAAACGTTCAAGATCCATGGCTAAAACACCTGTTTCTCCGGGTCTTCTGCATGCTGCAGATAATACGCCACAAGGACGTCAAGATAGGTGGTCAGTCGGGGAACTTCAATGCCCAGGGAACGGAGATCTTTGATGGCATGGTAAGCATCATAGTGGACCTGATGTTCAAAGTATGGCGTCGCTTCCAGGGGGACGCCCAGGGTGCGGGACAAGGAAGGGAAACGGAGGGTCGCTTGAACCCAGGAGAACGGGAGTCGCCCCCGCGGCACAGTGCCTCGGATTTTCTCGTGGACGAGCCGGTAGATCTCTTTGGCTTGGAGGGGAGCCGGATCTACGAGATGGTAGGTTTTACCCGTCGCGGCCTCCAAGGTGGTGAGCGCTGCAGTTGCCCGCGCAATGTAATCCACAGGGACCAAGTTGACCTCGGCCTCTGACCGGCCGATGTAGGGCAACGGGAACCGGCCTGGGATCCGATGCAGAAAATGCATGACGAAGTAAGGGCCATCAAATTTAGCGGTCTCCCCCGTTTGCGAGTCGCCGACTACGATCCCGGGCCGGATGACCGTCACGGGCATCTCCTCCATGACGGAACGGACGAGACGTTCGGCCAGGAACTTTGTGTGTTCGTAATGGTTTTTGAAGCCATAGCCTGGCACCAGTTCGTCTTCAAAGACGATCCCGGTCCGCCATCCGGAGACATACGCCGTGGAAAAGTAGATGAACCGTTCCAGGGAGCGAACCGAGCGGGCAAAGTGGAGGACATGCTGGGTCCCCAGCACGTTCACCTGATAAGCGGGATCCCAGGCGACGCGGAGGTTATAGAGTGCGGCCAGGTGACACACGTGGGTGACTTCAGAATGAAGACGCTCACGGACCTGCACCGGTAGCCCAAGATCCTCAAAGCGAATATCTCCTTCATGAAGTTCTGCAGATACGCCAAGCCTGACCAACGCTCGCTCAGCCTTTTCCTTCATGCGGGGCTCGACCAGGAGGTGAATGTGCTCAAAATCGGAAGACTTAACAAATTCCTGGAGGAGTCGGGTTGCGATAAAACCGGGAAAGCCCGTGAGAAACAAAACAGGCATGACGCCATTTTAGAGGATGGAGAAATACCCTGTCAAGGCATGGATTCTATTGCTTCGTTATTTTGTTATGACAAGTTGAAAAACCACGGAATTATAGTCCACAGCGGATAAGATGTGGAGAAAGGTGTGTATAATTACTCCCTATGCTGAATGGATGGCTGATCCCGGCTCTGCTGATCGCCAAAACCTTTGCCGTCCCAAGGGTTGCGTTCCTCACCACATCGGTGGATGGGCAGGGGACGCTCCCCATGGGGGCACACCTGGTATTAGAAGAGTTTTCCCGCCATGGAGGGTTCGTCACATTCCACGACGCCTCCATTTTGTATGACCCCCAAAAACTTGGAGAGTATCAGATCCTCTTTGTCCCACCCCTATACGGCTACCACGATCAAGACCGTTTGCTCTCCCTGAGTTACCTGGATACCCTCGCGATGCGGAATATCGTAGGCTGGGTCCGGAATGGGGGGATTCTGGTGACCAGCGGGAACGTGGGACGGAATACACTGGACGGGACGGACCGGTATTTGTCTGGCGAGATCCTTGACCGTACGGAATGGCCCCTGGGACGCGTCTTTGGCTTTGATATGGTGGAACGCAACCTCAACGGGTTCTCCCTGCGAAAGAACCCACAGACCCCCTACCGACTCCTTGAGGACTTCCCCGAGGTCGTCCATTCCTTAGATGTCGAAGATTGGTACCTCGTCCCCGTCAACGAGGAGTCCGATGTGGTCCAC
>CAYQZW010000101.1:0-4257 GCA_964422065.1 uncultured bacterium | reverse complement strand
GACCCCTGTGTCTTCCTTTGCGGACATTTCGTTGCAAGGATCCGCGGGGGAAATTCTTCCCCTTTTGGTTCAAACCATGGAGGAGATTCAAAAGAGCCATGAACGAGCCCTTTCTTGATGAGATCATCCTGCGGGCGTTGCAGGAGGATTTGGGAGAACGTGGGGATGTGACGACTGCGAGCGTTTTGCCGAAAGAACAGCCCGGCAAAGCAGGGATCTGGGTTCGGGAAGATGCGGTCCTCTGTGGACTTCCCATTGCCCGGAGGGTCTTTACCCTGGTGGATCCCTCGCTCCAGGTGATTCCCCTGTATGCTGAGGGAGACCAGGTACCCAAGGACACTCGGATCTTGGAGGTCCTGGGCGACCTTCGGTCGATCCTCATGGCTGAACGGACGGCCTTGAATTTCCTTGGCCGGCTCTCCGGCATCGCGACCCTGGTCCGGCAATACGTGGAGGCCTTAGAGGGGACATCCACGGTCCTTCTGGACACCCGCAAAACGACCCCGGGGCTTCGGGTTTTGGAAAAATACGCGGTCCGGGTGGGGGGAGGCAAGAACCATCGCATGGGCCTGTTTGATGGCATTCTCATCAAAGACAACCACATTCGGGCGGTCGGCTCGGTTTTTGAGGCTGTCCGTCGCGCTCACGCGCAGGCCCCCCATGGCTTGCGGGTCGAAGTTGAAGTGGAGAACCTGGAGCAGGTGGATGAGGCCCTGGCCGCGGGGGCTGAGGTGCTGCTTCTGGATCATATGCCCCCAGAGGAGGTTCGAGAAGCCGTCCGAAGGGCCAGGGGCAAGGCCAAAATTGAGGTCTCTGGCGGCATCTCACTGGAGAATATTCGGACGTTTGCGGAGTTGGGTGTAGACTTTGTGTCCGTAGGAGCCTTGACACACCAAGCCCGATGGGTAGATTTCAGCCTGGAGGTGATGGACGTATGGAACCCCAAACCGTAACCCAAAAATTGGATGAGGACACCCTCCGTGACCTTCAACGAGAGATCCTTCGGTTGAAGGAGGAGAAGAACGCGATCATCCTGGCCCACAACTATCAAGTCCCTGAGGTTCAGGAAGTTGCAGACTACATCGGGGACTCACTGTATTTGTCCAGACAAGCAAAGGCCTCGGAGGCCAATCTCATCGTTTTCTGTGGGGTCCATTTCATGGCCGAAACGGCAGCGATCTTGGCCCCGGAAAAGACCGTGTTGATCCCAGACCTTGAGGCAGGCTGCTCGTTGGCTGACTCCATCACCGCAGAGGACCTCAGACGCTGGAAACAGCAATACCCCGACGCGGTGGTCGTGGCCTATGTCAATACCACTGCCGAGGTCAAGGCCGAAAGCGACTACTGTTGCACCTCCTCCAATGCCTTGAAAGTCGTGGAATCAATCCCAGAAGACCGGGAGATCTTGTTTTTGCCGGACATGTTTTTGGGGGCCTATGTCGCCAAAATGACCGGGCGAAAGATCCATATCTGGCCGGGCGAGTGCCATGTCCACGCCAAAATCCGGCTGGAAGACATTGACCGATTACGGACCCAACATCCGGACGCGGAGTTCCTGATCCATCCGGAATGTGGGTGCTCGACCTCCTGTATGTACTACGCCGCAGATGGCGTCTTGGACAAAACCAAGACTTTCATTCTTTCGACCGGGGGCATGGTCCGACGTTCCAAGGAGTCCCCGGCCCAGGAATTTATTGTGGCTACAGAGACCGGGCTACTTTACCGGCTCAAAAAGGAAAACCCTCAGAAGACGTTCATTCCAGCCAACCCTGAGGCGGTTTGCGAGTACATGAAAAAGATCACCCTGGACAAAGTGTATCGGTCGCTCAAAGAGGAGATTTACCGCGTAGAGGTGCCCCGAGAGGTTGCGGATCGGGCAAGACGAGCGATCGAGCGCATGATCGCAATTGGATAACGTGCATGGAGTTTACCTTTGATGGGCGACCCACCCGAGTGGTGGGCATTGACGAAAACGGCTACGGGCCAATCCTCGGGCCCTTGGTGGTGACCGCGGTGGTCATGGACGTGGATGGGGATCCATGGACCCGGCTGAGACTGAAACACTTAGAGACCAAGATCCGAGATTCCAAAGAAGTCTTCCGCGGGTCGTTCCCTACGTACCGGACAGGGGAATCCTTAGCCCTTTCCATCCTGCAGGAGTTCGCAGGGATCCCTCAAACCTTTTCCACCTATCTTGAGATCCTGACCCATCGCACACTTCAGGAACATTTTGAGGCCTGTCCCTCTCTCCAAGCCCTTCACCCTGATCTCCCATTGCCCGTATGGATGCCGGAACATGCCCAGCCCGCACTTTGGCAGGCCATCGCCGGGATCCGTGTGGTCTCGGTGGTCCAGCGCGTCATCCATCCTGAGGAGTTCAATCGCAGGATTCGGGCGCTCCAGAGCAAGGCCCTGCTGGATTTCTTGACCTTTATGGAATTGGCCAAAACCTGTGCGGGAGAAGACCCAGAACCTTTGTATTTGATGGGGAAGATTGGCGGTACCACCCACTATAAGAAGTGGTTTTTTGTTGCAGGATACCCCGAGGTCCAGACCCTCCGGGAATCCCGGGGGTGGTCTCGCTACAAAGTCCATGGGTGGGACCTCAATTTTCTTATGGATGCGGATTCCCAGTTTTTGCCGGTGGCCATGGCGTCCATTTTGGGGAAGTATACCCGTGAACTCTTCATGATGTCTTTGAGTCGTGGCCTTGGCCACGAAGAGGCCATGCCCTTTGCTTCGGGGTATCGCCACGATGACCGAACACCGAAGATGATTGACCTGCTGGTCCAACATAAGGTCCCGGTCCACTGTTTCCTTCGGGTGAAATAAGCACGTCAGGTTGAGCGGGCCCGGCCGGACGTTGCGTGGAACAACCCTGTGGGGAATTCTCACGGCCGGGATTCCATCTACACACTGTCGGATACGTTGGTGGAGGCCAAAAGACTCCGGAGCTCCAGACTCCAGGCGGTCTGGATGTGCAAGTGCTCTCGGACCTCGTCCATGCCATAAACACCCTCCGCATCTCAGCCTGGGCCCCTTTGAGGCCATACAGCCGTTCTTTACCACACCGATGGGTCTGTGGTGGAGGCCTTTGCAGGGGGCCGGGCATCCACTCATGCGGACAGGCTCCTTTGATTTTGACCAAGCTCCTATCTGGTGGTGGTTGAACCCTGGTCCTGGAGGTAAACACGAGCCCTCCTTTGTTCTGATAAGGCCGGACTCGGCCCGGCTTCGAAGATCTCCTAACAGCAGCCATTGGGGTGGGCCTTTGGCGGTCCTTATAATTTGGGCATGAGAGTCCGAGCCTTCACGATTTTTCTTTTGTGTTTTGGGATTGCGCAGACGGCCGAACGTGAAAACATCCGTCCGATCGTCTCTACGGCAGAGGGTCGGCCGACAATACAAGCCCCGTCCGATGCCGTTCCAGGAGAACTTTTGATCCTGTGGTCTCCTGAAGTGCCTCTCTCAACCCGTCGCCAGCGCATTCAGGCCTGGGGCCAAGAGGTGTACCGCGGAAAGTATGCGCCGATTTCCGTCGTTGCACTCAAGGATCCCGCAGGTGTCCAGGTCGCACTGGATGCCCTACGCTCGGACCCTGCGGTCCGGGCAGTGGACCGGAATTATCTCCGAAGGCTCCTTTGGACCCCAAACGATCCCGCCTTCCCCCTCCAATGGCATCTTCAAGAGGGCTATCTGGGGATGCCTTCGGCTTGGGACCATCTCCCAACCGGGGGCGACTCTACGGTGCTCGTGGGGATCTTGGACTCTGGCGTGGCCTTTGAGGATTATCTGATCCCGACCTACGAACAACAGGAGGTTGCGGCGGGTTCCCTGATGGCCTACCTCCGGGCCCCTGACCTTGCTCAAACTCACTTTTGGGGTGGGTACGATGCGGTCCACCAGGACGAGCACCCCAACGACCAAAATGGTCACGGAACCCACATTGCTGGCGTGATCGCCCAAAGTACAGACAACGGTCTGGGGGCAGCGGGGATCGCCTTTGGCATCACCGTGGTCCCGGTCCAGGTCGCCAATTATCAAGGGGTCCTTCAGGATGCGTGGATCGTGGAGGGACTCTATTATGCTGACTCGGTCGGGGTCCAGGTCGTCAACATGAGTTTTGGAGGCCCTGAGCCCTCTCAAGTGCTTCAGACGGCGATCCAAGACCTTGCAGCCCATGACATCTTGCTGGTGGCTGCAACGGGCAATACCGGGGATTCCAGCATCCTTTATCCCGCCGCCTTTCCAGAGGTC
>CAYQZW010000100.1:0-4327 GCA_964422065.1 uncultured bacterium | reverse complement strand
GGCCAGCAAAAAACACGAAGCTAGACCTCGCAAAGAACCGCCTGGACCTCCTGGGTCAGTCTGAGGATCTCATCCGGTTCGTTCAAGATCGGCCTGGTCATGACCGACGGTACGCGATGGCCGGAGACAAAATCCGAGCCTTGGGCTGGACCCCCAAGACCCATCTTGACGAAGGGCTGAAATCTACAGTCCGATGGTATGCCGAGCATCGGGAATGGTGGGAACCCCTGTGGCGGGAAAGTGAATCCTTCTGGCGACAATGGTACGGACCCAGACTCTCCCAGGAACCCCATGAAGGCTGAGCGCATTGACGTCTTTCTCAAGCATGTCTGTCTTTTGAAATCGAGGAGTTTGGCTAAGACGGCGTGTGAGCGGGGCTATGTCCGGGTCCAAGGCAAGCCCGCCAAACCCTCCACCCCGGTCCGGCCCGGCGATGTCATTGAATTGGATTTCCCCTTGTTTTACCGCAAAATCCGGGTGCTGGGAGTCCCGGAACGACAGGTGTCTAAAAAACAGGCTCCTCAATATTACGAAGTCGTGGAAGAACGCTCACGACAAGCGGTCGTCCAGGATCTCATTGATGAGATCCTCCAAGAAATTGAGCAACCCCCAACTCAGGAGGTGTGACATGAGGGAATTGGAAGAGTATTTGGCGTATTTTCGGTACCTCAGCGCTGTCCCAGACGAAGAGGGACGTGCGGTGTTCTATCTTGTGGATGCCTCCGGACAGTTCAATCTCTGGCGCAAGGACCTCCAGAGTGGATGCCCGGAGCAATGGACCTTCTTTGAAGAACGGTATGTGAGCGAATTGGCACCCCCGAAAGGCCCCTATCCCATGGTGCTTATGGTGGACGATCAGGGCCAGGAGAACCATCAACTCTATGTCCTTCGTTCCCGGCGAGAATGGCCCAGAGATCTCACCCAAAAGCCCGATGCCCGACACCGATTCAATGCGTACTCCGTCTCCCAGGATGGGCGCTGGATCGCCTTCGCGTCCACCCGGGACAATCCGCAAGTGCAGGACATCTTCCTCCTGGACCGTGCGACCCTCACGTTTCGGAAGGTTCTCAGCCTGGATCGCTGGCTGGAACCGGGCCCTTTTGCTCCGGACGCCCGGCGCCTCCTGGTCATAGAGTTAGTGGACGTGAACACCACGCAGATCCATCTTTTAGATCTCGAGACCGGGGAATCCCGTGTCGTGATCCCGGCGGAGCCCGGCTCCACCGTGGGCCCCGGTCCTTGGCTTCCCGACGGCTCGGGCTTCTTTGTTCTCTCACAGCAAGGCAGGGAGTTTTTTGCCCTGGAACTGTACCGGCTGGACCGCGACTCCACCGAAGTCCTGGTAGAGGAAGATCACGATATCGAGGACGTAGCCCTGAGCCCCAAGGGAGATGTCTTGGTCTGGATGCTCAACGATGGCGGCCATCACCGGCTCTTTGTCCGAGACTGGCCCGATGGCCCGACGCGTGAGATCCCGCTCCCTAAGGGGCAGATCCTCTCCCTGCGGTTTTTCCCTGACGGCCAACGCCTGGCCATGGTCTTTTCTGGCGCGAAATACCCCCCTTCCATTTGGCTTGTGGATCTCCGGACAACCCAAACTCAGCATTGGCTGGGCGGCTTACATACGGAAATCCCTGCCGAGGAACTGATTGAGCCCGAATCCGTGGTCTACCGGTCCTTTGACGGCCTGCCCATCCAGGCCTGGCTGTACCGTCCCCGGGGCTCTGGGCCGACGCCGGTGATCCTGAACCCGCACGGTGGGCCAAACTGGCAACACCGTCCTGCCTATTCCGGGCTGATCCAATATCTCTTGGCCCACGGCATTGCCGTCTTTGCCCCCAACTTCCGGGGCTCCACCGGCTTCGGCAAGTCCTTTATGAAGCGGATCAACCGAGATTGGGGTGGCGGTGAACTTCGGGATCTGGAAGAGGGCGTCAAATGGCTTCTCCAACAAGACTGGGTCGACCCCAAACGGATCGCGGTGATGGGCGGCAGTTTCGGGGGATTTGCCACCCTCGCATGCCTGACCCAAATCCCGGAATACTTCTGCTGTGGGGTAGACCTTTTTGGGCCCTCCAACCTGGTCACTTTCGCCAAAAGCGTGCCCCCCCATTGGCGACCCCTGATGAAAGACCTCCTGGGAGATCCCGAGGAAGACCGAGAATTTCTGCTGGAGCGGTCCCCTCTGACGCACGTCGACCGAATTCGCGTCCCCCTGCTGGTCGTCCAGGGCGCCAATGATCCCCGAGTCGTCCAGCAGGAGTCTGATCAACTGGTCAACGCACTCCGGGAGCGGAATATCCCGGTTGAGTATCTCGTCTTTGACGACGAGGGGCACGGATTCAGTAAGCGTCGGAACATGGTCAAGGCCTACAAAGCCATCGCAGAGTTCCTCCTGAAACACCTGAAGGGGGCTCAGGGGGCCTGAGGTCTTCCCCGTAGTCTCCATGGACGGGTCGGCCATGGCCCAGCACCCAGAGAATCGGTTCATCATCCGCCCGATCGCCTCGGAGAGTTTAGGGGTTCGGTCCATGGCAACCTGGGTTCGCACCCCGGATGTCCGGATCTTGATTGACCCTGGCGCTGCCCTGGCACCGCATCGGAGCGGTCTCGCGCCTCATCAACAGGAGATAGAGGCCCTGGAATGTGCCTGGCGAAAGATCCGCGAGTATGCCAAGCAATCCGATCTTGTCATCATCACCCACTACCATTACGATCATCTCAACCCCGACCAAGTAGACATCCTGGCCGGGAAGATGCTTTTGCTTAAGGATCCCACCCGGACAAACCGTTCGCAGCGTACACGGGCTCGGGCTTTTCTGGACCGGCTCCGACCCCTTCATACAGAGTGGGTGTGGGCGGATGGAAAGACCCTGCGCATGGGAGACACGACCCTCCGCTTCAGTGAGCCGACCCCACACGGCCCTGGAGGCCGATTGGGCAATGTCATTCAGGTTGCGATTGCGTTCCGTGGCCAGACCTTCGTCTTCACGTCAGACATCCAGGGGCCGTTCCGGGAGGACCAGATCCAGTTCATCCTCTCTCAAACGCCGCGATGGGTCTACCTGGACGGGCCACCCCTCTATCTCCTGGGCCAGTACTATCCCCAATGGGCCTTTGAAAACGTTCTTCAAAACCTCCGGGAACTCCTGGCTCTGGACTCCTTAGAGTGTCTGATTTTGGACCATCATCCCCTGCGGGTCGCAGACTGGCGTACCTATTTCCAAGGGTTGCCGGGCTTCCATCGGGTTCACTCTGCTGCGTCGTTCTTGGGCCAGCCCGAAACCCTCCTGGAAGCCCACCGGCGGGCCCTATACTCGGCAGAAAATACGATGTAGAATTGAGGCCTATGCTTCGGAAAAGTCTCATCATCCTTGCGGCGGTATTGCTATGGCGAGTGGTTCCCGGGTACGGGACGCAGATCGCCTATGTCCACATGGAACGGATCCTCAACGAGTATATGGACCTCCGAGATGCCAAAAGAGAACTCCAGCGCGCCATACGGGAGTGGGAACAAACACGGGACAGTTTGAAAGCCATCCTGGATTCTGCAAAGGCGGAGTATGAACGGGAACGGGTCATGATGACGGACGAACAGAAGATCCTGAAAGAACGGGAAATCCAAGAATATGAAAGGCAATATCAGTCCTTCTGGAAATCGATCTGGGGCAAGGGTGGCAAACTCGACCAAAAGACCCGAGAACTGATTGACCCTCTGATTCGGAAGGTCCACGAAACCATCTACAAACTCGCCGAAGAGATGGGCTACGATCTGGTCCTGGATATCTCACAGGATGTCGTCCTCTATGCCTCCGGGGAGAACGACATCACACAAGATGTTCTTGACGAACTCAACAAGGGGTATGCTGCAGCGGGAACCCAACTGGGGATCAAACCCAAGTTGGCGATCTTCCCACTCCGGGAACTCAACCAGGAAGCGAGTGTACGGGACTTGGGGAACAAGGTCGCCAATTTCCTCCAGTTTGGCTTTCAGAACTCGCCCAAGTTTGATGTTTTACCGACGGGAGAAGCTCGGAGCCTCGTGGATCGCCGGGGGTTGAACCTCCAAACGCTCACCCCGGAGCAGTGTTACCCACTGGCACAGGACATGCAAGCGGAACTCTTCATCTACGGTACCGTGGAGGTCACCGGGGAGCAGGCCCGCATCCAGGTCCAACTCTACTCCGTGTTAGACCGGAAGAAGTTGGTGGAACAGGAGACGACTGCCCCAGCGGACCGGGAAACAGAACTCTCGGTTGCGATTCAGAACCTTGCCCTGCAGATCTCCCAGCAGTACCAACCCCAATAAACCTTCAAGGTGTGATGT
>CAYQZW010000099.1:0-4328 GCA_964422065.1 uncultured bacterium | reverse complement strand
CTTCCGATCTATATCCTTTACATCGAGGAAGTGCCCAAGGTTCGGATTTTGGTGGCTTCTGCCAACCCAGACGCATCGGCGGTGATTGCAAACCCTACTCCGGAGTGGAATATCAGTAAGGTCAATGCGGATACGGTGTGGGCAATGGGTTATGATGGCTCCGGGGTCATTATCGGACAGATGGATACGGGAGTCTATGCCAACCACCCGGCGTTCCATAACCGCTTTGCGGGCTACTGGCGCGATTTCTGTAACAATGTCCCCACCCCGTACGACGACAACTCCCATGGCACGCACACCATGGGGACCGCGGTGGGGGGTGACGGCTTGGGCCCGGATGTCAACGATATCGGTGTGGCCCCTGGTGCCCAGTTCACAGCGGTCAAAGTCTTCGATGGCTCCGGAAATTCCTGTAACCTCATGTCCGGATTTCAGTGGTACGCCTCGCTTGTTGGAGACTCCGGTGTCCCCGTGCGGGTCATTAGCAACTCCTGGGGGAGCCAGACCTCGACCAGTTTGGCCTTCTGGTCCGCCGTGCTGACCTGGCGGGCCCTGGACATCATCCCCGTGTTTGCCATCGGCAACGAGGGACCCGGGAGTGGCTCTGCCAATACGCCCGGAAACTATCCCACAGTGATTGGCGTGGGTGCGACTGATGCCGGGGATAACATCGCATCCTTCTCCTCGAGAGGTCCGGCCCCAAACCTGAACCCCTGGAACGACCCTCAATACTGGCCTCGTCCTGACTGGAACCTGATCAAGCCGGATATCAGTGCGCCGGGTGTCAACATCCGCTCTTCGGTCCCTGGCGGCGGGTACCAGGGCGGCTACACTTGGTCTGGCACCTCGATGGCCACCCCTCATGTGGCCGGCGCCGTCGCGGTCCTGCTTTCCAAAAATCCCTTCTTAGATTTCGAAACGGTTTACAACATTTTGACCGAATCGGCATATCAGCCCCCGCAAGGCGGAACCTTTCCCAATAACAACTATGGCTGGGGCCGACTCGATCTCCTGGCAGCCATCAACATGGTTCCTGTCCCCACCTTGCCTTACATTACCCTGGTGGACTATCAAATCACTGCAGGTGGAGACAGCCTCTTGGATCCGGGTGAGACCGGGGAAATCGTGGTCACCCTGACGAATCAGGCCGACTCCACAGCCTATGGGGCCACGGCGACACTCCGCACGAGTAGTCCCTACATTACGCTGCTCGATTCTACGTATGCTTTTGGGGATATCGCTTATGGAGATACCGTTGACAATGCCGTGTCACCCTTCACGTTGACTGTGGATCCCGCCGCTCCTTCCGGCGCCCAAATTGACTTCACCGTTCATGTGGTTTCGAACAACGGGAACTACACCAAAGATTTAGACTTTTCCACCTATATCGGTATCCCTCGTTCGGACTATCTGGACGTCCATGCCGGCAATGCCGTCCTGACCGTGACAGATCGGGGCGCCATCGGCTTCATGCACTCCGACCAGGCCCAGGGGTCCGGCTTTATCTATCCCTCCAATGGCCAGAATACCTTGTATTACGGCACGTTCGCCATCGGCAATTCCTCTTCCTATGTCGCGGATGCATGGTACGAAAGTGCTGGTGCGGATGATGAGGATTTCCAGCCCACGGCCAGTCCAAACGGCCAACTCTACTATTTCACTCCGACCATCGGTGCTACTGAAGGGGTCTGGGGAATGTTCGACGATAGCGGCCACCCCAACCCCCAAGGCATCACTGTTGAGATGGAAGCGTACGGGTGGGATGACCCGGATTACGATGATTTCGTCATTGTGCAGTATACGATCACGGCGACCCAGGATGTTTCGAACCTCTATGTGGGCTACTTCATGGACTTCGATATCGGAGCGACCACCTACAGTCAGAATATGGGAGGCACCGATGCCACAACCCGGACTGCCTATATGAACTACGGGACCACCTACGTGGGGGTCACCCTTTTGGATCCTCCCAGTCCTGCCAACTTGAGTCTGATCAATAACCCCACCTATGTCTATCCGAACTCAGGGATGCCCGACAACACCCAGTGGCTGTTCTTGAACGGCACGTATTCATTCCCGACGGCCAGCAGCCCAGACGACTGGTCCGTGATGGCCTCTGCCGGACCGTTCACCCTTACAGCCGGCCAGAGCGTCCAGGTCGCATTTGCGGTGGTTGGCGGAACTTCCCTGACCAATCTTCTTCAAAACGCCCAGAACGCGATCAATCTTTACAATACCACCCAGAGCGATGAGAACGCGACCCTGCCTGTTCCCTTCACGGTATACCGGTTTGCGCCGAACCCCACCCACGGGCCAGCCTCGATCGAGTTTGGGCTTCCATATCGGACTTCTGTCCAGATCGGTCTCTACGATGTCACCGGACGGCAGGTCCAACTCTATCCTCTCGGCACGCTTCCCCCAGGAATCCACAGGCAGACCATCGATTTGACTTCATTGCCCGAGGGCATGTATTTCTTGCGACTTCAGGCCGGTAAAGCGGTCCGTGTCCGCCCGATTTTGAAAGTCCAGTAGTTTATTTCTGGCTCACCCGAAGGGGGAGACTTGCATCTCCAAGTCTCCCCCTTCATTCTTTTGGCACCATGGACCCCCATCTCATCACCCCGTTTCGACGTCGTCTTCAAGAGCTGGAAGCGGAACTCCAAAAGCCGGAGAATGCTTCCGATCCCCTGACCCTTGCCAGGCTTTCCCAGGAATATGCCCGGGTCAAAGGGATCGTGGATCTTGCCAATACACTGGAGGAGAAACAGCAGGAATTGCAGGAGTTTCAAGACCTTCTGGACAGCACGGAGGATGAAAAGGAACAGGCTGCGATTGAGGAGGAAATCCAACACTTGGAGCAGGAGATCCAGCAGATCGAGCGTGATCTCCGAGCCCGGCTCATTCCCCGTGATCCCGCAGACGAGAAAAACGCAGTAGTGGAGATCCGTGCCGGAACTGGAGGTGAAGAGGCAGCCTTATTTGCTCGTGATCTTTTTAAGATGTACCTCCGCTACGCTGAGGATCGGGGCTGGCGGGTCTCGATTACCGACCTCCATGAGACGGAACTCGGGGGGATCCGCGAGGTCACCTTTTTGGTGGAAGGCAAAGGGGCGTACGGTGCCTTAAAGTACGAGTCCGGTGTCCACCGGGTCCAGCGAGTCCCGGTGACCGAATCCGGCGGCCGGATCCATACCTCTTCAGCCTCCGTGGTGGTCCTTCCTGAAGCCGATGAAATTGAGGTCGAGATTCGACCGGAAGACCTCAAGATCGAGACCTTCCGCGCGGGTGGGCCGGGCGGCCAATATGTGAATGTGACCGACTCTGCTGTCCGAATCACACACCTCCCTACCGGCATCACGGTCTCCTGCCAAGACGAGCGATCCCAGCACAAAAACAAACAAAAGGCCCTCCGCATCTTGCGATCCAGACTCCGGGACCGGCTCCAGGAAGAAGAAGCCAAGAAAACCTCTGCAATCCGCAAGGCTTACATCGGTACCGGCGATCGGAGTGAGAAAATCCGGACGTACAACTTCCCCCAAAATCGCGTGACTGACCATCGGATCGGTTTGACTCTTTATGCCCTGGATTCTGTTTTGGAAGGCAACCTTCAGCCCATTATCGATGCATTGAGGGATCATGAAGACCGAAAACGCTTGGAAGACTTACAGAGCACTGGTTCGGGAACTCCAAAGGATCTCACCCGAAGCCGAGGCTGAGGCAAGGATCCTGTGGACGCACCTGGGCGGACATTGGCCCCCGATCCTGGGCCAACCCCCTGATCCCCAGCACCTGAACCATCTTCTCCACCAGCGACAAACCGGTATCCCGTTGTCCTATCTTCTGGGTGAGACCGAATTCCTCGGGATCCGCCTGAAGGTTCGCCCCGGCGTTTTTATCCCCCGTGTGGATACTGAGACTCTGGTATTGGCCGTCCAAGACTATCTCCGCAATCGCTCCTCGCCCCTTCGGATTGCGGATATCGGGACGGGCACAGGCTGTCTGGCAATCGCGCTGGCCCTCCACTATCCCCATGCTCGGATCTGGGCCATTGACCGAGCTCCGCTGGCCGTCCAAACTGCAATGGCAAATGTGGAATACCATCGCCTCCAACACCGAGTCTTGGTGTTTCAAGCGAACCTCCTGGACGCCATCAAACCCCAGACGCTCGATGTGGTCGTGACGAACCCTCCCTATATTCCCTCGGCAGATCTCGAAACGTTGCCCGTTGAGGTTCAGCAGGAACCCCGAGAAGCCCTGGACGGGGGGCCGGATGAGCTCTCCGTGATCCGAACAATCCTCCTTCAATCACAACTCGCTCTCGTTCCAAA
>CAYQZW010000098.1:0-4404 GCA_964422065.1 uncultured bacterium | reverse complement strand
GCCAGAAAATTGACAAATTGAAGCCCATCTTTTACAATTTTCAAAATGCGATGTTTTGTGGCGATTGACCTGCCTGATCATTTAAAGAAGCAAGTTGAAAACCAGACGCGCCAGATCCGGCAGGAGTTCCCAAATTTAAAGTGGGTGGACCCCAAAAATTATCATCTCACATTGAAGTTTTTGGGGGAAGTTAAGGATGCCGTTGTTCCTAAGATTTTGACGGATCTGGCAGCGTCAATTCGCACGTTTTCACCGTTTACACTCCGTCTGGCCGGCATGGGGGTCTTCCCTCATGCACGACAGGCGCGAGTGCTCTGGATTGGTGTGGAAGGGGAGACGGATCAGGCCCATGCCCTCTTCCGGGCAATTGAAGAGGTCGTAGAACGGTATGGGATTCCAAGGGAAAAACGAGGATTTAAGATGCATTTGACCCTGGCACGCGCACGACGACCGTTTGATTTTCGGAAGGTCGAACCGCCTCCGGTTCCCGGTGAGTCTTTTGCGGTCCGAGAAGTCGTATTCTTTCAAAGCGAGTTACGGCCTGAAGGGGCCCGCTATACACCGATCCGACGGATGAAACTCCATGGAACACGACATTCTTGAACTCGCTCGTGAAGTCCTGACCGAAGAGATTCGGGGCCTGGAACGGCTTCGGGATCGGCTGGGATCTGCGTTTTGGCAGGCCGTCCAGTTGATCAAAGGCCGGAAGGGCCGGGTCATCGTTACAGGGGTGGGCAAGTCGGGAATCGTCGCAAAAAAGATCGCTGCTACGTTGACGTCCTTGGGAACACCTGCGATTTATCTTCACCCGACCGAATCGCTCCACGGGGATCTGGGGATCGTCGACAAGGACGATGTCGTTCTGGCCATCTCCAAGAGTGGCGAGTCCGACGAATTTCACGTGTTGATCCCCCTGTTGAAACGCTGGGGATTGCCGATCATTGCAATTACAGCCAACCCGGAGTCGGACCTGGCACAACAAGCAGATCTCACGCTCCTGATCGATGTGCCAAAAGAGGCTGGGCCACTGGAGGTTGTCCCCACAGTTTCAACGACCGTGACCATGGCCTTAGGGGATGCACTGGCTGTGGCACTCCTGTACGAAAAGGACTTTCGGCTGGAGGATTTTGTCAGTCTCCATCCCGGAGGGGCCATCGGCAAAAAACTCTGGTACCGTGTCCGAGATATGATGCTCACTGGGTCCGAGCACGTCCCCGTGGTTCAGACCGACTCGAGCATGAAAGAGGTGATCCTGGAGATGACCACAAAACGCGGGATCACAAGTGTCGTGGACGAAGAGGGCAGAGTTGTCGGCGTGATTACTGACGGAGACCTGAGGCGGCTCTTGGAACGGGTTTCCAATCCGTTCCACCTCACGGCTCGCGACGTCATGACCACCCACCCCAAGGTGATCGGGCCGGACGAATTGGCCGTAACGGCCGCACGGAAAATGGAGGAATACGGCATCACCGCCCTGATCGTGATTGACGAGGAACGTCGTCCCATTGGCATCATCCATCTCCATGATTTGATGCGTGCGAGGGTGGTGTGACATGAAGAGGATCCTGTGGCTTTTAGGCGTGTTGTTGCTTGGGGCGTGTGGACAGACCCAGGAACCTGCAGAAACACAATCGGAGCCCCCGAAGGAAGAGATCCAGTCCGTTCAGATCGTTGAGACGCGATGGGGCAAGCCCCAGTGGACCCTGGACGCCGATCGGATCGTCCTGGGCGCAGAGACCACCCGAGTCTACCCGGTCCGCCTCACCTTTTACGATGAAGAGGGGGCCGTGTCGTCTCATCTTGTCGCGGATTCCGGGTGGGTCATGGAAAAGACCCGTGACCTGGTGGCGATGGGACAGGTCACCGTCATTACCGAGGACAGTACCCGTCTCGAGACCTCGATCCTCCGATGGGACAACAGAGAGCGGAAGATTCTTACCGATCAAGAGGTTACGATTTACCGCAAAGACCGGATTCTGAAAGGCAAAGGGCTGGTCTCGGATGCCGGCTTAGAAAAAATTGAGATCGGTGGACGGGTGATCGGCCATGAGGAGCCCGAACCTGGATCCCAACGTTGAACCTCGGAAAAAGGATTACACGGAACTGATCGAGCGGATCGCAACCCGTGTCGTGGAATGGCGGATGTCGATCCCTGCCATCGTGATTCTGGAGAGCGGGAAACCCCTCTCGTTTGTCGCGAGTCAGGTGATGGTCTTCTTTGAGCCGATTGTCCAGAGTTTGTTCTCGTTTCGGGATTACAAGGCGTTCTACGAAATGTTGGAAGACCGGGAAAATGTGGAACGCCTGATCCAGGCGATCGAACGAAAGGAAGAAGAGTACGAGGAGCGCCGGCGACGCGAGAAAGAAGAAAAACGGAGGAAAAGACCCGGTGGTCAGTAGTCTCCTGATTGTGCTTCAATTGCTGTCCCTGCCCGACGTTACCCTGGCACGCGTTCGGTACCAGGGAGGTGGAGATTGGTACAATGACCCGGAGATTTTGCCCAATCTGGCGAAGGAGATCAACCGGCGCACCACGCTCCGGGTCGCCGAGAGCCAGGCTGTGGTCTCTCTGGATCAGCCGGAGATCTTTGAGTATCCGTTCCTCTTCATGACAGGACACGGCAATATCGTGTTGTCCGAAGAAGAAGTCCAAAACCTGCGGAAATACCTGACCCAGGGGGGCTTCTTGTATGCGGACGATGATTACGGCATGGACAAAGCGTTCCGACGGGAGATGAAAAAGGTGTTTCCGGATTTGGATTGGGTCGAACTGGGGCCGGATCATCCCATTTTCCACACGGTTTACGACCTGCCAAAACTCCCCAAAATCCACGAACACTATCCCGGCCCACCCCATATGTACGCCTTGATCTACAACGGTCGGATTGTGGTTCTTTACACCTATAACACCAACATTTCCGATGGCTGGACCGAGCGCCACAATGACCCACCCGAGAAGCGGGAACTGGCGTTCCAAATGGGAATCAACATCGTGGTCTATGCTTTATCGTACTGATTCTGCGTGGGTGATCGAACGGCTTCAACAGGCCCCGCGGTTGACCATCGGGGTGCTGGGAGACCTGATTTTGGACGAGTACCTTTTTGGCGATGTCCACCGAATTTCCCCCGAGGCGCCTGTCCCCATTGTTCAGATCCGGGATCGGACTATTCGACCCGGGGGCGCCGCGAATGTCGCCCTGAACCTGAAAGCCATGGGGGTAGAAGTGGCACTCTTTGGGGTCGTGGGCGATGACCCTGCAGGCCACGAATTGAAGTCTGCCCTGAGAGAGGAGGGGATTGATGTGGAAGGGGTCTTCGTCACCGCAGAGCGCCCGACGACGGTCAAAACCCGAGTTGTCTCCCAGAACCAGCAGATGATCCGCCTGGACAGAGAGGAAGTCCGTCCAATTTCGCCGGACCTGGTGCACCGAATGCTCGGAACCCTGGACCGTTCGGATCGGTCCTTTGACGCCGTGATCATCCAGGATTACAACAAAGGCGCCGTGACCCCAGAGATGATTGAAGGGCTCCTGGCACGCAAGGACCGTTGGTTCCTGGCGGTGGACCCAAAAAAGGAGAACTTCTTCCGGTATCGGGGGGTCCATCTCCTGAAGCCCAATCTCCGGGAGGCACGGGAGGCCTTAGGGGCGCACGGAGAATCGGCCTCGGTTTCTGAAGTCGCGGAAGCGATTATGGAACACCTTGCCCCGGAGGTGTTGGTCATCACCCTGGGCAAGCACGGGATGGAACTTCAGACGGGAGAAGAGGTGTACCACATTCCGGCACGGTCCGTGGAGGTCTATGATGTGACCGGGGCCGGCGATACCACCATTGCGTTTTTGGTCTTGGGATTTCTGGTTGGCCTTTCCCCGGAGTCTTCGGGGTTATTGGCGTCCTTAGCAGCGGGCATTGAGATCCAGAAGTTTGGGGCCGCTCAGGTCTGCCTGCAGGAGTTGATCCCCGTAATCCAGGAAGAATGGCACGACCTGGCCCAAAAGATCCAGGTGAGTCACAAACAAGGGGGTAGAAACCGATGAAGTATCCTTACGCAGAGCCCTACAAGATTAAGATTGTGGAAGCCATTCGTCCAATTTCCAGGGACGAACGGGTGAAGGCCTTAGAGGCCGCCTATTTCAACACCTATCGCCTCAAAGAGAAGGAGGTCTATCTCGACTTCTCGGATAGTCGCGGACACGTAGCAATGTCACACGGACAGTGGGGCGGACTCATGGTCGGGGATGAAGCGTATGCCGGGAGCGTAAACTTTGATCACATCGCAGAACAGGTCCAACGACTGTTCGGTAAGAAGTTTGTTGTGCCCACCCACCGGGGTCGCGGCGCAGAGCACCTCACCCTCCTCATCCTTTCCGACGAAGGCCAAAAGATCCTCGGCAATACCCCTAC
>CAYQZW010000097.1:0-4517 GCA_964422065.1 uncultured bacterium | reverse complement strand
AGATGCTCTCGGTTCCACCTGGGGAAAAGCCACGTACACCGGATCTCTCCTCTGGGAAGCCCACCACATCAGATTGGTTCCCGCATTGTGGTTTCCATCACTCCACAGAACGAAGGGGCCGGAAACCTTTTGTAAAGGGATGACCAGGTCCGTAAATGACCCCTCGGGTCCTGGAACCTTTTGGACCAGTGTGGAATCCAGAAGAAACCGGATGGGGAAGCCCAAGGAGGACGCCTGCTTCATAAACCGTTGGGTTTGCTCCCATTTGCCATTCCATTGCATGCTTTTGGAGGCATCAATGACCACAAGGGGTTTCTGTGCGGTGATTCTCCACCGGGGAAGGCCGGGGTTCAGGATCATGAGGCCAATCCACAGAATGGCTCCTGCCCGAAGGATTGCAAGACCCCATGACCTCCATCGGTAAAGAACCCACGCAGTGAACAAGGCAAGGAGCAGGAACCACACCATCGAAGGGTTATTATACACTTGGCCTTACTCGCCCTGGCCTGCACGCATGGAAGTTATGCTGTATGTTTCAAGGATATGGCGTATAAACTTTGGGTGGAGTACGATGGGACAGATTTTTATGGGTGGCAGATCCAGCCGGACCGCCGAACGGTCCAGGGCGAACTGCTCCAAGCAGCGCGGACGTTGTTTAGAGATCCACAGTTGAAGGTATTGGGAGCCAGTCGTACGGACCGTGGAGTCCACGCAATCGGTCAGGTCGCGGCGATCTATACGGTGTCCCCCCGTCCTGTGGAGGTCATCCGGAATGCGTTGAATGCCCTCACGGGACCCGACCTTGAAGTCCATCGGGTCCAAGAAGTTCCAGATACTTTCCATCCTCGATACGATGCCGTTGCCAAACGGTACCGCTACCGGGTCCTTCTCGGGCGGTCTCCTCTCCGCCGTCGTTTTGTCTGGGAATACCCCTTTTCACTGGATTTCCAAGTGTTGCAGAGGATCGCAGTGTCTTACCAAAGGGCGAAGGACTTCCGTTTTTTCGCTGTAGGGCCAGTGGATAACCCCATCGTCCACATCTCTTTTGCCACATGGGAAGAACATGGGGACGAATATCATTTTGTGGTAGAGGCAGACCGGTTTTTGTACAAGATGGTGCGGGCGATGGTGGGGATGGCGGTCGCGGTAGCCTCCGGCAGACTTGAGATGGAAGAGATTGAACATGCACTCGAGGGCTCGCGACCCCGGCGGCTCGTCATTGCCCCACCGCAGGGGCTGGTTCTGGAAGCCGTGAAATACCCAGAAAACAAAGGGTCAACCGGTTTATAATACGGACATGGCGAAGCCCTTGGATATCTGGACACTCTTCCGGGATGCCGTTTCACTCCGTGCGTCAGACATCCATTTGAAGCCGGGTCGTCCTCCTTACCTCCGCATTGACGGAGAACTCCATCCTGCCCCGGAGTACGAGATCCTCTCGGATGAAGATTTGGATCGGGCCCTCCAGGCCCTCCTGGAGGGACGCTCAAGGGATGCGTTAGAACGGGATCGTGTGTACGACTTTGCGGTCTCCATTGAGGGGCTTGCACGATTCCGGATCAATGCGTATTACCAGATGGGACGCCTGGCCATGGCCGCCCGCATCATCCCCATCACGGTGAAATCCATCCGCGAGTTGAATCTCCCCACCAAGGTGGAAGAGTTGGCCATGGAGGATCGGGGGCTCATCCTGGTAACCGGGGTCGCGGGGACGGGGAAATCCACAACCTTGGCTGCGATGATTGACCACATCAACCATCGCAAGTCTGTGAATATCATCACCATTGAGGATCCCATTGAGTACGTGATCCCCGAAGACAAGTCCCTGATCTCTCAACGTGAGGTCGGTTTTGATACGACCTCTTTTTATGCCGGCCTTCGGGAGGCGCTCCGTCAGGACCCGAATGTCATCATGATCGGCGAGATGCGTGATCGTGAGACCATTGAAACGGCGCTGATCGCAGCGGAGACCGGACATCTGGTCATCTCCACGCTCCATACCATGGATGCGAAGGAAACGATTAACCGGATCGTCAGCGTGTTCCCTGCAAGCCAACAGCACCAAATCCGCGTGCAGTTGGCCATGGTCCTCAAGGCCACCATCTCGCAGCGCTTGGTCCCCAGAAAGGACGGAAAGGGACGTGTACCCGCCGTTGAAATCATGGTCAATAATGCTCGCGTCCGGGACTTGATTCTGGAGCCCGGACGGGTTGGGGAACTGACACAGGTCATCTCGGAGAGTTATGTCCCGTACGGTATGCAGACCTTTGACCAGAGTCTGTACTATTTGTGGCGTCGGGGGTTGATTGATGAGGAGACGCTGTTTAACTTTGCGACCCAGCCGGATATCCTTCGCCTGAAAGTGCAGGGGGTAACAGGCGGGGTTGAAGGGGACACCTGGCAATACTTTGACGATTTGGCCCGCAAGGATATGCTGCGGGAAGCCGAAGAGGCAGGGGCTCAACCTCCTATAGACACGTAGGAATGCCCTGGGAGAGTTGACATTTCGGGGGCCTCCCTGTACCTTAAGAGCCTATGGAACAGGTCAGCCCGACTCGGATGAATCTCCTGATCAAGCGCCGCCAGATTAAGATCGCGCAACAGGGCGCTTCGTTGTTGAAAAACAAACGGGATGCCTTGATGGCTGAGTTCATGGGGCTTTTGAAACCCCTTCTGGAAGATCGGCGGGCGCTGGATCGGCAGTTGAGAGAGGCATTGATCTTCCTGGCGAAAGCCATGGGGGTCGATGGCCCTGAGACCCTTGCGTCTCTGGCGCTGGCTTCTCCGAAACAACCTGCGATCCGGATTGAAGAAAAGAAGATCTGGGGCGTCAAATTGCCGGAAATTGAGGCTCAGAAAATGGTCCGAAGTCCCATGACACGCGGGTATTCGCCGTTCTCGGTTTCTGCACGTGTGGACAT
Organism: uncultured bacterium; assembly: GCA_964422065.1. GTDB lineage: Bacteria > Hydrothermota > Hydrothermia > WGAB01 > WGAB01 > S141-55. The sequence continues at coordinate 1,596 of CAYQZW010000097.1, read as the reverse complement.
GACGACCGAGGCCTTTGAAAAGGTCCTGGACCTCATCTTGAAAATGGCGCCTCGGGAGATCCGGCTGAAGAAGTTGGGAGCCGAAATCAAGAAGACGACACGACGCGTGAATGCACTGGAACAGAAGTTGATCCCAGAGTTGAAAAGCCAGGTGGCATTCATTCGCCAGGTTTTGGAAGATCGGGAACGTGAAGATAAATTCCGCATGAAGCGATTGAAAGGGAGGTGAACAGACATGGCCCATAAAAAGGGTATGGGCAGTACAAAAAATGGCCGGGATTCCATCTCGAAACGCTTGGGAGTCAAGCGTTCGGATGGGCAATGGGTCCATGCCGGCCATATCTTGGTTCGCCAGCGGGGGACCAAGTTTCACCCCGGGTACAATGTGGGCAAGGGGAGTGACGATACCCTCTTTGCTTTGATTGATGGCGTGGTGAAATTCACCCGACGACGCGGTCGGGTTTACGTCTCTGTTTTCCCCGCTTAGTCCGGTGCGATCTTGGCTGCTCTGGCTGGTTGGGCTCTCTCTGCTCGGGTGCTGGAATCCCTTCCATCCCCCCAGTATAGAGGGCCCGGCATACCCATTGCCTACGGAGCCAGAACAGGTCATCCAAAATCTCCAAACTGCCTACATCGCTAAAGATCTGGAAGCCTATCTGTCTTGCTTGGATCCAGACTCCTTCCAGTTCTACTTTGATTCCCGAGAAGACAGCATCGCCGAGATCCTCCGGGAGTATTGGGGCTTGGATAGTTTGGTCTGGGGCTATAGCCAGGAACGATTGGCGACAGAGGAATTGTTTGATGCCGTGAACAGTATCCAGTTGACGCTTTTCTCCCGAGGCCTGCAGTACGATTCCACCGGGACCCGTGCCACCGCCCTGTACGACTACATCCTGTCCTTAGATCCCTCCCCTCCGGACATCGATTTGGTAGAAGGTCGAGCCCTCTTCGTCTTACGGAAACGCCCCTCCGATGGCTTGTGGGTCATTGTGGTCTGGCAAGATTATGCCTTGGAGGAATAATTCCATGAGACTTGGCCTGATCGGATTCGGAACCATTGGACAGACCCTGGTCCAGAGCCTGCAGGAAGACCCTTCGTTTGAATGGGTGGTGGTCCTGGAGGCGGATGAAGAGGCCCGCCAACGCGCTGCACGGATCCTTCCAGAGGGTGTGACCATCACGGACGACATCCAGACATTGTTCAAGGCTCGGCCAGAGTTTGTTGTGGAAGCCGCATCTCAGGAAGCGGTTCGTGCTTATGCAGAGCGGATTCTCGGCGATGGGATCAGCTTGATGGTCTTGAGTACAGGAGCCTTTGCCGATCGGGTACTCTTTGAGCGTTGTGTGGCTCAGGCTCGGAAACACCAGGCCCGCGTCCTGGTCCCTACCGGAGCCATTGCAGGGTTAGACGCCATCCGGGCCCTTGCCGAGCGCCCAATCTACAAGGCCGTGCTCACGACCACTAAACCCCCGGACTCTCTCCAGGACGCTCCATACGTGCGGCAGCAAGGGCTGGATCTCTACCAGTTCACAACCGTCACCCAGATTTTTGAAGGTAGCCCGTTTGAGGTGGTCCAGGCCTTCCCCCGCAATACC
>CAYQZW010000096.1:0-4890 GCA_964422065.1 uncultured bacterium | reverse complement strand
GTTGTGGGGGGCCTTTCTTGGAGTTTTTGTAAATAGGGAGTGTCGTTCGCACCGGTCGGCAAACCGATGTCTAAGTCACTCTTCTCCTTGGGTATCGGGTACAGGTGCTCCTGATGGATAGAGAATGTGAAGACTTGATCATCCCCTTGAAAAATCCGTGCAGTGCCGTTCCCCTGGTGGACATCACAGTCGATGACCACAGCCTTTTGAAAGAGCCCCGACTGTTGCCCTTTGCGGATCGCATACGCCAGGTCATTGATGTAGCAGAACCCTTCGGCATGGTCGGCATAGGCGTGGTGAAATCCGCCGCCGATATGAAATCCCACCCCATACCGGGTGGCCAGTTGTGTGGCTTTCCAAGTCCCTCCTGCCATCAGAACGAACCCTTCTACAATCTCACGGGTGAGCGGGAGTTCCGACCAGAGTGTTCGGGGCGTCCGCCTCAACTGTTTGAGGTCTTCGAGATATTCTCGGGTGTGGACCAGGAGGAGATCGTCAAAGGCGGGCGCCTCAGGCATGGTGAAATCGTCCTGGGTCGCCAAATGTTCCTCCAAGAGTCGTTGATAAAGCATGCGGTACTTTTGGGTAGGGAAGACGTGGGCACCCAGATCCATCTCATATTGGGGAGCATAAACAAATTTCAGAGAGCCCATCTTAACTCAGGATCATGACCGCGAGAGCAGCCAAAGCCCCACCGGCCAGGCTTGCAGAGAAGTTGACCCAGTTGTTGTTGAACCACCGCAGGCCGCCAGTGAACACTGTAGGCACGTTGCAATGCACATGGACATCAAAGATTCCACCACATTCTTGACATCGGTATCGTACCTCAATCGTGGCTCCAAGGAGGCTGTCAATCAGGTTCCCCAAGACCCCGATCCCTGTAATCATCCCGATCAGCCGCCAGGAATAGCCGTAGCCTAATCCCACGGTGGCCACCACAAAACTTCCAAGGATGCCCCCCATCGTTCCGATCCAGGAAACAGCGCCGGACGTCCCCTTCGGGACCTTTTTGAAGAGCAAAATGGAGCGCGGGTCCGATCGGGAAAGGCTCCCAATTTCCGTAGACCAGGTATCCGAGTTGACGACCGCCAAGACCGCGAGGTAGATGGGATAGAGGTCAATGGGGACAACTCTCAGATAAGAAAGGACAACGATGAATGAAGCCAGTCCCCCGTTGGCCAAGACCTGGAAGCCGTCCCTGGATTCTCCAGCCCGAACGTTGCTCTTGCCGTGGATGAGTTTTGTCAGAAAACTTGAGGTCCCAAAGAACACCAGGATGGGAATCAGATATTGGATGCCGCCCAAACCGAGAATCAGCATCCCCATCACCCCGGTGATGAGCGCCCCATCCAGGGTCAGGGCCTTAGCGCGGTACGCGAAGGCGGCGATAAGGATTGCTAATCCAAGCGCTTCGAGGACAGGAATCCATCCAAGACCCTGTCGGAACGCCGTGAGCCAGATGCCTGCCAGGAGAGGGAGGATAAAGTTGTCCAATCCTCCGGAGAGCCCGAGTTCTGCGACCGCCAAAACGAAGATCAGAAGAATAGATTCCCCAATAAAATGGCCCCGGGAGAACGGGAACCAGAGGAGAAATGTTGAGAGAATAAAAGTAAGAGAACCGCCCAGGGATTTCCCCAGAGTCTGGAATCGGACGATTGGATAAGATTTCCCGACCATAGCGGCAAATGCATCAGAGAAGAACATGGGGATCAGAGAGGCGCTCAAAAGGACTCGGTCCTCTCCGAAGAGGTCGGTATTGACCAAAACGGCCAACGGGAAGAAAACGGTTCCCCAGGTCTCCCGTTCGACTTCATGAATACCTCGGAATAATCCAGTCACCAGGGCGGCCGCATTTAAAATGACAAAGATGCCAGAGAGGAGCATGAGGGATTTGAGGTCATGGAAGGTGTGGATCGCCAGAAGGATCAGGGCTCCCACCCCGATGTGCACGAACTTTCGAGTGAATTCACGGGAAAGAACCTGGAAATATGCAAGGATTTCGCTGATCCCCACTAGACCGAGGATTGCTCCAAAAAACATCCAAAACAGTGTGGTATCGGTCATCCCTGAGCCTCGTATGGGACAGGAAGCGCAAAAACTTGACGCAAGACCCTATGCAAATCGAGGATGAATTGGAAATGAACCCCGGCGTACGACCGGTGTTCGCCTTTTATAGGGACGAAATAACGGAGAACAATGCGTTGATGTTGGGTATCCAAGCCTGCAGAAAGAAACCTTGCCGTGTCTTGAAGCGGAAGGTTCCACTGTTGGCGCGCCTGTTGGATGAATTGCGGGATTCGTGAGGTCACCTGAAGGGTCCACGGTGTTGGAGACAACGTGTCTGTCAGAGGCGTTGTGGGGTAGGGGTAACGACCTTTGAGGAGAGGCGGGACTTTGGCTGGAGGGGAACACGCGTACGTGAATGTACCCACCAATATCAGCCAAGTGCCACGCATGGCTATATTTTAAGGGTGCGGGGAGGAAACGGACAAAAAGAAAAAGTGGGCCCAAGTGGATTCGAACCACCGACCTCGCGCTTATCAGGCGCGCGCTCTAACCAACTGAGCTATGGGCCCACGTGCGGGTAAAAATTATAAGCAGGAGGGAGAAGGGATGCAATCTTCAAAAGGCAAGAATCTACGGAGTTCCTTGCGAGATGATCTATAGGGGCGGATAATTTTCCTCCATAAGGAGGCTTCCATGAGAAAGTTCAAAGTTAAGAACTTACACTGCGCAAATTGTGCGGCTAACATCGAGGAAACCCTGCGGGACCTCGATTCGGTTCGGTTCGTGGTTCTCAACTTTGCCACGGGGACCCTGCACATTGAAACCGACGATCTGGAAGCGGTACAAGAAAAAATCAAGACGGTGGATCCACAGGTTGAGTTGGAAGAACTCTCATCGGAGGAAAGCCACGACCACCACGGACACTCACACGGATTGGACCCGGAAAACAAGCGCGATCTCTTCCTCATCGGGCTCTCCGCCGTACTTTTTGTTCTGGGATTGGTGTTCCGTTCAACCTTGCACCACACCCCGTGGAGTTGGGCGGAATATGTCGTTTTCTTAGGCGCGTATGCGGCGAGTGGTGCAGGCATTGTTTGGACCGCCCTCAAAAACCTTCGCCACGGTCAGGTTTTTGATGAAAACTTCTTGATGTCTATCGCGACCTTGGGGGCCATCGCGATCCACGAGTTGCCTGAGGCCGTGGGGGTGATGCTCTTCTTTAAGGTGGGGGAGTTTTTCCAAGATTTGGCTGTCCAACGGTCCAGACGTTCCATCCGCTCGCTCTTGGCTATCCGGCCAGAGTATGCCGTGGTCAAAACCGATGGGGAGTGGAAACGGGTCTCCCCAGACCAGGTTCAAGTGGGGGATTTGATCCTGGTGAAACCGGGGGAGAAGATCCCCCTGGATGGCGTGGTGGTGGAAGGTTCCTCTTTCGTGGATACCTCCCCGCTGACTGGCGAACCGGTTCCAAGGTCGATTGGCCCAGAAGATGAAGTCCTGGCCGGCATGATCAACCAACAGGGGATGCTCACCATCCGCGTGACCAAACCGTTTGGAGAGTCCTCCGTCGCAAAGATTTTGGATCTCGTTGAAAACGCCAGCAGCAAAAAGGCTGAGACCGAGAAGTTTATGACCCGATTCGCTCGCTACTACACGCCCGTCGTGGTCTTTGGCGCGCTGCTGATTGCAGTTGTTCCACCCCTTGTACTCCCCGGCGCCTCGTTCTATGACTGGATCTACCGAGCCTTGGTGCTCCTCGTGATCTCTTGCCCCTGCGCTTTGGTGATCAGTATCCCCCTGGGATACTTTGGGGGCATCGGCGGGGCATCCCGACGCGGGATCCTGGTCAAAGGGTCCAACTTCCTGGATGTTCTGGCACAGACGACTACAGTGGTCTTTGACAAGACCGGGACGCTGACGAAAGGGGTCTTCCGGGTTACCGAGGTGGTTCCCAAAAACGGCGTTTCCGAAGATGAAGTGTTGAAGTGGGCCGCTTATGCAGAGTCCCGTTCCAATCACCCCATCGCACAGTCCATTTTAGAAGCCTTTCATCAGGAGTCGTTGCCCGAGCCCGAATCCTACGAAGAGATTGCGGGGTTTGGAGTGATCGCTATCGTCCAGGGTTCACGCGTGGTTGTTGGAAATGACCGGATGCTCCACCGAGAAAACATCCCTCATGACCAATGTGAGGTGGAAGGAACCGTGGTCCATGTGGCTGTGGATGGGAAGTACCTCGGCTATTTGCTGATTTCCGATGAACTCAAGGAGGATGCTCCGAAGGCGGTGGAACGGCTCCGTGCAGAAGGCGTCCAGCGGATCGGGATGTTCACGGGGGATCGGAAGACCGTGGCACAGGCTATTGCGCAAAAGTTAGGCCTGGATTTCTTTGCTTCGGATTTGCTGCCTGAAGATAAAGTGGCACAACTTGAGCGGGTGATCCAGCAGTCCCCTGGACCTGTGGCGTTCGTGGGGGACGGGATCAACGATGCCCCGGTCATCGCACGGGCAGATGTGGGCATTGCCATGGGGGCCCTGGGGTCCGATGCGGCCATTGAGAGTGCGGATGTGGTGATCATGACAGATTTCCCATCCAAAGTCCCTGAGGCCATCCGGGTGGGCAAGCGAACCCGGAAAATCGTCTGGCAAAATATCGGGATGGCCCTTGTGGTCAAGGGCGCCTTTATCGCCTTAGGGATTGTGGGGATGGCGACCATGTGGGAGGCCGTGTTCGCAGATGTAGGGGTCGCCCTTCTCGCGGTCTTCAACGCGACCCGGGTCCTCCGGACATAGCCTTTCCCCGGCCTTTATAATTATTGCCCGATTCATTTTGTCGGGTATTTCGCGCAATCCCCACGTGAACTTAGGTGTGGCGGAAAACATTAC
>CAYQZW010000095.1:0-5340 GCA_964422065.1 uncultured bacterium | reverse complement strand
GAGGTCAGTCCTGCCCAAACAAACCTAACTTGGAAACGAAACCATGATTAAGGGTTGACAGGTTGAGGCGGTTTAGGGTATATTTTTAGTCCGAACGTCGGGGAGTAGCGCAGCCCGGTTAGCGCACCTGCCTTGGGAGCAGGGGGTCGGCCGTTCAAATCGGCTCTCCCCGACTTTTTCTTTTTTGGGGGGATCAAGGAGGGTGCCGCTTGAAGGGGACGTGTCTGTCTTAGACGATCAGCCGACGACGCATCCAGGCCAGAGAGAGGTAGATCAAGAGGAGGGAGACCCCGGCCATCCACAGCAGAGAGGCCCAGCCATAGGTCGGCCACTGGCCCATGGCCAGGGCGCGGGTGATGTAGACCACGTGGGTCAACGGCAGGGTTGCCCACGCAAACTTCTGGAGGATCGGGGGCAGGACATCCATGGGGAAAAAGGTCCCGGAAAACAGAAACATCGGGGTGATAAAGAGGTAGAAGGGGTAGTTAAACGAATCAATGGAGGGGACGATTGCGGTGAAGAACATGGCGATGGCGGAGAACAGGAGCCCTGCAAAGAACGCGAAGGGGATGATCAGGAGGGCGTGGGGGAGGACCACCAGGCGGAAGGCGATGACCACAGCCAGGACGATGGAGGCGTTGATCAGGGCTTTGGTGGCGCCCCAGAGGATCTCGCCCATGACCACATCGTCCAGGGAGACCGGGGTTGCGATGATGGCATCAAAGGTTTTCTGGTAGTACATCCGGACAAAGGAGGAGTAGGTGCATTCAAAGAACGCGTTGTACATCATGGAGATGGCGACGAGGGCAGGGGCGATATACTGGATGTAGGGGATGCCCTGGATATCCTGGACGAAGGCGCCGAGCCCGAAGCCCAGGGCGAAGAGGTAGAGGATGGGTTCCAGGAGTGGCGGCAAGAAGTTCACCTTAAAGGTCTTCCAGTAGACATCGCGGTCGCGTTGCCAGACGGTCCACATCCGCCAGGAGAGGTCGGGTTTGATCCAGAGGAATCTCATGGTCAGTCCCGGAGTTGACGGCCGGTCATTTTGAAAAAGACATCTTCCAGGGTAGCCCGTCGGATGTAGAGGTTGGGGGGCTGGAGGTGGTCCACGATGAACTCGGTGACCTCGGGGTGGTCGGCGGGCAAGAAGATTTCCAGTCGGTTGTGATAGACCTCCATGGGCAGGGAGGGGAAGCGTTCGCGGATCTTTTCGGGGAAGCCGTTGGCGGGGTAAATTTCAATGACTTCCTGGCCGACAAGGGTTTGGATCAGGTCCTGGGGGCGGCCTTCCACGAGGATTTTGCCGTGGTCCATGATCACGAGGCGGTCGCAGAGCCGTTCGGCTTCTTCCATGTAGTGGGTGGTGAGGAGGATGGTGACGCCCTGTGCTTTGAGGTGCAGGATGCGGTCCCAGATGGCATGGCGGGCCTGGGGGTCCAGGCCTGTGGTGGGTTCGTCCAGGATCAGGAGGTCGGGGCGGTTGATCATGGCGCGGGCAAGCAGGAGCCGGCGTTTCATGCCGCCGGAGAGGGTGCGGATGACTTCGTCCTTTTTGTGGAGCAGGTCAAAGAACTCCAGCAGTTGGGTGGCCCGTTGGAGGGCGACGGGTTTGGGGATGCCGAAGTACCGGGCATAGACCAGGAGGTTTTCCAGGACGGTGAAGTCGGGGTCCAGGTTGTCTTCCTGGGGGCAGACGCCGAGGCGTGCGCGGATGGTCCGGCTGTGTTGAGGGACCGGGAGGCCGAAGACGGTGAGGAGGCCGGAGGTGATGGGGGAGAAGCCGTAGATCATGCGCATGGTGGTGGTTTTGCCGGCCCCGTTGGGACCCAGGAAGCCGAAGCATTCGCCCGGATAGATCTCAAAATGGATGTGGTCCACGGCGACGAAGTCGCCGTACTTCTTGGTCAGGTCCCGAGCGACGATGACCGGGGCGGTCCCTCGGGTGGGGGTCATGAGGGGTCGGAGGGGAGAGGCTGATCCTGGAAGGTCTGGATGAACCGGTTCAGGCGGCGGATGCAGGTGTCCTTGCCGAGGACAGCCATGAGTTCAAAGAGGCCGGGACCACGGGTGCGACCGGTGACCGCGAGTCGGGTGGGGTGGATGAGTTTGCCGGCGCCGATGCCCAGTTCTTCTGCGAGGCCCCGGATGGTCTGCTCAATCTTCTCAACGGTAAACGGGTCCAGGGTTTCCAGCCGTTCCACGAGCAGGCGGAGGCGGGAGAAGACCTCGGGGTCTTTGAGGTGTTTCCGGAGGCCTTTTTCGTCGTAAGACTCGGGTTCACGGTAAAAGAACTCGGCATGGTCTGGGGCTTCGGCGAGGGTTTTGATGCGTTCTTTGATCAAGGGGACGATGGCCCGGAACTTCTGGCGGTCGTGATCGTCCTGGATCAGGCCTGCGGATTCCATGAAGGGCAGGGCCCGGGTATAGAGTTCCTCATCGGTCAAACGCCGGATGTATTCGCCGTTCATCCAGAGCAGTTTCTGGTAGTCAAAGACGGCGCCCCGTTTGCCGACCTTTTTCAGGTCAAAGAGTTGGATCATTTCGTCCAGGCTCACGATTTCGCGATCGCCGCCCGGGGACCAGCCGAGGAGGGCCAGGAAGTTGACGAGGGCTTCCGGGAGGTAGCCCTGTTCACGGAACTCGCGGACCGCGGTTGCGCCGTGGCGTTTGGAAAGTTTGCCTTTGCCGTCCGGCGAAAGGATCACGGGCAGGTGCGCAAAGACCGGTGGGGTCCAGCCAAACGCCTCGTAGAGGAGTTGGTGGTACGGGGTGGAGGGGATCCATTCGTCGGCGCGCAGGACGTGGCTGATCTCCATCAAGTGGTCGTCAATCACGTTGGCGAGGTGGTAGGTGGGGAACCCGTCGGATTTCAGGAGGATGATGTCTTCCAGTTCGCTGTTGGGGTAGGTGATCTCCCCGCGGAGCAAGTCGGTGAACGTGGTTTCTCCTTCCAGGGGGACTTTCAGGCGGATGACGTAGGGCAGGCCGTCTTTGAGGTTTTTCTGGACCTCGTCGGGGCTGAGGGTTCGGCATTTCCGGTCGTAGCCGGTCCGCAGTTTCAAGCGGCGTTGCATTTCCCGGAGGTTTTTCAGGCGTTCTTCAGAGCAGAAGCAGTAGTAGGCTTTGCCCTGTTCTACGAGTTGGTGGGCGTACCGCTGGTACAGGTCCACCCGTTGGGACTGGAAGTAGGGGCCGTAGGGGCCGCCGATGTCGGGCCCTTCGTCCCAGGTGATGCCCAGCCATCGGAGGCTGGCCATGATATCGTCCACGGAGTCAGGCACGTATCGGCTCCGGTCGGTATCCTCAATGCGGAGGATGAAGGTGCCGTGGTGTTTCCGTGCGAAGAGGAAGTTATAGAGGGCGGTCCGGGCGCCTCCCACGTGGAGGTAGCCCGTGGGGGACGGGGCGAATCGGACGCGGACCGGGCGGTCAGGTGTCATGGCGGATCACCCCAGCAGGCGGTGTTGGAACTCTTCGGCTGCGTCGGTTTTTTCCCATGGGAACCCTTCTTCTTCGCGGCCGAAGTGGCCGTAGACCGCGGTCCGACGATAGATCGGCCGGAGCAGGTCCAGGGTCTGGATGATGCCGCGGGGGGAGAGGTCAAACATGTCCCGGATGGCATGGACGATCTTTTCTTCGGGGACGTCCGAGGTGCCGAAGGTGTCCACGTAGATGGCCACGGGTTGGGGGACGCCGATGGCATACGCCAACTGGATTTCCACCTTTTGGGCGATGCCGGCCTTGACGAGGTTTTTGGCCAGGTAGCGGGCCATATAGGCGGCGGACCGGTCCACCTTGGTGGGGTCTTTGCCGGAGAAGCATCCACCGCCGTGGCGGGCATAGCCGCCGTAGGAGTCCACCATGATTTTTCGGCCGGTGACGCCGGTATCGCCGACCGGGCCTCCCACGACGAACCGGCCGGTGGGGTTGATGAAGATGCGGGTCCGCTCGTCCATCAGGTCTGGAGGGATCACCTCCTGGATGACCAGGCGGATGAGGTCGTTCCGGAGGTCGTCCAGGTGGACATCCGGCTCGTGTTGCGCGGAGAGGACGACGGTATCCACGCGGACGGGCTTGCCGTCTTCATAGACGACGGTGACCTGGGACTTGCCGTCGGGCCGGAGGTAATCCACGAGGTTCTTTTTCCGGATTTCGGCGAGCCGGCGGGCCAGTTTATGGGCCAGCACGGAGGGCAGGGGCATGAGTTCGGGCGACTCCTGGACGGCGAATCCGAACATCATGCCCTGGTCGCCTGCGCCCCCTTTGTCCACGCCGAGGGAGATGTCCGGGCTCTGTTCCTGGATGGAGGTCAGGACCGCGAGGGAGGAGTATTCAAAGCCGTATTCCGGCCGGGTATAGCCGGCTTCGCGGACCACGCCCCGCACGATTTCCGGGATATCCACATAGGTTCGGGTGGTCATTTCGCCGGAGACAAACACCAGGCCGCGGGTGGTGAGGGCTTCCACGGCGACCCGTCCCTCCGGGTCATCCATCAGGACAGCGTCAAGGATCGCATCCGAGACCTGATCGCAAATTTTGTCCGGATGCCCTTCGGTGACGGACTCTGAGGTGAAAATGTAGGATTTGGCCAATTTCCATGTTCCTCCTTACGTTTGGGATTTCCAGGGGTTTGATTATACCTTGCCCGGAACGGAGATTCAATGGAAGGCGGGCCGAGACAGGGACTAATACAGGAGCGATTCCACCTCCTGGAGGGGGAAGACCGGGCCTTCCACGCAGGTCCGGACGTACCGTTGTTCTTTTTTGTGCCATGCGGCGCAGCCGAAGCACAGCCCGGTGCCACAGCCCATGACATCTTCCAGGGACATGTAGCCCTCAAAGCCCAGTTCCTGGAACCGTCGGATCATGCCTCCAGGACCGCAGAGGTAGACCCGGGGTTTACGTTCCAGGTCCGGGACATCTAAGACCGTACCCTGAAGGCCCAGGGAGCCGTCTTCGGTGGTGAGGATGACGGGCACCGGGAGGTCGTAGAGCCGGTCCAGGAGGAGTTGGCCTGGCGAGGTTGCGAAGCCGGCGATGAGTTTCTGGACCTGGGCGGGGGCACGGCGGGCCAGGAAGTAGAGAGGGGCAATGCCGGTCCCACCTCCCACCAGGATCACCGGGGTTTCCGGGACCGGGAAGCCGCGACCCAGCGGGCCCAGGACCTCCACGGGATCCCCTTCCTGGAGTTGGGCCAGCCACTGGGTCCCACGTCCGCGGAGTTGGGTCAGGAACAGGAGCCGATCCCCTGTGGCGTCCATGACGCTCATGGGCCGCCAGAGCAGGGGGTCAAAATGGTCGCCGATTTTGAATTCAAAGAACTGGCCCGGGGTCGGGGGG
>CAYQZW010000094.1:0-5467 GCA_964422065.1 uncultured bacterium | reverse complement strand
GAGAAAATCAAAACGCTCAAGACCCTGGAACTCCGTGCCATCCTGGCGGTGGTCAAAGCCAACCGCAAGGACGCTACCCCATATCTCCTGGATGCCCTGGAGAATGAAAACGATACCGTCCGTCGCGCTGCCCTCTGGCTTTGCGCCAAAGTGAAAGACAGCGCTGCAGTTCCCACCTTGATCGACATGCTCCATCGGGAGAAAAAACCCCGGATGCTGGCACGCGTGTTGTACACGCTGGGCGAGATCAGAGACACGACAGCGATTCCAGAAATCTTGCCGTTTCTGGATCATGAGGACGAAAAGGTCCGGGTCCGTGCAGCATCCGCACTGGGCAACATGCCGCTGCCCGGACTCCTGGAGACCTACGATCGCATGCTCCGGGCCCAGTCCTTCCAGATCCGGATGCAAGCCCTGAAGGCCGTTGCTCGGTTACCCGGAGACGCCATCCCGGAGATTCTGGAACGGATGGAGGCGGAGTCCGGGTTTCCCACCGTGCGACTCTGGATCCGTGCCTTAGGTGAGATGTTTAGAACGAAAGGGGATTCCCTGGCCCCATGGAAGCCCCAATGCCGAAAAGCCCTGTTTGGCCTCCTGGATGCGACAGATCCGGTGGTCCGCGCCTATACGGTCCAGGCCCTTCATGCCATTGGGGGGCAAAGTGTATCGCGCCGTCTGGAAGACCTCTACGATACGGAAGAGCATCCCCTGGTCCGCACCATCCTGGAAGACGTCCTTCATCCCGCCCCATCCTACCGTTGAGCCTCCCCACGTTCCGACCTATCCGACCGCAGTGCCCCACGCCCACCCCACACATCAAAACAAAAACACAAGAAAACAACTGAACAGTTCAACACATTAACACTTCAACAGGGATCATCCCTATGGGGGAAGTGAAGGAGTTTACCCCATGAGATGGGGGATCGGATGGGGAAGGTCTCCGATGTTGGGCGTGGGATAAGAAGGAGTGGTTCTATGGAACGTGAAGTCCGATGTATCCTGGCGGTGGACCTCGGGACCTCTGGGCCGAAGGTCGCGCTGGTCACCCCGGAAGGGGAAATCCTGGCCCGGACCCGAAAGACGGTCCCGACGCACTTCCTTCCGGACGGCGGCATTGAGCAGACCCCCGACGATTGGTGGAATGCCGTGTGTGAGGCCACACAGGAACTCCTGGCCACCCACCCAGATCTCCGGAACCGGGTCGCCGCCATCTCCTGTGCCAGCATGTATTCCACCGTCGTGCCGGTGGATGCCCAGGGCCAGCCCCTGATGAACGCAATCCTGTGGATGGATACCCGCGGCGCACCCTATATTGAAGAGATCACGCGCGGGCTTGTGAAGATCCAAGGCTATGGCCTACGGCGAGCACTTGTCTGGATCTATCTCACCGGCGGCATCCCGACCCATTCCGGCAAGGACTCCATTGGCCATGTGCTCTACCTCAAGCACGAACGGCCAGACATCTACCGCGAGACCCATCAATTCCTTGAGCCCAAAGACTATCTCAACCTGCGGATGACCGGGACCTTCGCGGCCACCCCGGAAACCCAGATCCTCTACTGGCTGACCGACCACCGGGATATCCATCATGTGGACTACCACCCGCGATTGCTCCGATATGCAGGCGTGGAACGGGAGAAGTTCCCGCCCTTATACCGGACCCTGGACGTCATAGGGCCCCTGAAAGAAGACGCCGCAGAAGAACTGGGGCTGCCTCCAGGGATTCCGGTCCTTGCCGGGACCAACGACACCCATGCCGCCGCGATCGGCGCTGGTGCGGTCCAGGATTTTGAGGCCCATCTCTATCTGGGAACCTCCTCGTGGATCTCCTGCCATTTGCCGTACAAGAAAACCGATCTCATCCGCAACATGGCCTCCCTGCCCTCCGCCATCCCTGGCAAATACTACCTGGCCAACGAACAGGAGTGTGCTGGGGCCTGCCTGACTTTCTTAAGGGACACCCTGTTTTACGGCGAGGACGCCCTTGAGACTGGCACCCCTCCGGAAGACGCCTATCGCAGAATGGACGCGCTGGCCGCCCAGGCCCCTCCGGGGAGTGGGGGCGTCCTCTTTGCGCCCTGGCTTGTGGGTGAGCGGACACCGGTCGAAGACCCCTGGATCCGTGGTGGCTTCTACAACCTCTCCCTGGGCACACCCCGATCCGCCTTGGTTCGCGCTGTTTTTGAAGGGGTGGCTCTGAACGCCCGGTGGCTCCTGGAAGGCGTGGAGAAATTCCTGGGCCGGCCGCTGAAAAGCCTGCGGATGGTCGGCGGTGGCGCACAGTCTGAAATCTGGTGCCAGATCCATGCCGATGTCCTCCAACGCACCATCCTCCAGATTGGGGACCCGATCTGGGCCGGTGTCCGAGGCACCGCCTTCCTCGCCGCCGTGGCCATGGGATGGCTCACCTGGGACGACATCCCCGCCCGTGTCCCCGTGGCACGCACCTTTGCTCCGAACCCCGCGCACCGCAAACTCTATGATCGCCTATACCGCGAGTTTCGCAACCTCTATCGGGCAACCCGCCCCATTTGTGTACGGCTCAACGGAGGGAAATCATGAAGTTTGAACAGTGGCTCCCCTATCTCCGCTGGATGCCCGCTTCTTGGATCCGAAGGCTGGAACGGCTCCTCCAACGGATCCCCGCGGTTCGAGCGGAGATGGAAAAGGAGTACACAGAGATCCTCTCGTCCCTGGAAGACACGGTAAAGCCCTACCGAGGCAAAGTTCCCTCCTATTCAAAATTGCCTCCCAGAGGAGTCCCGAAAGAGACCCTGCTTCGGCTGATGGAGGACCTCCAGCGGAGAGAAACACAGCGTTGGCGCGAGGGGTATGTTTCCGGGGCGGTCTATCATGGGGACGAGGAATGGATTGAATTCCTGAATCGCGTCTATGCCCTCCACTCCCAGGTCAACCCGCTACATGCAGATCTCTGGCCGAGTGCCGCCAAGTATGAGGCCGAGGTGGTATCCATGACGGCCTCCATGTTAGGAGCACAGCCCGGCGATGAGGTCTGTGGGACCGTCACCTCGGGGGGCACCGAGAGTATCCTTCTGGCAATGCTGGCCTACCGGGAATGGGCGCGGGACAAGAAGGGGATCCGTCACCCCGAGATGATTGCACCGGTCACCGCACATGTGGCGTTTGACAAGGCTGCACATTACTTCGGCATCCGCATGATCCGAACGCCGGTAGACGAGCAGTTTCGAGCAGATGTGAAGGCGATCCGGAAGGCCATCACCTGGAACACAATCGTGATCATTGGCTCGGCCCCATCGTTCCCCCATGGCGTGATCGATCCCATTGAAGAGATGTCGGAACTGGCACGAGAGCACGGCATTGGGTTCCACACGGATGCCTGCCTGGGCGGGTTTGTCTTGCCCTGGGCAGAGAAACTCGGCTATGACATCCCGCCGTTTGACTTCCGCCTTCCAGGGGTGACGTCCATCTCGGCCGACACCCATAAGTACGGCTATGCCGCGAAGGGGACGTCGGTGCTCCTCTATCGGACACCAGAACTGCGTCGATACCAATACTTCACGGCTACGGATTGGCCGGGTGGGCTCTATCTTTCCCCCACCTTAGCTGGGAGTCGCCCGGGAGCCTTGAGTGCCGTATGCTGGGCTGCCTTGGTGGCCATGGGCGAAGAGGGCTACCTGGATGCCACCCGCCGGATTCTGGAGACCGCCGCCAAAATCAAAGAGGGCATCCGGGCAATCCCGGAGATCCACCTGCTGGGGGATGGACTCTGGATTCTCGCATTCGGCTCGGAGACTCTGGACATCTACCAGGTCATGGAATTCATGGCCACCAAGGGCTGGAACCTGAACCCGCTCCAGAAGCCGCCGGCGATCCATCTTGCCGTGACCTTACGGCACACGAGGCCGGGCGTCGCCGAACGATTCTTGGAAGACCTCCGGGCTGCCGTAGAACACGTGCGTGCGCATCCGGAAGAACGCGGTCACCTGGCACCGGTCTATGGGATGGCGGCCACGCTCCCGTTCCGCGGCGTCATTGACGAATTGCTCCGCCGCTACCTGGATCTCCTGTATAAGGTATGATCAAGATCAGAAGACTACGCCAAAATCGAGACAACGAGTTAATCGAAGAAAACTCTTTAGATCAACTTCTTCAGTAACGACCGTTGCCCAAAGGACAACACAGTGCTTACCGGCTCTGCTGCAGTTTCCAGCGAGCAGTCTGGCTCAATGACATCTCCTTTTGGGGATATTCCCAGAGCAGCACCTGATCCGTGCCCTGAATCTGGAACCGCATAACCTCGATGCCACTCCCCATACCCCCATAATCGGCGTCATCGGGCTGGAAAACGCCGTTGTACGGATTTTGACCGGAGGTCACCGGGATTAGGACACCATTCAGACGCGCACTGACCGAGTAATGGGTTGGGGAGGTCACCCCACAATTGCTCCACATATCCACCCGGACGATATACTCTCCTGAGAGGATCACCGCGGAGTCCGGGTACGTCACATGCTCGTTGTTGACGCTATCAATCGTACAGCCGGCATTGGAATCGATATCTAAAAAGCCACCCTCGCTACTTGTGGGGTGTCCATAGTAAATTTCCTCGCTATCCGGTTGAACCACGTGGAGGTCCAGATCGTTGTACTGGTCCCAGGTGAGGGTAACCTGGAGTTGCCCCTGGGTCACGCTCACAACGCGGACGACCAGTTGGACCCATGGACTTACATGTCCGGCCTCGTCCTGGAGCGCAACGACGATGACGAAGGAATCTTGGGGGAGTTCCGATTCAATGATCAAGGTAAGGGTCATTTGCCCGTCCCCGGACCAACCGATAGAGAAGTAGCCAGGGAAATTGAGAATGGCCAAAAGCACAGAGAGGATATCGTTCTGAGGGTCAATCGCTGAAATGTTCAGGATGTTGGTGCCCCCTGGGATCACAGAAGTGTTTCCCTGAATCTCTTGGATTTGGGGCTGGTTCTCTGATGACCCCGAGGGCTCCGGCATCTGACCCTCATGATAGGTAGCACCCTGGATCGTGAAAAAGGACTGTACAGTGACCTGGATTGTGGACGTGCTCTTCTTTTTACAGCCATAGACAAGAAGGGAAATCCCCACCACGAAGCTTAGGATCACAAAAATTTTACGTAGCATAACACACCTCCCAATCGTTTATCAAATTGTAAAACAAGGTTGCTGAGCAAAACAAGCACGGTAGACACAGAGAAAATTGATGGGTTTCATCCCCTTCATTGTGGAGAAAAAACTGCTGAATTGATCCAGGGGTACACCCATAAAATTTGCAATCGAGGACCCGACGGACACAGCGACAGGGAGGACAACAAGCCGCTAAGGCACCAAAACAACAAGAGTATCAGCAGAGGAGTACAAAGGGAAGGAAGCCTGATGTAGTCCTTGAGAGACAAAGGGAGATCCACGAGAAAGGGGAGGAAGACCCCTGGAGCGGGAGACGGGATTCGAACCC
>CAYQZW010000093.1:0-5474 GCA_964422065.1 uncultured bacterium | reverse complement strand
CCCTCATCAAAGATGTCTTGGAAGAGTTGGACGTCCAGTTGGCCCTGTTGGCGTTCGGTGTGGCCGCCCTGGTGGAGCCCCAGGGGGTTGAAGTGTGCGATGCCGCGCGAGGACGGGACCCCGAACTCCGCCACCACTAAAGGCAATCCATCGGTGGCGTTCCGGAGCGCCCGGAGGTAACCGGCAAAGTTGTCTTTGCCAAATCGGGAGATCGAATCGGCATACTCCAAGTTGACGAAATCCGGGTAATAGGGGTAGATGTGATAGGACGCAAAGAAGCCTGCAGGATTCCAGGCGGTTCGCTGAAATCTGGATGGGTCTACGGTGAACAAATCGTTGTCGTATTCCCGAACCTTGGGCAACTCAATGAACTCGCTGTCGTGATACAGCGGGTCCAGGGGGAGCCAGTTGACGAAGGAGACCGGATGAATGCCCCGATACCGGACCACCTCATAGGTCTGGATGTAGTCCAGCATCTCGGCCAGCCAGGCCTCCATGGGTGTTCCATAAGGGAGGGAGATGAAGTGTCCGAGGTATGCGGTGTGGTCGGGATGTCGGGCCTGCGTGGTCTGAACGCCATCAGGTTCCCACTCCCGCCCAAACAGGAAACCAAGGGTGAGTTCGGAGACATCCACGAAGTAGTTCCGGGCTCCGTGGACGGCATCTACGGCCCGTTCAATTTCGGCTTTAATCCGGCGCACAAAGTCTGACGCCAGATAGTCTTCGTCTTCGGGGACCGGCACCCAGATGCCCTGGAGCAAGTACAAGGGATGTTTCCGGTTTCGGAGGTTATATTCCGCCAATGCGGAGTAGAACTCTGGGGGGAACACGGTATACACACGAACCACATTGAACCCGGCTTTTCCCATGAGCCCAAACCATCGGAGGTAGTCCTCGTGGGTCGGGGTAAACTCTGCGGGATAGGAGCCTGGCAATGCGGCTCCGAGGTTGATCCCTTTCACAAAGATCGGGCGATAGGCTCGCTCAAGGGCGCCTTTCCCGCGTCGGAGTAACTGCGGAATCTCGAGGTCCTCCCCGACGACCCGTGCGTAAACGTTCAGGGAATCCAGGGCCTTCTCAATCTCCTGAGTGCTGACCTGTCCCAGGATCTCCCGCACGACCTCTTTTTCGACTTGGACGACCTTGGGTCGGAGGTACTGGATCTGGATCCGGACCAACAGGTACACCAGGGCCGCAACCCCAAGGCTCATGATGCCAATGATCAACACCTTCCACTTCATCAGCCTTTACCGGGGGATCTGAAACGTCTGGCCCATCTTCCAGGTCCAGGCTTGATAGCCTTCCGTGGTCGCAAAGTACGAGACCGAGAGATACCAAGCCCCGTAGCCGACTTCTAACGAGCCATTGCGGGTGCCCGGTGTACCGGAGGCTGTCCACACCGACTGCGCGTAATCCATGTAGAGATAGGCACGTCCAAAGGTCCGAAAGATCCCCAAGCCCAGGGCGTGCCGGAGGATCTTGTCCGGTGAGTAGTACAGGGCGGAGCCGTGATCATAGGCCATATAGCCGAAAGAATACATGGGCTTCAGGGTTATCCCGAACACCGGGAAATCTCGGGCCAGACTGAGATCCAGGAGTCGTCGGGTGTTCGTATCTGCTGGGATCGTGCCCCATTGGACAGAGGCCTTCCATTGGGTTCCGAAAACGCGGGCATCCAACGCGAACTGGGCGTTCTGGAGGATGACCAGACGCACGGGTTCCAGGAGATCCCGGGCATAAGAGGCATGAGCCCGAACAAGGGGAGCGGTATAGGCGAGTGTCCAGCCCAACGTATAGGCACTGGGGTGTGTGGGATTCCAGCCGGTGTACCCGGCAAGAGACCACCGTCGTCCGAGGCGGTATTGAAGTTCCGGGGCGACCAAAACCCAGGTATTGTGTTCGGTCCCGCGCTGGTTCCGTGTCCCATAGACCCGAATCCGCCACTTCAAGTTCTCCCATGGGCCACGCTTGCCTACACCTACGACCACCCGCCGATAGTCTCCGGCGATCGTGCCGTCCTGCTCGTCCGTATAGTCGGCCTGGAGTGTGATCTCATAGCCCAGGGCCTTTTGTATCCGTTGTAACCCCTGTTGGGCCTTTGGGTTTTCAGGGTCTAAGGCTAACGCTTTCCTGTACGTCTCACGGGCTTTTTGGAACCTTTCCAGCCATTCATAGGTCTGCGCAAGGGCGATCCAGAGTTCCGGTCTTTCCGGGGCTTGTTGGATCGCTCGTTCAAAGTAGGGGATCGCCTCTTCCAGGCGGTCCGCCCACACCCGGAGGTCACCCGCAAGTTGAGAGACCTCTGGATCGTCTGGAAAGAGGGCCAGTGCGCTATCGGCATAGGTCATGGCGGTCTGCAGGCGCCCAGCCCAGCCGTAGGTCCGGATAAGCCCTATCCACGCCTCCCGGTTCCCCGGGTCCACCTGTCGGACCCGTTGATACACAGCGATTGCGGAGTCCAGACTGCCCTGCCAGGAAAGGACCAGGGCCAGGCCCAGAAGTGCATCCACATCCCTCGGATTTGCCGACAGGATGGACTGGTAGATCTCTACTGCATCGTCGAGGCGGTCCAGTGTCCGATAGGCATAAGCGAGGCCCAGCAATGTTTGCCGATCTGCCCGACCCTCTTTCACGAGGGATTCGCCAAACCGTACAGCCTGTTCATACCGTTCCTGCCCGATGAGATTCCACAGGGAATCGGCAGGGGTCCACATCACGATCAAAAGTGTGAACCAAAGCATGGTCTCCTCACTCCTTTTCACGTCCAGAGGTTTTGAGTTCGGTCACTCCCAGTCGTTCGTATTTGTACCAGGAGCGTTTGCCGATCAAGAAATCCCAGACCCCCCAGAGTTGTCCAACGAGCCGGAGGGTCCCAAACACGGGCTCCACGAAAAGGGACGCCCAGATAAGCAAAAGCCAATCCTTAAGGCCATGATATCGCAAGGCTTGAACGTTCTCCGGGGAAAACTTCCGGAACCGGGTTTCAATGGTTGTGGTCAAGATCGCAGTTGCCAGCCCGTACACGAGGAGTGAAACCAGGATGAGGGTGAGGACGAAGGGGCCATGGACCAATTTCAGGGCAATCAACAAACCGATCAGGCCCAGTGCACCGACCTTCATGATGGGGGCCAGAAATTCAAAAAGCAGGTAATAGGGGATCGCGAAGAGTCCAATCCGGCCGTATCGGGGGTCAAAGGCCATCGCGCGGTGGATCCAGAGGGATTCCCCGAGCCCCCGATGCCATCGATTCCGTTGTCTCAAGACATCCCTGGCGTGGGACGGTACCTCTGTCCAGGCCACGGGGCGCATCATGAAGGTGATCCGGCCCGGGATCCGATGGTCATAAAGGTACCGATGGATGCGGAAGATGATCTCCGCGTCTTCACAAACCGTGTGTTGTCCGTGGGCAGGGTCGGACAGGAACCCCCGAATCTCCAGAAGCAAGTCCCGTCGGAACGCCGAAAAGGCGCCGGACAGGACGAGCAGGGCATTCAACCTGGAAAGTGCCATCCGTCCGATCGTGTACGAGACCAAATACTCTACCAGTTGGAACAAAGCCAGCGGATTTTTAGGCAACCCTTTCCCCACGAGTTTCCCGCCGTACCATGCGGTCTCGTTGGCAACGGTCAATAACCCCCCAACGGCCACGATTTTGGGATCCTGAAAGGGCCGCACGATGCGGTACAGGCTTTGAGGAGTCAGGATCGTATCGGCGTCAATCGTGACCACAATCTCACCGGAGGCGTAGTTCAATCCCGCGTTCAATGCATCGGATTTCCCGCCGTTCTCTTTCACGATGAGCCAGAGGGGGCAACATGGGTTGCCGTGATAGACCCCAACCACCTGTTGGGTCGGGATCGGCCCCGCCCCCTGGTCTGCCCGGGCAGATAAGCCGAAGGTCTCAATCAGCACCTGGGCCGTACGATCCTGCGACCCATCGTCGATAACCACAATCTCAAAATCCGGGTAATCTAAGGCCATCAAGGCCCGCACCGTTTGAACGATCACCTTCTCCTCGTTGTAGGCAGGGACGATCAGGCTCACCTTCGGGGCTCTTGGATGGTCCGAGAAGGACGCATCTTCCTCCTTGCACCGCGCAAACTCCACCAAGAACAACACCAAAAAGAACAGATTGAGGAAGCCGTACGTTGCGAAGTAGAGGATCAAGAGATTCGCCGCTGCGAGAAGGACCAACGTTCCGACTGTCATGTTACTCCCACTTGAGGACGACGCGGGACCAGCCCGGAGGGATCCGAAGAACCACGAGCACCCGCTTTTGCCCGGATTCTATACGCTCTGTGAGGTACCCTTTGGCCTTTTGATACGAAACCCTTGGCAAGGGCTGATCCTGTGGGACGTCCACCCAGAGCGTATATCCCTGAACGGGCGTATCCCAGGGATTGTACAGGGAAAACGTCATGCTCTTCCCCTTTTCCTCAAAGGTCACCCGGATGGCCCGAAGGGTCCGCCACCATCGGTTGACCTTCTCCAGGCGCGTCACCCACACATCCTCTTGCCGTACCACATCTTTCAAGAAGTCCAGGACCGGCTGTAAAAAGGCGTCGCTGTGGCCTTGATACATGGGGTGGCCGAGGGTGACCATACATCCCCCCGCATCATAGATGATCTCCCACATCGTCCGCAAATAAGACGCAAAGGCCTCTTGATCCTTTTGTTGGTCTTCAACGGGATAGTCGCCCTGGTAAATCCTTTTGTAGAACGCCCAATCCTCCTGGACCGGCGAGATTTCCAGCAGATCCGTCGTGACCACCAGTCCCTTTTTGGGGGCCACGACCAGGTTATAGGGGAAGAGGGCCCCGTGGAAGGTGTTGAGATGGTCCACTTTGATGGTGCTCACGTATTCAAAGCCGGAGGTCGCGAGCGCAAAGATCCCCTCCGCGGTGTAGTTGACATAGGGGAAGCGGAATCCAAGGGTAGGGCCAATCACTTCCCGGGCCTTCAGGATCTCGCGCAGAGCGTCTGCATAGAGAAGGTCCCGGAAAAACGGATGGTCATAACTGTGGTTGCCGAGTTCAATCTTGGGGTTTTTGCGGAGTTTGGCCAGGATCTCGGGCTGGATCTTCCCGGTCACAAAAAAGGTCAACTCGGGAACGACGTTAAGGAGGTTCTGGACCGTGCGGTCGTATTCTTCAGGGGTACCCCCGTCATCCAGGGTGACGCACAGCGTCGCCTTTGCGCCGGCAGGCCAGGGGTTGATGCCCACGGCATATCTCGGGTTTCCCAGGGCCAACAGGAAGAGTTCGTGGAAAAAGCGTGTGATGGCGGGGATGTCGCTCCACCCGCCATCAAAAGAGGGGTGGAGCAACAGGTAACTGGAGAGGTATATCGCGATCCCCTGTCCTGCCCGCCGCAGAAGGATCCCGCCCCATGTGGTATCCCCTTTGACCCAATCGGCCAGGTGGACCACATCGGACTCCTCGTTGACGGGGACGAGGTACCAATCTTCGACATCC
>CAYQZW010000092.1:0-5898 GCA_964422065.1 uncultured bacterium | reverse complement strand
AGCCTCCTTTACAATTACTTGGTATCCCACCAATTTTTAGCGCAATGGACACAGCAAAGTCTGTTCACTCCATTGGCTTTGGATACCGCGCGGTGGATCTTTCAACTCTGGGGCGTGTAAGCCAAGGAACAGAGGGAAGGAGTGAGGGAGATGCAGCAGAAGAAGATTCGCGTGCTCATTGCAAAGCCGGGCTTGGACGGTCATGACCGGGGTGCAAAGGTCATCGCCCGGGCCCTCCGGGACGCCGGGATGGAGGTCATTTACACCGGACTCCACCAAACCGCAGAGATGATTGTCAAAACTGCCCTGGAAGAAGACGTAGACGTCATTGGCCTTTCCATCCTCTCGGGTGCCCACATGACATACTTTCCGAAAGTCCTGAAACTGATGAAAGAGCATGGCTTGGACGATGTCCTCCTGTTTGGGGGTGGGATCATCCCCGAAGAAGACAAAGAAAAACTCTACCAAATGGGTGTGGGGAAACTCTTCGGGCCAGGGACAAAGACCGAAGAGATCATTGCATATATCCAAGAATGGTACGAGACCCACAAGGCCAAGAAACAAGGGTGATTTGCTATTCCGGGGGCCGAGCGGACGAACACCCGGTTCGGTTTGAATGGCAGGGGCAATGGCAACAGGTCACACTCTGGTGGCCCCTGGCGATCGAAGAGGCTGGTGATCGCTATCTCCGACGATACCACGTGATCACAGAACACGGGGACCGTTTTGTCCTGACCCATGACACGAAGGAGGATCGCTGGTGGATCTCAAAAGGTTGATTGAGGCGGCAAAAGAGGCACGTCACCAGGCGTATGCCCCGTATTCCGGGTTCCAGGTTGGGGCTGCGCTCCAAACCAAGACCGGGCAGGTCTTCACCGGAGCAAATATTGAGAACGCCTCTTATGGATTGACGATGTGCGCCGAACGTGTGGCCGTGTTCCACATGGTCCACGCAGGGGAACGGGAACCCGAAATCCTGGTCCTTGTCACGGATACCAAGGAGCCGGTGATGCCCTGCGGGGCATGCCGCCAGGTCCTCTCAGAATTCGCCAACCCCGACCTGCGGATTGTCTCTGTCCCGCTCCGTGGGACTCCAAAGGAGACGACGCTCCGGGAACTGCTTCCCTACCAGTTCCGCCTCAAGGACTTAGAGTAAAAAAGGCACCCGACACGAAGTCACGTATCGGGTGCCTGGAATCTCAAGAGTCTGGGCCTTAGGCGGCTTTCTTCGCCGCGCTGAGTTTCTCTGTCAGGCGCTGTTCAATCTCCTGGGCCCGTGCTTCAAATTCCTCCGGCGGGACCTCTTTGATTCGCGTAATATCTTCCAGTTCTTCCAGTTCCAGAATCGTATTGATGCCCAGCCCTTCCGCCAACGCCTTCTCCCCGAGTTGGTAGAACGTGCGGATCAGCCGCATCATGCCCGCTTGTTTCTTCGGTGGACAGGACGCGTCAATCTCGTGGAACGCATTTTGCTGCAGGAACCCTTCTCGGATCAGTTTCCCAGTTTCCAGAACCAGTCGTTCGTGGTCTTGGAGGGCATCGGGTCCAACGAGCACCACGATCTCTTGGAGTTCGGCATCCTTTTGGAGGATTTCGGAGGCCCAGCGCCGGAGTTCGGACCACTCCGGATCCACGTTCTCCTTGAACCAATCCTCAATGAGGTCGTAATACAAGGTGTAACTTCGGAGCCAGTTGATGGCGGGGAAGTGTCGGCGGTGGGCCAGGTCGGTATCCAGGGCCCAGAAGCCTCCGACGACCCGAAGTGTGCTCTGGGTCACGGGTTCGGAGAAGTCCCCACCCGGCGGGGATACGGCCCCGACCGCGGTCACCGACCCGATCCGCTCATCTGTGCCCAGGGTCAAGACTCGGCCTGTCCGTTCGTAGAACTCTGCCAACTTGGAAGAAAGATAAGTGGGATAGCCTTCTTCACCCGGCATCTCTTCCAGCCGGGAAGACATCTCTCTCAAGGCCTCCGCCCAACGGGAGGTGGAGTCTGCCAAAAGCAGCACGTGGTATCCCATATCCCGGTAATACTCGGCGAGAGTAATCCCGGTATAGATGGAAGCCTCACGAGCCGCCACCGGCATGTTGGAGGTATTAATCACCAGGATCGTCCGGTCCATCAAGGGCCCGCCATGCAAGGGGTCCTCCAGTTCCGGGAACTCTACAAGGACTTCGGTCATCTCATTGCCCCGTTCCCCGCACCCGATATAGACCACGACATCGACCAGGGAATACTTGGCCAGGGTCTGCTCGGTCACGGTCTTCCCGGTCCCGAATCCGCCGGGGATCGCCGCGTTCCCGCCCAAGGCAATGGGGAAGAAGAAGTCCAGGATCCGGGTCCCGGTGATCAAGGGCATATCCGGTGGGAACTTCCGTCGGACCGGCCGAGGCACACGGACCGGCCAGCGATGAGCCAACTTGACCTCGTAGGTTTTGCCTTCCGAATCCTTCAGGACCGCGATCGTCTCCTCAATGGTAAACTCGCCTTCTTTGATCTCTTCAACCGTGAACTCCTCCTCCATGTCCTGGGGGGTGAGATAAACCGAGCCTTTCAGGTTCGGGGGAACCATGACCCGGTGAACAATGGAGTGAGTCTCGGGCACCTCGCCGATAATGTCCCCGAGCCGGACCTTATCGCCTGCTTTCTTTGTGGGCTTGAACGCCCATTTCTTATCCCGGGACAGGGAGGGCACATCAATGCCTCGTTCGACGAAGTCGCCACGTTCCGCGCGAATGACGTCCAGGGGACGCTCAATCCCATCAAAGGCCTGGGTCAACAAGCCCGGTCCCAACTCCACGGCCAGGGATTCACCCGTCCGCTGGACCGGCTCTCCCACAAACAACCCTGAGGTATCCTCGTAAACCTGGATGTATGCTTTGTCTTCTTCCAGCCGGATGACTTCTCCTACGAGTCCGAGTTTGCCGACCCGAACGATCTCGTTCATCCGTGCACCACGCATATGGTCGGCCACCACCAACGCGCCTGAGATTCTTACAATGGTCGGAGTTTCACTCATCTTCCTCTAATCCTCCAGTTTTTGGAATCGGTTCTCCAGGTGTTTGAGTACCGAAGGTAATGTAGTATACTCCATTTCGTCCTCCGAGAGGCGATGGGGCTCGAAGGGACCCATCCGACGGATGTAATCCGAGACGAGATTGCCTATTTCCCGTGCCCGGTCAAAGGAGGGATCGTCAAAGAGATCGCGGGGCCCCACCAGCCGACCTTCGGCCAACTGGAAGCCTGCTGCTATGACACGCGGTGGGCCGTCAAACCGAGCGGTATTGGAAAAATGGAACGGCACGGGAATTAAGGGACCAAAGTGGGAGCCTCGCATGAATCCCGGGACCAACGGCGGATGCGTAAAGGCCTCTAAGATCTCCCCAACCGCGGGAAAACCAGACTGTGCACGGACAATCATCACCGGATCATCTTTGCCTACATACTTCCCGGCAATCAGGGAGAGTTTCTGTGTCGACGCTACTGCCGCGATTTCCCCATCCAAACGCCGGTACACCGCCCGGATGACAAATCGCTCGATGGAACCGATCAGCGCCAAAAGATCGTAAGTCTCCTCAGGAGTGTCCAATCGCACCACGGTGTTGTTCCGAATGTCCATGACCTCAAACGTAAACCCGGGATGGAGTTTTGGATCAATGACCAGTCCAGCGGTGTTGAAAGGATCCGCAAAGATCCGGTAGAGAAGGATATTCCATGCGCCGGGCGACGTCTTGTCCGCCATGAAGATGATCACGGGCTCCGACGGCCGCTCCTCGATCTCCATTTCCGCCAGCCCAGGGCCCATCCCCTTGACATTGCCGGAGAACGTGTCCGTGAGCAGGTCCTGGCCTGCGCCGTAAAGTTTCAGGGCCTTGGCCTCCTCCGTTGCGGCCATAAAGGTGTCCCACGCCAACTTATGGATCGTCTCACTCTCCGTACCCTGCGTATGGGTCATGATCAACTGGAGGTCGTCCCCAACCCTGGTCACAAAATAATCAATGAGAAGCCCGGATTCCTGGGCCTCTCGAAGTTTCTCTTCTGCGACCTCCATGAGCCGAGGATGCATCCCCGAATGACCCACATACCCTCCGATATCTGCCTTAATGACCGAAAGGGTTACCTTCATGCAGCAACCTCCTTTTTTTCTGCTTTGGCCTTCAATTTGGGCATGAGGTCCTGCAGAGCCGCAGTAACCTCAGAAACCTTGGGTTTCCCCTTCTTTTTGAGCAGGGTAAACATGGAAAGGCCGTAGTCGTCCAGCCGGGTCAAAACCATGTCCCCGAACTCCGACATCCGCCGGAACAACTCCTCATAAAGCCCAGCCTCACCCGGGGCGACCAAACACACCAAAATGGCGTAATCGGTCTCCTTGACCTTCAGCACCGGTCCGCGCAGGATTTGGTGCTCCTGGATGGCCTCCTGCGCCAAAGAGATCTCGCTCACAATGTGCTCCACCGGCGCTTGCAAACGGTGAAAGTCCTCCATGGAGAAGAAATATTCCCGGACAAAACGCTTGTCCGACTCCCGTTTGATCTTCAGGATTTTCTCGGTCTGCAACAGTTTCATCCGGTCCAGGGTCCGCATGCCTTCGTCAAAATCCCGGAAGTTCTGGACCACACTCCGGACCGCCTCTTTGACGCGGCTGTAGATCTCCTCCTCAGACCGGAACTTGCCCAACTCTGCCCGGAGATTAATGATCTCAATCTCACATCCCCGGGAGAAACTGGGGGCCTTGGACGATTGCACCGAGATGCCCTCAATCTTGGACAAGGCCTCCACCAGCGAAGTCAGCAGCACACTGCCATCACTGGCCTTGCGTTTGACCACGGCGAGTTTAAAATCGGCCTCATCCTTGCCTGTGCGGCCCGGCAAAAGGTAGAATTGCGGGATGCCGGTCGCCACCACCTCGTCAATCAAACGAGGGATGATCAGCCGACCAAAGAGTTCGACACTGAGTTTGATATTCAAAGGTTCCCGGAGTCGTGGGCGGTCCAGTTTGCGATAGAGCCAATTCTCCAACAACGGCAACTCCTCTTCTGGCAACGGATTGCCTTTGCCGTCGGTGATCTCCAAGCGGATCACGGTCACCCCATCCCGGGAGATAAACTGCTTGTCGTACTCCCGATGAAAAGACGGCAAATACTCCCGCAGGGCATCCAAGACATCGTCCAGAGAGAGATCCCGGTCCATCCCGGCCACCGAGATGCCGGTGAGCCAGCCCCCAAGCGACCAGATATTTTCGGCCTTGACCAAGACCCCCCGTCCTTTTTCGCGCAGGATTTTCTGGAATTCGTAATTGAGGAAGATTTGGCGTGCCAGGTCCTCCGGCTTCCGTTCCAGGAGGTACGCCTCAGACCTGGAGATCACAAACTTTACGGCCTCGCCCTCTTCGGAGACCAACGCCTCCAGGGTCTCCGGATCGTCAATCATGGACGACAGAGACGCCACGATCTTTTCAAAGACATCCAGTTTCCGGATCGCGATGGAGAGGATCTGTTTGACGGCGCCACCTCCCTTCCCGATCACCCGCAGAAACTCCTCAAACTGCTTGAGGCGAGTCTGGACGTCTTTTTTCTCTTTCTCACTATTCAGCCACAGTTCCAGCCGAACGACCCCGACGCCATCCATCACCAACCCAGCAATGGAATGAATGTTGTACCCCTGCTGATGAATCTTGCCAGAGATCGCATCCAGAAGGCCAGCCCAATCCGGAGCCATGACCACGATCCGCAACGCTCCAGGGTAGGATTCGGGGTACGCCACATAGATCTTGATGTCCTGGGTTTCTTTGATGGTCGGGATTTGCTTTAAGACCCAAGAACGTTCCTCTGGAGAAAACCAGTGAGTCCGAAACTCGGAATAGTCAAGGCCTGTGGAGTCCTGGCCTTCCAACCTCA
>CAYQZW010000091.1:0-5990 GCA_964422065.1 uncultured bacterium | reverse complement strand
AGGTCAATGCCCAGTCCATAAACAAAACCTCCTTTTATTCCCATTCAATGGTGCCGGGGGGCTTGGACGTGATGTCATACACCACCCGGTTGATTTCCCGGATCTCCCCGGTGATCCGGGTGGAGATCCGTTTCAACACATGGTCCGGGAACGCGAACCAATCTGCTGTCATGCCATCGACCGAGGTGACGGCCCGGATCACCACGACGCGGCCGTAGGACCGTTCGTCACCGGTAACCCCGACGGATCGGATCGGCAGGAGCACCGGGAACGCCTGCCAGATCCGTGGATAGAGCCCGGCGCGTTTGATTTCTTCTTCCAGGATTCGGTCCACGTTCTGAAGTAACGCCACGTCTTCGGGCCGGACTTCGCCGATTACCCGGACCGCAAAGCCGGGCCCGGGAAAGGGGTGCCGTTGGATGAGTTCCTCGGGTAGGCCCAGATGTCGGCCCAATTGCCGAACTTCATCCTTAAAGAGGTATCGAAACGGCTCGTAGAGTTGGAGGCTCAGGTCTTTGGGGAGTCCACCCACGTTGTGGTGTGTTTTGATGGTTGCGGAGGGCCCCAGGCCATGGCCACTCTCAATCACATCGGGATACAGTGTCCCCTGTGCGAGATACCGGATTTTCCCTTGCCATTTCCGGGCCTCTTCCTCAAAGATCTCCGCAAAGAGGGCACCGATCACCTTTCTTTTCTTTTCGGGATCGGTGATTCCCTGGAGGGCCTGGAAGAACCGCTCTTTTGCGTCCACCATAATGAGATGGGGTAAGTGCCCGAAGTACCGGCGGATTCGGTCTGGCTCGTCCCATTTCAACAGCCCCGTATCGACGAACACTGCGACAA
This sequence comes from uncultured bacterium, assembly GCA_964422065.1. Classification (GTDB taxonomy): domain Bacteria; phylum Hydrothermota; class Hydrothermia; order WGAB01; family WGAB01; genus S141-55. The sequence goes on along the minus strand of CAYQZW010000091.1, from coordinate 5,147 downwards.
TCCGATCCGGCGCAGCCTTGGCAAGGAGTTGGGTCAGGACGGAGGAGTCTACCCCGCCGGAAAGGGCAACGAGGAACATCCCATCCTGGGCCAGAGTTCGGATCTCTTGGAGCCGTTCGGACAAGAAATCGCTCATCCGCCAGGTCGGCTGAAGCCCAGCGATGCGAAAGAGGAAGTTGGCAAGAATCGTTTTGCCGAATTGGGTATGCACAACCTCGGGGTGGAATTGGACTCCCACGATCGGCCGGGTGCGGGCTTTCATGGCGGCAACGGGGGTGCTGGGGGTGCGTGCGAGCACCTCAAAGCCCGATGGGGGGTCCTGAACTTCATCGCCATGGCTCATCCAGACCCGGAATTGGCGGGGGAGTCCAAAGAAGAGGTCGGAGGGCTCCAAGACCTCCAGCGGAGTCCAGCCGTATTCGGCCCGCTGTGCTCGGGTCACACGGCCGCCCAAGAGATGCGCCAACATCTGATGTCCATAGCAGATCCCGAGGATCGGGAGCCCGGATTCCAGAACGCTCTTCGAGACCAGAGGTGCCCCCGGCGCCAGGACGCTCATTGGCCCTCCGGAGAGGACAATCGCGCCAATGTCTTCAAAGGGGCTCGGACGCGCTGCATCATCCGGCCAGTTCGGGCCGACGATCTCTGAGAATACACCCAGTTCGCGCACCCGACGGGCAATGAGCATCGTGTACTGGGATCCGAAGTCTACAATGACGACCTTTTTCATTCGGCTCGACCTCCAGAGATGGATGCCAAAGTATACGCTTTGAACGGAGGATATGCAGTGGAAAGGTGGGGCCTACGACTCTTCAGTCGAAGGGCCTAACATGGATCGGGGATCAAGGATTCGGTCGGCCTCTTCCGGGGTTAAAATCCCCATTTCAATCACGATGTCCCGGATGGTCTTGCCTTCCTGATATGCGCGGTAGGCGATTTCTGCCGCCCGGTCGTAACCAATTTTTAAGGCCAGGGGGGTGACCAAAGCCATGCTCCATTCCACCCATTCCCGACACCGTTGGGGGTTGGCGGTAATCCCCCGGATGCACTTTTCCCGGAAGACCTGGATCGCACGTGTGAGGAATTCAATGGAGGAGAGGGCGTGATGTGCGATCAGGGGCATCATCATGTTGAGTTCTAACGGACCCTGTTGGCCCCCGACGGTTACAGCGAGATGGGACCCCATCACATGGGCGGCCACCTGGATCATCATCTCCGGAATCACGGGATTCACCTTGCCGGGCATAATGGAACTGCCGGGCTGGAGTGCGGGCAACTGGATCTCCCCCAGACCCGCCCGCGGCCCGCTGGCAAGTAGCCGAAGATCGTTGGCAATCTTCATGAGGCTGACGGCCAGCGTATTCAGTGCCCCCATGAGTTCCACAAGGGCATCCCTTGCGGCTAAGGCCTCAAAATGGTTTGCGGTCTCTCGAAAAGGGATCCCGGTACGCTCCCGGATTTTTTGGATGACTCGTGAGGCAAATTCGGGGTGTGTGTTCAGCCCGGTTCCAACGGCTGTCCCGCCTAACGCCAGTTCTTCCAGCGTGTCAAATGTTTTTTCAATGCGGTGGATTCCCAGTTCGATCTGCCGGGCATAGCCCGAGAACTCCTGACCCAGAGTCATCGGGACAGCGTCCTGCAAGTGGGTCCGGCCGAGTTTGACGATGTCTTTGAACTCTTCCGCCTTTTCTTGCAGTGCACTGTGGAGCCCGGAAAGAGCTTGCCTGAGGGGTTCCAGTTCCTGCCTGACCGCGAGATGGATGGCCGTCGGGATCACATCGTTGGATGACTGGCCTCGATTGACATGATCGTTGGGGTGAACAGGATGACGATGCCCCAAAGGGAAGCCAAGGAGTTCATTCGCGCGGTTTGCAATGACTTCGTTGGCGTTCATGTTGGTAGAGGTCCCCGAGCCGGTCTGAAAGATGTCAATCGGGAAGTGGTCGTCCCATTGCCCTTGTGCAACTTCTTCTGCTGCTTGGATAATGGCTTCCGCAAGTTTGGGATCCAGGAGTCCTAAGTCGCGGTTGACTTCGGCGGCATACCGTTTGATCAGCCCCAAAGCATGGATCAATGCGGTCGGCATCCGAATCCCGGAGATGGGGAAGTTCTCGATGGCCCTTTGGGTCTGAGCTCCCCAATACGCCCAGGCGGGGACCCGAACCTCGCCCATGGAATCTTGCTCTACACGGTACTCAGCCATGGTCATCTATGGGATCGCCTTCGCGTTTCAGATCTTCCCAGAATTGCCAAGCCTTACGGAGATGGGGGATGACGATGGATCCCCCAACGATCAAGCCCACAGCCAAGGCCTCCTCCAGTTCAGAGTCGGTGAGCCCGAGATGGAAACATTGGACGAGGTGATACCGGATACAGTCGTCACAGCGGAGCACAAGGGACGCAACCAGTCCCATGAGTTCTTTCGTCTTCCGTGGGAGTGCCCCGTCTTCATAGACCTGGTGATCCAGACGGAAGAACCGTTTGGTCGCCTGGCCTGCATACCGAAAGACGAGGTCGTTCAAGATCTCCCGTTCTTTCCAGTATTCTTTGGGTTTTTGAGATGCCATATCCAGGGACTCCGACCACCCCCTCCCGGTAAACCCCCTATTCTTTCCGATTGCCGAGTTCCTGATCCAGCAAGTAAAACCCGGTAGGGGAGTCTTGGACCAGTCGGATCTTATCCAGGATCTCCTGAACGCTTTTTTCTTCTTCTACCTGCTCTTCTACGAACCATTCCAGGAACTCGTGGGTGGCGTGGTCTTTTTCTTTATGGGCCAGGTCCATCAGGTCGTAAATCCGCTTGGAGATATGCTGTTCATGTTTGAGTGCCTGTTCAAAGACGTCTTTGATCCCTTTCCATTCTGCGGGAGGTGCTTTGAGGGCCTGGAGGATCACCCGGCCGTTCCGCTCATTGAGGTAATCAAAGAACTTCATGGCATGGCCGACTTCTTCCTTGGCCTGGACCCGCATCCAGTGTGCCATCCCCGGAAGCCCTTCTGCCTCAAAATAGGCGGACATGGCAAGGTAGAGATAGGCAGAGTAGAGTTCTTCGTTAAGTTGGTCGTTGAGGGCCTTTTCGATCTTCTTGCTCAGTTCCATGGTCAAACCTCCTTTTGGTGTTTCTGGAACTTCACCTTCCTGCCGTTTGGATTTCAAACGACATGTCTCACTATCTTACGCCCTTTTGGGATTTGAGTAAATAGAAGCCGAACGGGGTGGTTCCCCAGTGAAAGGTCCCTCAAGAGATACAGGCGCTTACGGACGAACGAGTTTGAGGGTTGCAGCAGTACCCTGGGTTTGGATCGAAACGAAGTATAGCCCCGATCTGAGGGATTGGGTCGGGAGAGGAATCTCGTGTGTCCCCCGGGCGAAAGAGTATGTGGTGCGGTAGAGACGGCGCCCTGTGACATCGTAGAGCGTGACCTGGATGGGGCTTGCGGTGGGAAGAGTGAGACGCAACGTTTGACCGACGATCTGGGCTTGAAGCGAAGGAGTGGAGAAGGGTGGGGGACCGGAGAGCCCGACGACATCCACGTAGCCCAGGTAGATGTAAACCGGATGGACACCCCCAAAGGGCACACCAGTGATGATATCGGAGTAGAGATCGCCGTCTATGGAGCCCATTGCCCTCAGGTAGGCCATCCATGCGCGGCCGTTTACAACACGTTTCGCTACCTGAAACATCCCCTCGTTTACCCCCGGGGTGGCGGTGAGATTCTGAGGGTCTGTCCACGTATGGCCCCCATCGGCCGAGGTGGAGACCCAGATGTCCCAGGTGCCGTAGCCATGAAGCGTATCCCCATACCAGGTATCAAGTTGGTTCCAGAACACATAGGCGATCCCGGAAGAACGGTCAATCGCGAGTTGGACATAGGCGTGATGCCAAGCGGGGTCGGTGCTTTGGGCTCCAAGGATCTGCACTGCTGTGTCGGGTGTAACGGCCCAAATCGTGCGGTCCGCTGCCACCGTATCCATGCCGGAAATATCCGCCATCCCGACCACCATCATGGGGGTTCCATCATTCAGGAGGATGCCGTCCGCCCAATCGTATGCCCCTAAGACCTCCCCATTGGGGAGCGTTTCTACGGGAACCTGGTGAAGAGGCGTGGGTCCGGACCAGGAGTTATTGGCCGCATCATAGAGATAGTAGGCAAGTTCTCCATTCGCATTGAATCCGAATACCGCCGCGATGTCTCCTAAGATGTCCACGCCCGTGAGGTCAAACGCGGGATCCAGGACCGTGGGTAGAAGTTCAAAAGAGCCTTGGATGGCATCATAAATGCCGTACATGAGGCCGGAAGTAGCGGAAGAAATCAGCACCAGGACATGTTGGTTGTCAGGAAGAGGCAAAGGGAGGGCTCGGTGTGCCCCTTCATTTGGGGTTTCTTCTCCGCTCCATTGCCCAGACCAATCCAAGGTGATGCAGGCCGTTAGTCCCCCAATTTTGGTATATGAAAATACGGGAAACCCAGCCTGGATCGTAGCAGAAGGGTTGTATCCAAGATCAATGCCGTGGATAACCAAAAAGTTTGCCCCTCCATCTTGGCTGGCGACCACGCTCAGCGCGTGGGGGTCATTAGACCCCGGAAGCGGAAAAGTACGGGCACTCAGCAAAACATACTGACCATTTTCTCCAAAGAATACCGGGTCAGAAACCTGGGTCCAAAAGGTGTATTGGTTTGGGCTTGAATCCATGTACACCACTTGAATGCTGAGGGGGTGAACCGGGGTTGGAAATCCAGGCATCAGTGAAGCTACTGAAATTTCTACTCGCTTTGTGCTACCGGCTTTAGAGCGTCCCCCAAAAAGAAGGATGCTACACACCACAAGCACGACCCACACGCTCACTTTCCCCCTCATTGAATCACCTCCCTTCAGTATCCTCTGTGAGACCATGTTAATATATGATTTTGATGAAGTCAAGATGAGATGGAAAAATGAAATGATGCAGGGAAAAGGATGGTCTTTTTGATTCCCTCGGAGATGGTGATCTCTCGTCAAACTTGTGTTGCCGGGGGTTCTCTCCATTGCAATTTTCGAGGGGGTCCATTACCTTAATCAGTATGGCAAAATTTAAACTGGTGGCCCCTTATCAGCCCGCAGGAGATCAGCCCTTCGCGATCCGAGAACTCGTTGAGAACCTGCGG
>CAYQZW010000090.1:0-6445 GCA_964422065.1 uncultured bacterium | reverse complement strand
AAAGCCCTGCGGTCCGGCCTGGATTGACGGTCTGTGAGCCATCCTTTAAAAATTAGCCATGAAAGACTCCACCATTGCATGGACCCCTTCCGATTCGTATCTGCAGGAGGCGAATGTTCGGGCCTTCCTTCGCATCCATCACCTCGCTTCAGAACGAGAACTCCACCGGCTTTCCATTGAAGATCCCGAATGGTTCTGGCAGGCCTTTCTGGAGGTCATCGGCTGGAAATGGCACACCCCGCCGTCCCGGATCCTGGACGACTCCAGGGGCAAACCGTGGACCCGGTGGTTTGTGGGCGCGCGGACCAACCTGACCGACGCGGCCCTGGACCGCTGGCTCACCATGGGCAAAGGGGACGCACCCGCCCTGATCTTTGAAAGTGAGGAAGGCAACGTCCGGACGTATACCTATGCCGAACTCCTTCAGGCCGTGGAGCGGCTTGCCGCCGCGCTCCGGAACGCCGGGGCCCGGCCAGGTGACCGGATCGGGATCCATCTCCCCCTCATCCCGGAAACCGCGATGGCCCTGTTGGCCACGGCCCGGATCGGCGCCATCGCGGTCCCGCTGTTCTCCGGCTTTGGATCGGGCGCGATTGCTACCCGGCTCCAGGACGCCGAAGCCCGGATCGTGATCACCGCCGACGGCCTCATGCGTCGCGGCAAGGCCATCCCCATGAAAGCCGTCCTGGACGATGCCCTCCCACAGGTCCCGTCCGTGGAGACCGTCTTTGTGGTCCGAAGGACCGGGCTGGATATGCCGTGGCATCCCCATCGGGATCGGTGGCTCCACGAGGCCCTGGACCAGGCAACGCCAGGCCAGGGCACCCTGGAGATTGTGGAGAGCGAGACCCCGTTCATGCTGATCTATACCTCCGGCACCACCGGCAAACCCAAGGCCACCGTCCATGTCCACACCGGGTTCCCCCTCAAAGCCGCTCAGGACATGTACTTCCTCTTTGACGTGAAGCCGGGAACCCGGATCTACTGGGTGACCGATCTCGGCTGGATGATGGGGCCGTGGCTGATTTTGGGGACCCTGATCCTGGGCGGGACCATGGTCCTCTACGACGGCTCGCCCGATCATCCTGCGCCCGACCGGCTCTGGGCCCTGGTGGAACGGCACGGCATCCAGGTCCTGGGCATCACGCCGACCCTGATCCGCGCCCTGATCCCGAAGGGCAACGGGTGGGTAGACCGGCACAAAATGCCTACACTGCGCCTGATCGGCTCGACCGGCGAGCCGTGGAACCCCGACCCCTGGCGCTGGACCTTAGAACATGTCGGCAAAAACCGCGCCCCCATCATCAACTATTCCGGTGGCACCGAGATCTCCGGGGGCATCCTGGGCTGTTATCCCACCCTGCCATTGAAACCCGCGTCGTTCAATACCGTGGTGCCCGGCGTGGACGCTGAGGCCTGGGACGAAGAGGGCAATCCGGTCGTCGGGGAGCCTGGGTACCTCGTGGTCAAGAACCATAACCCCGGGATGACCCGAGGATTCTGGCAATCCCCAGAACGATACCTGCAGACCTATTGGGCCCGGTGGCCCGGGGTCTGGGAACACGGCGACCTGGTCCTGGTGGATGAAGAAGGCTACTGGTACATCCTGGGCCGGGCCGACGATACCCTCAAGGTCGCGGGCAAGCGCGTGGGACCGGCCGAAGTGGAATCGGTCCTCGTGGAACACCCGGCGGTCCGGGAGGCCGCGGTGATCGGTGTCCCGGATGCCGTCAAGGGCGAGGTGCCCGTCGCCTTCGTGGCTTTGAAAGAAGGGGTCCAGCCCGAGCCGGACCTCGCCGAGCGCCTCAAACAACGCGTCATCCAGAAGATGGGGAAGCCCCTGGCCCTCAAAGACCTCCATTTCGTCTCCGACATCCCCAAGACCCGGAACGCCAAACTCATGCGGCGACTCCTGAAGGCCGCCTACCTCGGCCGGGACCCGGGCGACACCTCCGCCCTGGTCAACCCCGAAGTCCTCCAGGAAATCGCAAAACTCCGAAAGCCCTAACAAATCCCCGCCCCCATCTCCAATCCCTCACCCCGGGTGACTCCAGGAAGGGCGTACAGCGGATTGGGGAATCAAGACCATCGTGTCGTTGCATGGGAAGAGGAGATTGAGAGGAATTTTCCTTAGGGATGTTGCCCCTCCATCGATTGATAGGTATTTTTGATGTATTGTTGGATTTCCTCCAAAGATTGCCCCTGGCGGCGAAGTTTGATGATGTCCAAGACCTCGGAGACACAAATGGCACAGGTTGAGGCATGGGCTTGAAACTTCTCATTTTGAACATAACAATCCGCGAGGTTTTGGTGTTGTTCCTTTGTCCCACATCCACAATAGCAAGGAAATTGGGCGATCTCGTCCCGGTGTTCCAGGACATACCCGTAGGCCGTTCGCAAGCCAGGGGCCTGGAGAATCTCCTGTGGTAGTGTTTGGTTGACCGCCCACGACGGGGGGATGACCTTTGCGTAAATTCTAAGCGTTAAGAGGGAGTCAGAGGCCCTGTTCGTGCGGATATAGACTTCCCGATAGACCTCACCCTGGATCTGATGAGAAGCTGGAGAAAAGGTGACGGTGAGTTTTGCATGCCTGCCAGGAGGAATGATTTGGGAGTCGATCGATGCAGTAGTGCACCCACAGGAGGTTGAGACCTCGACGATGGTGACGGTATCTTTTCCAGTGTTTACAAGCTCTATGACTCCCGTCGTATCGTGCCAGCCCATGACCCCGAAATCCAAGGAATCTTGGGACAGCTGGAGTTGAGAAAACCCCATAGTGAGCGCAAGGATGAATGCAACGGCCATGCTTTTCCTCCTTTGACGATGTTTTATAGAAACGGATTACATTCCTATCGGTAGCCGATACGGCAAGGCTCGAGATAGAATGCTGGAGAGGAGGGTGAATTTTCCGAGCAGCATCACGATCCCAAGAGCCACTAAGAGGATCCCACTGACAACGTTGACCCCTCGAAGGAACGTCCGGGCTCGTTTGATGCGAGTCAGGATTGCGGAGAGGAAAATGGCGACCAGGAGATAGGGGATGCCCAGCCCGATGGAGAAGGAGAACATGGAAAGTGCTCCCAACTGGGGTGTTGCGAGGAACCCGGAGTAGATCAATGTGGAGTAGAGCATCGGGGCGATGCAGTGAGAGCACACCAGGGCAAAAAAGAACCCGATGAGCAAGGCACCCAGAAAACCTGTGGGGGCGGATCGGGTCTCAAGTCGGAGATTGAGTTTGAGTTTTTCGAGCCAAGGGATCCGGAAGAAGCCCGCGAGATGGAGGCCGAAAAGGACCACAAACACCCCACCGATCTTTTCCCAGATGTGTAAATAATCGCGGAGAATTCTGCCAAGCCAGCCAGCGAATCCTCCCGCGATCGTAAAAACAAGGGTAAACCCGAGGATGAAATACAGGGTATGAAGGATGATTCCCTTACGGAGACGAGTTCGGAGGTCTGTCTGGAGCAGTTGTTCCATGCTCAATCCGGTGATGAGAGACAAGTAGACGGAGACCATGGGAATGATACAGGGGGAGGCAAAGGAGACAACCCCAGCTACGAAGGGGAGCCCGTAGAGAGGCCAAGCGGTCATCGTTTCTTACGGTGTACGGTCCCAAGAAAACACAAGGGAATCCCCGAAGAGTTCCGGGAGAACCAGGCGAATATTTTTAGCGTTGCCCTCGCGTTTTTTGAAAAGAAGGAAGCCATTCATGTGGTGAGAGGGCATCATGCTTGGACCCTGGATCCATTTCCAGATTTTTAGGCGTTCTCCTTGGTTGATTTGGAGATAGGGTCTTTCCCCGAAGGCGTATTTTGTAAAGTTTACAGACGGTGAGTGGGTGTTGAGGAGGACCTGAAAAATCCAAACGCTATCCGCATCCAAGAGAGATAGGGCCTCCGGGTTTGCTGCCTTAAATGCTGGCAATAGGGAGTCTCCGACCCAGATGGCTTTGCCCATGATTTCCTGGGTTTGAGCGGTGCGGGCATAGCGTTCTTGGAGGGATCGAACTCCTGGGCCTTGAGCAAAAAAGATCTCGGGGACAAGTACCCCCACTACACTGAGTATGACCAACCCTTTCCTCATGGGAACCTCCTTTAAGGGACTTGTTTCTAATTACTATGAGCCTTAGTATTATATGAGGCCGTAGAATTGGATGTCAAGTTGAGGCTGCATTCGCACCCCCTCTTGATGGGACCATCTCATGCGGACGATGGCTGACGATAAGGCAAGAGGCATGGATCAATAAGACACAAAACGGTGGTGTTCAGTGATGCCAGAATATGAGAAATGGAGTGGGATGTTTCCGCAGTTCCATGCGTGGATGCTTGTTCACCTGGCCCGTAAAGAGCCAGATGGGCAAGAGATGCGGTGGCATACGTAGGGAAAGGAGGCACGGTGATGAAAACCCGCTTCAAACTCCCAGGTCTTAAGCCGGTTTTTGAGGTCCTTGCGCGTCTCACATCCAAATACCCTTGGTACTTCATCGGGTTCGCCGTTCTATTGACCCTTCTTGCGACGTTCTTCGCGCTGAAACTCCGGATCGAACTGGGGTTCATTAACCTCATGCCGAGAGAGGATGAGCGATTTCAGCAGTACGAAGCCATCACGGAAGAATTTGGAGGAACCGATCTCTTACTCGTTGTGTTGGAAACCGACAACATCGAGGACGCCAAAGCGATGGCAGATACCCTCGCAACAAGATTCGCCCGATATCCTGAATATATCCGGATGATTGACTACAAGGTAGATCTCGACTTTTTCCAGCATTACGGGCTTTACTTTTTGGACACAAAAGACCTTAAGACCTTACAAAAAGACCTGGAGCCGGGTCATTGGCTGAGGAAGATCTTGCAGCGTCCAGGTCTCACCTCCTTTTATGATGAACTCAACCGGCGTCTTTATGAGTATTCTGAAGACCAGAGTTTATCGGAGGAGGAAAAGGAATTAAAACGCGGGTTAAAGGGGATTCGAAAACTCCTGCAGGCCCAAAGTGCCTACATCAGTGGACAGGGAACCCCCAAAGAGATTAAGGACGCCTTAGAAAGCATGTGGACAGATCCACAGATGTCCGGGAGAGAGATCGTTGAGGACGGCTACTATATCTCTGAGGACGGAAAGATGCTCCTCATGATCTTAAAGCCCACGAATCCGGAACATAACATGGGATTTTTCCAAGGGATGTCCCAACGGGTTCAACAGGAAATCCAGGCTGTACAGCCCCAATTCCCGGACGTAAAGGTCCAACTCACCGGCATGGTGCAGATGATGGCGGAGGAATGGAACGCCATTTTGCGGGACTTAAAACTTACCGGAATCTTAGCCCTAATTTTAATCTTGGGTCTTTTCGTCGTGTCCTTCCGAAGCTTTAAGGCTCCCCTGATTGCTGCCATCCCCCTTGTCATGGGCATTGTGTGGACCCTTGGACTCACCCAAATCCTGGTCGGTCGGTTGAATGTGGTGACCTCAATTATAGCTCCGATCCTCTTGGGATTGGGGGTAGACTTTACCATTCATCTCTTGTCCAGATTCCAAGAAGAACAAGGGAAGGGCAAGCCCTTCGAAGAGGCCATTCAGATTGCTCTTTCAGAAACAGGGCATGGGGTCTTCATCGGGGCAATCACGACCAGCTTTGCGTTTTTCTCCCTCATTTTTGGTGACTTCGATGGCATCCGGGAGATGGGGATTGTAGTCGGCCTGGGATTGCTCCTATGCCTCATCGCCGTCTTTCTCGTTCTCCCTCCGCTCCTCTATCTGTGGGAAGCCAAGAAACGCACACGCCGGACATTCCATCGTGTCGACATGGAAATGATGGAAACATTGGGTCGCAGAATCATCCGACATCCCAAGCTCCTCATCTCCGCAGGGATTGTCACCACCCTCTTCTTGGGCTCTGGCTTGCTCTTTCTCCGGTATGAATACAACTCTTTGGCACTCTTGCCTAAAGTCCCTTCCGTGGATCTCCAGAATCGGGTCTCCGAGAAATTTAACATGTCTTTTGACTTTGGGATATTGATGGTCCCGGACATCGCTTCTGCACGAAGAATTCAAAAGACATTGGAGGATGATGAGCGCATTGGCATGGTCGATGCTCCAAGCGAATACATCCCTGAACAACAAAAGGAAAAAATCCCGTTGTTGAGAGCGATTTACGAAACCATTCGGGATCTCAAGCCCGGCCCTCCGGGTCCCCTCGATGCCAAGCGATTGAAGGAAGCCCTGGTGGAATTGAGGAAAAATCTTGTGGAGATCAGCGACTTAGCGTTCATCAGTGGACTGGATGGGGTCGAAGCAGAAGCCCAAAAGACCCTTGAAGTCCTGGACCAAAATCTGCAACTTCTCGACACGCGCCCCACCCTCCAAGTCCTCCAGGAAGACTTTTCCCGGGAGATCCGTAGCCTGGTAGAAAAGCTCAAAGAAATGGCTTTGGCAGAGACGTTGAGTTTTT
>CAYQZW010000089.1:0-6478 GCA_964422065.1 uncultured bacterium | reverse complement strand
AACGACGGCTTTATGACATGTACGGCCATGAAGGGGTGTCGCCACACTTCCGAGAGGGTGGGTTTACCTGGCAAGATTTCACCCATTTTGATGACCTCCGGGACATTTTCCGGGGGACCGGTTTTGAGACCCTTTTTGAGGACCTCTTTGAGACCTTAGGGGTCCGGACCCGGCCTTCCCGCCGCCGGGCCGCACCCCGGGAAACCCGGGTCCGGGGTGAGGATATCCGGATCACCATCCCCTTGACGTTGGAAGAGATTGCGCGGGGCGTCCGGAAAAAGGTCCGCCTCACCCGATACGAGCGGTGTACCGAGTGCAACGGCACGGGCTCCAAGAGTGGCCAACGGGCCACCTGCACCACGTGTGGGGGCACCGGTATGATCCAGACCCGGTCCCGGATGTTCATGTTTGATATGGTCCGGACCGTGACCTGCCCGGACTGTGAAGGCCGGGGATGGACGATCTCCGATCCCTGTCCGGTGTGTCAGGGCACGGGCCGGGTGAAAAAGACCTCCATGATTGAGATTGAGATCCCGCGGGGGATCAAGGAGGGCCAGTATTTCACCCTCCGGGGCCAAGGACATGCCGGGCCTTGGGGTGGCCCACCGGGCGACCTTTACGTGATGATCCAGGAGAAGCCCCACCCTGTTTTTCGGCGCAAAGGGGATGACCTTGAGATGGACCTGGAAATCCCCTATAGTGTTGCGGTCCTGGGTGGCAAAGTAGAGGTCCAGGATCTGTTTGGACGCAAGTTGTCCTTCCGGGTGGCGCCCGGGACCCAGAGCCACACCGTGTATCGGCTCAAAGGCAAAGGGATGCCCAAATTGGAGGGAGGGACAGGGGATCTCTATGTGCGGGTCATCATCCATGTCCCGAAGAAGGTCAGCGGGGAATATCGGAAACTGCTGGAAGAATTGAAGAAATACGAAGATGGTCGGGCATCGGCTGACGATGCCGCTTCTTCCATGAAAAATCGTTTGAAAGAGGTCTTTGGTTCGGGGTGAGGAGGCGCAAAAAACGACCCGAAGGAGGTGAAGCCTATGTCAGGTGTCCGTTTGCGGGACGGCGAGTCCTTCGATAGCCTCCTCCGGAGGTTCCGGAAGGTGGTCACGAAGGACGGCATCCTCCAGGATGTGAAACGCATCCAGTTCTATGAGAAGCCGTCAGAGCGCCGGCGGAAGGAGCTCATGGCGGCCCGAAGGAGGATGCTCCGTAGAATGCGAAAACTTCAAGACTGACCCATCATGCTTGAAACCCGGACCCTGGACCGTTTGGAGTTTGACCGAATCAAGGCCCTGCTTCGGGAGCAGATCCTCTCGGAGCCCGGCCTGAAGTCCCTGGAACACCTCTCGCCCGAATCGGACCTGGAGAGGGTCCAGGAAGCCCTGCATCAGGTCGGCCAGATGATGGATCAAATCCAGCAGGGCCTTCGGTTAGACTTCTCCAGGGTCCCCCCTTCGGTCCCTTTGGACAAGGCCAAGGCTGGGAGTCTCCTCACCCCACCTGACCTCTTGCGCATCCGGGACTTCATCCAGGCCGCGGAATGGATCTTTGATGCCATCTTCGGCACAGAACTCCAATCCCGGGTCCTGGACCCTAAGGTCCTGGAAGGCCTAAAGACCGCCATCCTGCGAACCCTCAACGACGAGGGGGAGATTCTGGATACGGCGTCCCCTGAACTTGCCCGGATCCGCAAGGCGAAACGGGAAGCGGAGAAAGAAGTCCTCCAACGGATGGAGACCCTAAAACGGAAGTACGCAGAAAGCGGTCTGCTCCGTGAGAACTTCGTCACCTTGAAAAACGGACGGTACGTGTTGCCCCTCAAGTCGCACGTCAAGATTCAGGGGGTCGTGCACGGCTATTCCTCCACCGAAGAGACCATTTACATCGAGCCCCTGGAGGTGATTGAGGCACAGAACCGGTTGAAACGTCGGGAAGAAGAAGAACGTCGTGAAGTGGAGCGGATCCTTCGGGAACTCTCCGACCAGGTTTACCGGAATGCGCTCTTTCTGGAACGTCTGTATCAGGACCTCGGCACCCTGGAGGTCCTTTATGCGAAGGCGTGGTTCGGGCTCCAAAACGATGGCATCATCCCGGAGATCACCCGATCCCCGGAATGGGTCTTGAAGGAGGCCCGGCACCCCCTGTTGATCTTGGAAAAGGGCTTTGAGGGGACGGTCCCGTTGACCCTGGAGTTGCGGACGGGGATTTTGCTCATCTCTGGGCCTAACGCCGGAGGAAAGACGGTGGCCTTGAAGACTGTGGGGCTTCTGTTGTTGATGACCAAGGCCGGCATTCCCATCCCGGCCAAGGAGGCCCGGCTTTATCTTCCCCAGCATCTGTACGCCATTGGCTTCACCGACGAACAGGATCTTTTGAAAGGGGAGTCCAGTTTTACCAGTGTCATCCGAGAAACCAAGGAAGCCCTGGAGCAGGCCCAACCCGGCGATTTGGTCCTCTTTGACGAACTCCTGGCCTCTACGGATCCTTCTGAAGGGGCTGCCCTGGCCTTTGCGATCCTCCGGGCCTTCCAGAGACGAGGCGTGTTCGTCATTGCCAATACCCACCTGGGTCCATTGAAGGACCTGGTGGAGCAGGCGGAGGGCATGATGAACGCCTCTATGGGCTACAACCCGGTCACCGGCCAGCCGACGTATCATCTGGAAGTGGGGGCACCGGGAGAGAGCCGAGCCCTGGAAACCGCCATCCGGGTCGGCATTCCAGAGGACATCGTTGCCGAGGCGCGGGAGGCCCTGATGCAGTTTGAGGCGGGCTTGCGGAGACTGAAACGGGAACTGGAAGAAAAGGAACTCCGGCTCTTCCAACTGGAGCAGGAACTCCGGAACCGTGAGGCACAGGTGGAGCGGATGGCCGAACGCAAATTGGAGATCGCCAAACTTCAGGCCCGAAAGATTCTTCAGGAGGTCCAGCGGGAAGCCGAGGAACTCCGCAAAGAACTCCGCAAAGCCGCTTCACAGAAACAGAAAGGCCTCAAAGTCGTCTCCGGCGTGCGCAAGAAGGCCGCCATGAAGGCCACGGAGATGGATGTCTTTACCCGGAAGGCCGAGAATCCGGTCGTAGGCAAACCCTATCGGATCAAGCCCTTTGGGTGGATCGGTGAGTTTGTGGGCACTCGAGACGGCCGCTACTATGTCCGGATCGGCAAACACGAGATTGAGGTCCCTCGAGATGCCCTCTATGAAGTCTGAACCCTTTTCCAGAAAACCATGAAATTCAGTGAGGCGATTGAAGAGATCAAGTTGAGGCTTTCCCTCCTCGACCTGGTGAGCGAGCGGGTCCAACTCAAACGGTCTGGAAAGTCTTACAAGGGACTTTGTCCGTTCCATGTGGAGAAGACCCCCTCCTTTTATGTGGATCCGGACAAAGGGGTCTATCACTGTTTTGGGTGTGGGGCCTCAGGCAACCTGTTCACATTCGTCATGCAGACCGAGGGTCTGAATTTTCAGGAGGCGGTGGAATCCCTTGCGCATCGCCTGGGGATCACCATCGAATACGGGCGGGGGAAGGATCAGCGGGCCCCCCTCTTGCGGATTTTGGATTTTGCACGTATCTATTATCACAAACAACTCCGGCAACCTCACGCGAAATCGGTTGTGGACTACTTGCGACAGCGCGGACTACGGGATACGACCATCCGGACATTCCAACTGGGCTACGCACCACCCTCGGGTCTGGACCTTTTAAAAGAAGCCGAAAAACAAGGCTACACCCGCGACCTTTTGCAGCAGGCGGGGCTTCTGATGACGACATCCGACGGTCGACAGTACGACTTGTTCCGGAACCGATTGATGTTCCCGATCTTTGATACCATGGAGCGGTGCGTGGGGTTCGGCGGTCGGGCGCTCCAGGACACCCAGCAACCGAAATACCTGAACTCGCCGGAGACCCTGGTCTTTAAGAAAGGCCGACTGCTTTATGGCTACACCCAGGCCAGGGAACACATTCGGAAAGCGGACCGAGTGTTTATCGTGGAAGGCTACATGGATGTCCTTTTGATGCATCAAGCGGGATTCCAGAATACCGTGGCACCCCTGGGTACGGCCTTTACCGAGGCCCAGGCAACACTGCTGGCCCGGAGTACTCAGAGGATGACCTTGGTCTTTGACGGTGACGACGCCGGGATCAAGGCGGCCAAGCGGACCATCCCGGTCATCCTTCAGGCAGGAGGATTCCCGGAGGTCGTGCTCTTGCCCGAGGGCCGAGACCCGGCTGACCTCGCTGCGTCAGAACCAGAAACGTTGAAACACTTTTTGGAACAGCCCGTCGGTATCCTTGACTTCTACTTGCGGGAGAAGGCGGAGGACGTCCGGACCCGGACCCAGCAACTCCGGGAGTTGGCGGAGGCTCTGGCACGAGCCAAGGACCCCGCTTTGCAAGAGGCGTATTTGGCAGAAATCCAAGAGAAATACGGCTATGACCGGAAACGATTGGAAGCGGCCATGGAGCATGTCCAGAGCATGCCTGCGGTCTCTCCGTCGCCGGCACCATCCGTACCGGAACCTCACTGGGAACTCAAGTTGGTGGCGCTTGCAATGAGTCAGGACGAGACTACGGAAGAACTTCGGCAACTGGATCCCTCGGTGTTCGAAAATCCTGAGGCTGCCCGGATCGTCAAACGCCTTCGGGAAGGCCTTCCGAAGGAGCAAATCCTGGCCGAGGCTTCGGCCACACTTCGACAACAGGTAGTCCAATGGCAACTGGAAACCGAAAAAATTGACCCTACTCAATGGGTCCGATGGGTCAAGGAAAAAATCCGAAAGAAACGACTCCATACCCGGATCCGAACCGGGCCGGGGTCTTCTGAAGAAGATGCCTTTTTGAAGGAAATTGAGGAATTGAAAAACCAAGTGTTGGGGTTGACAAGAGAAAACCCTGAGAATTCATAGGGAGGTTGATGCCCATGGAGACCAAAACCAAACAGCCTTTGGTCCGAACCAAGCGAGAGGTCTTTCAGGAGATCATTGAACTCGCCAAAAAGAAGGGCCGGATCTCCTACCAGGAGATCAACGAGTTGTTGCCCCCGATTTACTCCGAGGGGGAACTCGTGGATGAGTTG
This sequence comes from uncultured bacterium, assembly GCA_964422065.1. GTDB lineage: Bacteria > Hydrothermota > Hydrothermia > WGAB01 > WGAB01 > S141-55. The sequence goes on along the minus strand of CAYQZW010000089.1, from coordinate 1,401 downwards.
ATTATGGCTCTCGTGGATGAGGGGGTGGATGTCTACGATCAGGAAGAATTGCCCCAGAAGAAAAAGAAGAAAAAGAAAAAAAGACGGTCCCAGGGGCTGGACGAGGATACCGAGTTCCAGCAGACGGGCGATGACCCGGCCAAGACCTACCTTCGCCAAATCTCCAACTTGGGCCTGCTGACCAAAGAACAGGAAGTGGAGTACGCCTCTACCCTCGACGATGCCCGGACACAGATCATGCACCTCATCTTCCGCACCAAATACGGCCTGACCAAACTCCTCCACCAGATGGAACTCTCCCGGAAAAACATTGTGCAGATTGAGGAACTGGTGCAGGTGGACTCCCGGTACTGGACATCCCGCCAGAAGAACATTGAAGAGAAACGCAGGGTCTTCAAAGCCTTTGATTTCCTGAAAGAGCGGATTGAGAAGGTCATGCCCCTCTGGGATCGGGATGCACATCTGAGTTCCGACCAGCGGAAGAAACTCCGCGATACTTTGAAGACCATCATCCGGAAACTGGACCGCCTGAAGCCGCAGTTCAAGATGGTCCGAGATATCGTCAAGAGCTTCAAAGAGACTGTCAAGCAGTACGAAGAACTGGAAAAGGAGTACCAGGAACTCCAGGAAGAGGCCAACGCCATCATGGAACGGGTGCAAGAGAAAGGCGGAGAGCCTTCCCCGGAAGAGGAGACGCGCCTCTACGAGATCTCCATCCGAATGAAGGATATCCGGAACACCTTGGACAAGATCCGCGACCAACTGGGCATGGATATCCAGGCGGCCAAACGTCAGATTCAGAAGATTGAAGAACAGGAGAAGCGTCTGGAATGGGCCAAGACGAAGATGGTGGAAGGCAACGTCCGACTGGTGATCGGCATCGCCAAACGCTTCATGAACCGCGGCTTGGAGTTCATGGACCTCATCCAGGAAGGAAACGCCGGGCTCATCAAGGCAGTGGAGAAGTTTGATTATCGGAAAGGCTACAAGTTCTCCACCTACGCCACCTGGTGGATCCGCCAGTCCATTACCCGTGCGATTGCAGACCAGTCCCGGACCATCCGTGTGCCGATCCATATGATCGAGACCATCACCAAGGTCTCCCGCGCGACCCGGGCCCTGATGCAGGAGATGGGCCGGGAGCCGACCCTGGAAGAGGTCGCCGAGTACCTGGATATGCCGGTGGATAAGGTGAAACAGGCGTTGCATGCCGCACGTGAACCGATCTCCCTGGAGAAACCGGTCGGCAAAGAAAAGGATAGCGTGATGGGCGAATTCGTGGTGGACCAGACCCAGAAGACCCCGTTTGAGGTGGCCCGGGATACCCTGATCCGTGAGAAACTCATGGAGGCTCTGAGCACCCTGACCAAGCGGGAGCGAAAGGTCCTGGAGTACCGATTC
>CAYQZW010000088.1:1821-6527 GCA_964422065.1 uncultured bacterium | reverse complement strand
GGCTGTTTGGCTATAGCAAATACCTGCCTACGGATACCCGCGAGGATACTATCGGACATGGCGACGGCTCACGGGTTCCCATGAATCCGTACAACAATTACTTCTATGACACAAAGATCACATACGTTCCCAATCCCAACATTAAGATTTACTTTACCGGCATTTACGATTACCGGCATTACAAGTCTTACAGTTCCCTGGGCAATCATGTTCTTTTGTGGACCCCGCTGTCGAATCCTCACCACATTCAGAAAAGTTACACAGGGATCTTTTCCTTTACCCATATGGCCACGAAAAACTTCACCTACACCGTAAAGTTTGGGTACACCTACCGTGAGTTACGGCAGTTCGTTTACGATGACTACTATTCTCCCGCTTACAAATTCCCTTATTGGGGGTACTTCCTCTCCAACCACCAATTTTACAGAGGCGGGGTCTCGACCCTTTGGTTTAAGCGTTACACGAGAACGCTCATTGGCAAAGTAGATTTCGCCTATCAGTGGACCAAGAACCATTTCTTTAAGTGGGGAGTGGAGGCCCAGCGTTATCAAGTTCACCGATTTGAGATGTACGTCACCAATCCCGATACGACGCCGCCAGCCCTCCCCGTTCGCGATACCATTTATGAACTGAATGTTTATACCCACGATCCTACTCAATTGGCGGCCTATATACAGGACAAAATGGAGTTCAAGGACATCATTGTCAATGTAGGGCTCCGATTTGACTACTTTGATCCAAACTGGAAGATCTGGGTGAACGATTCTGCTCCGAGTCCGATGATCTGGAGCGATCCGAACCGGCCATTCCCGGGCTACCGCCCAGTGGAGCCGAAGTGGTCCCTTTCTCCCCGAGTGGGGATTGCGTTCCCCATCTCCGAAACCGGTGTCTTCCATTTTTCCTATGGTCACTTCACGCAGATCCCTCCTCTGTACTATCTCTATCGCAACTCTGAGTTCGAATGGCAGAAGAAGGCCAACCGTACATGGATGGGAAATGCAGATCTGGCTCCTCAAAAAACCATTGCGTATGAAGTCGGTTTTAAACAGGCCATTGGCGACCATTTCGGCGTCGAAGTCATCGGTTATTACAAGGACATCCGTGACCTCCTGGCCACCAAGATGCTGCCGTCTATGGTCCAAGGCGATCATTACGTGACCTATATCAACAACGATTACGGAAATGTACGGGGAATTACCTTGTACCTCAAAGCACGGAATTTAGGAAACTTCTCCGGAGAGTTGGACTATACGTATCAGATTGCTGAGGGGTTGAACTCTGCACCGCGAGATCTCTTTTATGACCTGCGACACGGCGTAGAGGCACCGAAAAAGATGATCCCCTTGAATTGGGATGAACGGCATCGCATCAATGCCACGGTCTCTTGGACACAACCAAAGGTCTATGGAATCTCGCTGATTGCTTCATATGGAAGCGGCTTGCCGTATACACCGACGGACACGACGGGTGCCTTCCGTGGGGAAGAGAACTCCGGTCGTCGTCCTTCCCACTTTAATGTGGACCTCTATGCTTACCGGGAGTGGGATTTCCAGAATCGGGTCCTCCGAATTTTCCTGAAGGTTTATAACCTCTTTGATACCATGAATGAGCGGTATGTGTATACAGACACCGGACGGGCGACCTTTACGATGATGACGCGTCCATCCGCGGATCCTGGGTATTACAAGCGTCCGTACTATTTCAGTTCGCCAAGAACCATTACCGTTGGCCTTTCTTTGAGCATGTAAGGAGGCGAAGATGAAGAGGATCTTGCTTTTGGTCATTCTTCCAGGCCTGTTGATTGCAGGAATCCCGCGGCAAAAATGGTTGCCTCCGACAGTCAAACTTAGCCCGAAACAGGCCGGAAAGGGGGCGACCATTAAAGGGCACGCACTCCGGAAAGCAGGTGTACACGAGGGCAACAAAATCCGTGTCAAATTCTTTAACCATGGACCGATCGGCGGACCAGACCGTGTAGATCCCTGGCCTCGATTGGAGTGGCCTGCCAACTCTGGACACGAGTACCTTTACGAGATGGGCCCCCTGTTCGGTGCACGCGTCAAAGGCTATAATCCACAAACCGGTGACAGTGTATGGATTTCCATTGTGGATGATCCTATCCAAGACGGGGGTGACGAGGACTTTGAGCCTATTCCTGGGTATGTGAATCCTGCTCAACCGTCTATTGCCTTCTCAAATTATCCAGAGACCTGGCCTGAGGTCTGGGCAGATTTCGTTGGCCAGTTGGGAGACACTATCCGAAGCCTCAGCGGAAGCTGGGCCGGCCAGTTCAGTTACTGGGATCCGGATGGCGATTCTGTCGTGGCTAAAATCATCGCGGACCAAGAAAGTTATTATGCTATGGTGGACAGTGCCAACGAAGAGTTTATCCCGGGGAATCCCTACGGGAACCCTGTCTACGATCCGGGAAATGGACTCCGCGGACTGGGAATTCGCGTAGAAGTCCGGGGCTATCAATGGGCCGCACAACCCGTCGAGGATGTCATCATCTGGGTCTATAAAGTTACGAACATTTCGAATAAGGACATTGATTCCATGGTCGTGGGATACTTCGGCGACTTCCGAATTGGTGGTCCTGGCCAAGACTTTGCCGATGACATGTTCGGCTTCGATACGACCAACAATATGGTCTTTAACTACGATGAGAATGGGCTGGGTATCGGTGCGGATGGACGGCCCTATCCATGCGGCTGGTTGGGCTTTATGTTCTTGGAGTCTCCGGAGGCCTCAATCACCGATGGGATTGACAACGATGGCGATGGCTTGATTGATGAGAGTCAGTACAACGGCATTGATGATGATGGTGACTGGGATCCGCAGACCGATGATGTGGGACGCGATGGTATCCCGGGCACGGGGGACTTCGGGGAAGGCAACGGAGTACCCGATCTCGGTGAGCCGAACTTTGAAACGCTGGATCCGGATGAAAAAGAAGAACTTGGATTGACCGCTGTCCGCTCTTTCCCTTATGGGACGGCTGGAATTTTTGCTGGAAATGACTCTGTGATGCTGGAGATTATGCGGCCGGGTGACTACACCATCGATCCAGGCCCTGGAGATATCGTTTCGGTCTTCTCCTCGGGATTCTTCCCGCTGCCCAAGGGCTCTTCCCAGCAGTTTTCAATTGCGCTGATCATGGGGCAAGACTCTGCTGACCTCTATCAGAACGCCATGCGTGCACGGCAAATCTATCGGTTGAATTACCAGTTTCCTCGGCCTCCGGAACCACCGCGCCTCGTCGCCCTCCCAGGGAATGGCTATGTTACTCTTTACTGGGACGATTTCTCTGAGCATTTCCCCGGATTTGAAGGGTACATGATCTTCCGGAGTGAAGACCGGGGTGCAACGTGGGGGGATCCCATTACCGATGGCTTCGGTAGGCTGGTCTGGTGGACCCCCATTGCGCAGTTTGACCTGGCCGATGGCATTACAGGGTTTCATCCTATTGACGTAAATGGCGTACATTTCTATCTCGGAGACGACACCGGGCTTCAGCATTCCTTCACCGACTCCTCGGTCATCAATGGCAAGCACTATTGGTACGCAATTGCCGCCTATAACCTGGGTGATACCACCTTAGACCTTCCCCCTCTCCTTTCTTCCATTTACCCCGTAGACAACAATCCTGCTGTGGTTGAGGTAGTCCCGACAGAGCTGCCCTCCGGGGTGATCCCTTCGGAATTGAGTTTTGATTCCCTGTCCTCAAACTGGGTCACCACCGGTAAAATTACCGCCTCCATCGCCCTCCCTTCGGAGGTGGTTTCGGATTCGTACCGGATTACGTTTGATATCGCTTCTACGCGGACCCCTCCTGAAACCACGTTCTCCCTGGTCCGTCTTTCAGATGGTGCGGTCTTAATTGACCACAGTAAGAAAATCCACGGGGAAGATTCCAATCCGATCACGGATGGCTTTAGGGTCACCTTGCAGAACACAACTGCAGGTTTTGATACCGTGGTATGGTGGGGCGCTTCGAACCTTGGAATCCGAAACCTGAGCATCAACGCTCCTGTAGAGGGCTATTTCGAAATCGATTTTGATTCGACCATTGTCGGCTATGGATCATACGGGGGGTCCCCTGACACGATAGGGTTCCGTTTTGCTGTTTACTATGTCCAGGGTCGACACCGGACACCGGTCTACTTCCGCCTCACGGAAGCAGATGGGGATACGATGATCAGCGATCCCAATGGGAATGATGTGTTATGGATTTTCCAGGAAGGGATGAATTTGCCGTGGGTGGTGGCCATTTTTGCTCACGATGACACCACAGAGCCCTATATCGCTCCGCAACCCGGAGATGTCATGAACCTTCTCTTCCATGTACCCTTCACCACCTTAGATACCTTGGTCATCCGCACGACTGCCCAACAATCGGTAGAGGATTCCATCCGAGCTCAGTTGAAGAAAGTGGCGGTCGTTCCCAACCCTTACGTTGTTGCAGCAAAGTGGGAGATCAAAGATCCCAGTGTCCAGTTTGGGCGAGGAGCACGAGAGTTGCACTTCATCAACCTTCCAGAAGAAGCCATCATCCGCATCTATACGGTCAACGGTGAATTGGTTCGTACTTTGCGTCACTTCCCCGGCGAGCCCGGCTATGTTTCCCCTTCCACCCATGCCTGGAACCTCCTGAACAAAAACAGCCAGGAAATCGCCTATGGTCTCTATATCTTCCACGTTGAAGG
>CAYQZW010000088.1:0-1721 GCA_964422065.1 uncultured bacterium | reverse complement strand
GAGATGCCTGTTCGGACCGAAGAAAACCCGGAAGGCACAGGGGAGACCTTTATGGTTCAAGACCTGGCTGTCGCTGTGGTCTATGGCGTGCCCTTGACCGACCGATTCTCCTTCGGCATGGCCTTTAAGTACATCGGCGAGAAGATCTGGCACATGCAGGCCGGTACGTTCGGTGTGGATATCGGGATCCACTTCAAGACCTACCTCAAAGGCATCAACATCGGGATGAACTTTGCGAATTTCGGCGGGAAAATGCGACTGATGGGGGAAGATACCCGGTTTATCTACAACATCGACCCGGAACGGGACCCGAACTCTACCCCGAACGTGGTTGCAGACTTACGAACCGAAGCCTATCAACTCCCCATGAGATTCCAGGTGGGTCTTTCTGGCCCTCTACCTCGATTCCTCACATCTCCCCTCATCCGGGGCATCTGGGCCATAGATTTCGTGACCCCAAACGACAACACCCCGTACTTCAACGTAGGAACGGAACTCCATCTCGGGCCATTCTTAACCCTTCGCCTGGGACACCGATGGATTTTCCTCACTGACCGGGAGGGCGGGTTCACGGCAGGCGTGGGGTTCCAAACCTATAAACCCAAAAGCCCGTGGAAGGTCTATCTGGATTACTCCTATTTGGGCGTGGGGCGCCTCCAGGAAGCCCACCGGTTTGGGCTTCGGATGCGCTTTTAATGTTGGAGGTTGACGAAAGATAAGGAGGTGAGATGATGAAGAAGACGGTATGGGCAGTCCTCCTCGTCGGACTATGGGCCGGACTGGCCCTGGCCGATGACGGCGACAATAACACCTTCGGACGGGTCTGGACCGATAATCCAGATGACTCCCTCTACGCCAGTCTCGACTACTATCAATATATCCGGAGTGTTGTGGCTGGAGTCGATCTCGACCAAGATGGGAAACCCGAAGTCATCGTGACCGACTATAAGAACGGCGGTCGGGTCCACGTTTTTGAGGTTCAAGGCGATAACAATCTCCAAGAGGTCTGGACCTTCAACGGACCTGGCTATACGGGGTATACCTCTACAGCCCGGAGTGTGACGACAGGAGATATTGACGGTGACGGTAAGGGCGAAATCCTGGTTGCCATGACCGGTGCGGGTGGCGATACCTCCCGTCAACACGTCGGGCTCTGGGTATTTGAATGGACCGGAAACGACAACGACTATCAGTTGGTGGCACAGATTACCGAATTCGCCTGGGAACAGGGCGGTACCGTGGTTCCTGACCGGTATCGCTGCGAAGACCTTGTGGCGGGTGATTTCGATAACGACGGCGTAGACGAAGTGATGTGGGTGAACAACGCGAGTACGGCCTTCGATAACGCCTATATCTTCTCCATTGTCGGTGATCTTCCTGGATTCTACGTGGTAAACCAAGAGTTTATTGCGAAGCGAACAGATCTGGGCTGGGGTGGAAGTTCGGTTGGCGGCTATGTCACCGATCTGGACAACGACGGCAATACGGACCTCATCGTGATGGTCTGGAACAATATCGGACTTCAGATTATTGAGGCGACCGGTCCGAATACCTACGAAGTGAAGGGCTATATTGACAATATCGATTCCGAGGACCGGTATCCGTTTGCCAAGGCTGTGGACGCATACGACATGGACGGCGACGGCAAGCCGGAATTGGTCATTGGGTCTCTCCTGCGGAGCCGGATCCATATCGTCAAGGCTGGTGCCGATGTGAATACT
>CAYQZW010000087.1:0-6573 GCA_964422065.1 uncultured bacterium | reverse complement strand
GAGGTGTCAAGAGAAAGAGTGCACAGGAGTTTCAGGGAGGGGCTCCGGTGTTGGCCCTATTGCCTCATGAGAGAATCTACAGGAAGTTGTGACGTTGGCTCACGAAAAAATCTGTTCATCTTGAACCACTCCGCGTACAGGGGTTGCCAACATGAACAACTTCCTTCTTGGAGGTCGCCCTTTGGTATCGTTTCGCATAGGCGAGAATAATCTTCTTGCGGGTCATAAGATCAAGCTCCTTTTTAGACATTTTTGCTTCCTCCCGAATAAAGACTTCGGGAGGAGGATAGAGGATCTCAAGTAGATTTTAAAATGAGTCATCGTTCGCCTTTCGAATAGATTTTTCATGAGCTAAGTCGTTCCCTTGACCCACCCTCCCCTCATCTGTTAACCTTTTAGACCAAATTGGTCAATTGGTCGACACAATCATGGGAAGATCAGACGAGATTATTCAGGCGGCGAAAGGGTTGATTGCACGGTTCGGGTTTCGGAAAACGACGATGGAAGAGATCGCACAGGCTGCCCGAATCGCGAAGGCGACCCTTTACCACTACTTTACTTCAAAAGAGGATATCCTCCGGGAGATCATCCACCGCGAAGGCAATATCCTGAGAGCAAAACTCCAACAAGTCGTAGCCCAGGGGAAAACCCCAGAAGAGAAACTCATCCTATATGCTCGGACCCGGTTCCATGCACTTCGGGACCTCGCGCTTTATTACAAGGCGATGACGGAAGAGTTCTATAGCCACATGCCCTTTGTGGAGCGGGAACGCAGGGAGTTTGATGCCTTTGAACTGGATACCCTGGAACAACTCCTTCGTGAGGGTGTGGAACGTGGGGAATTTGAGATTCCAGACCCACGCCTTTACGCCTTCCTCCTTCTCCAGGCAATGAAAGGACTGGAATACCCTCTGGCCACAGGAGTTGCACTCCACATGGACGATAAAGAACTGGATCTGGACGAAGCCCTGGACCTCCTCCTGGGAATCCTCCTCCACGGCATCCGCAAACGACCATGACCCAGAGACCAAAATTTTTTATGCCGATTCGACTAAAAAACGATTTTAGTCGAATCGTTGAATTTTTGAAAAGGAAGGAGGCGTTTTCCCAATGAAAACCTTAGGCATCTGGGTGGTGAGGCACCGCTGGACAGTGATCGGTGCAATCGGGGTCCTGACGTTTTTTGCCGTTTTCGGATTACCGCGCCTGCGGGTAGAGTCGGATGTGGTGAAATGGCTGGATCCAAACGATCCCGTGGTTCAGATCTTTGAAAAAATCGGACAGGACTACGGAGGCACACAACTCGCCATGGTTGCCGTGGAGTCTGCCCGGCTCTTTAGCCCCGAGGGGCTCCGCCTCGTCCGAGACCTCACCGAGACCTATCGGACACTGCCCGGTGTGTCCAGTGTCACCAGCCTGACCCATATCCTGGATATCCGGAAGACGGAGGAAGGCATAGAAGTTACCGACCTCCTGGACCCTCACAACCTCCCTACAGACCCGGAAGAGATCGCACGTCTGAAAGAAGAGGTCCTTCACCGAGATCTCTATCGTGGCAAACTTGTGTCTGAAGATGGTCGGATCACGCTGATCATGGCGCGTCTCCGGGAGGACACCGACAAGGAGGCGCTGGCGCGGGTAATCCGGGACACTACACTCACACTGGTCCAAAATGCCTCCATCCCGGTCAAGGTCTATTTCGGCGGCATTCCGCTTCAAATGCAGGAGATAACCCAGATTGTCCTTACCGATCTGAAGAGACTTATCCCCGTTGCTGCCCTTGTGGTGATGGGCGTGCTTTTCCTCGGCTTTCATACGCTCCGCGGGGTGCTCCTACCGCTCGTCGTGGTATTGCTCGCCACACTCTGGACCTTGGGGACGATGGGATGGCTCCGGATTCCCCTTTCCATCATCTCCAACGTAACGCCCGTGATCCTGATCGCAGTGGGGACAGCATACGGCATTCACTTCATCGCACGGTACCGCGAAGAAATGGACAAGGGGCTTCCCCCACTTCAGGCGATTCCTGAGGCAATTCGGGAGGTCGGGACGCCCATCCTCCTTGCGGGACTGACCACACTTGCAGGATTCCTCTCCTTTCTTGGGTCCTATCTCGTTCCCATTAACCATTTCGGATTCTTCACGGCTCTGGGCGTCGCCATTGCGATGGTTCTTTCTTTGACCCTGATCCCTGCGGTGCTCTCCGTGCTTCCTCCGCCCGGGCGTCGGGGTCGGGTGCTCCAGACGGGCTTTGAGCGGGTCCAACGCATCCTCGCACCAGTGGAAAGATGGGTCTTGGAGCACCCCACAGGTGTGTTGGTGGGTGCATGGATGGTGCTAATCTTTGCGGGCTATGGTCTTACCCGAATCACCACTTCTGTGAATATGACCGAGTACTTCCCGGAAAACAGCGGCATCCGGAAGTCTTCCGAGGTGCTGCGGGATCACTTTGGAGGGGATTTGCCCATCCAGTTCCTCGTCCAGGGAGACCTTCAAAACCCCTTCGTGCTCAAGGAAATGCTGCGTCTGGAAAAGTTTATCCGAACGGTCCCTGGGGTCCATCACCCTCAGTCTCTGGCGGACCTGATTGCGGAGATGAACGAAACCATGAACGACCGCCGCACCGTGCCAGAAACCCGAGAGGGCGTCGCGAACCTCCTGTTTATGCTGGAAGGGCAGGATGTGTTAGACCAACTTGTCCGGACAGAGGATGACCAGGAGGGAGTGATCCAGGCGCGGTTCTCGGAGATCGCTACGGATCAAATTCTCCACGCCAACGAAGTCATTGAACGGTTCTTAAAACAGGGGATGGCATCCAGCCTGACCCCGGTCCCTGTGACTCCTCAGCTGCCGGACACTGTACGGCGTTTTCTGTGTCAGAGGGTCGCACAAGAGATCGTTTGGGACATCCGGTATTTCGGAGGAAGTCCCCCCTTTACCGTCCGTGAACTCACAGACTCACTCTTTTCTTGGCAATTCCAAAAGGTTCCCCTATCGGGCGATGCCCAGGAACGCCTTAAACGTACGCTTTTGACATATTTCACTGAGGAATCCGATTTCCCTATTCCCAGGTTCCAGGCTGAGCAACTGTCTCAGTCGCTGGTGCAACTCTCTGCTCAGGGTGAATCAGATTCGTTGCGTGTGCGGGACATCTTGCGTCGTACCATCCCCTCCACATTGCTGAAGGAGGATCCAGACCTTCTGGCGTACACCATGGAAACCGTAATGGAGATGCTCCGCGAAGCACAGAAGAATGCGCGGGTTGAATCCTGGCTCCGGAGGCTTTCCCAACGTCTCCCCGCCGAGGTGGCTCAAAAGCCAGGGCTTCGGAAGGACCTGAAAGGAGACCTCTGGACCCTGGTCCAGGATCGGGTCGGATTGCCGTCCGATATTGTACGTTCTACAGGAGTTTCTGTAGATACCACCTATTCCATCCGGGTCTTCCATGCTGGGCTCCTCCCCATTTACACGAAGATTCACAAGAACTTACTGCGGAGTCAGGTTCGGAGTTTACTCCTTGCGTTTGTCATTGTCGCCCTTCTGGTTGCGTTCCAACTGCGGTCCCCGATGGCTGGAGTTCTCGCGACTTTGCCAATCCTGCTTGTCGTGGCTTTGAATTTTGGGCTGATGGGGGTTCTGGGGATTCCTCTGGACAACGCCACGATGTTGATTGCCTCCATCGCCATAGGGATCGGCATTGACTACACCATCCACATGATCTCCCGATTTCGCTTTGAAATGGAGGACTCCTCGGAGCCGAAGGATGCCCTTGCCAGGGCACTCCAGACCACAGGGCGTGCCATTCTGTTGAATGCCTTCACGGTGGGGTTGGGGTTTCTTGTGCTGATTTTCGCCGCTTTGGTGCCTCTCCAGCGGTTTGGCTGGATGGTTGCGCTCACCATGGGCACCAGTGCCCTGGCTGCACTCACCTTTTTGCCGGCGGTCATCCTGACCGCCCGTCGGGTCTTTTATTCGCATGTCCCGTCAAAATCTTCAAAGGAGGTGACTTCCCCATGAAGCAAAACCTCACAAAAATCTTGACATTCTGGGTGTTGTGGACCTATGCCCCTTTTGCGTATGGGGCAACCCTTCCCGCTCAGGATATCCTGGCAAAAGTGGACAGCGTCATGAACGCTCCGAAGGACCGGACGGTTCGGATGAAAATGATCCTGATTGACAAAAACGGCAACGAGAAGGTCCGCGTTGCAGAATCCTATCAGAAGGGTGACGACCACCGACTCATCCGTTTTCTGGAGCCTGCAGACCAACGCGGGATCGCGTTTCTCAGTCTCCCCCATGATGTCATGTATGTGTATTTCCCGGCCTTTAAGAAGGTTCGGCGTATCGCTGCCCATGTCAAAAACCAGACCTTTGCGGGGACGGATTTTACGTATGACGACCTCGCAACGTTCCGCTACTCCGAAAAATACACGGCTAAACTCGTGGAAGAGACCGACTCTACTTTTGTTCTTAAACTCCTGCCCAAACCCGAAGCAAACAAAGAGTATGCCTACCTCAAACTCTGGGTAGATCGCAAGACCTTCCATCCCCTGAAGACCGAGTATTACGATCGATCCGGGAATCTCTGGAAGGTCATGACTTTCCGAAACATTGAGGAGATCCATGGCTATTGGGTTGCACGGGAAATGGAAATGCGGGATCTCAAGCGAAACCATGCCACCCGGATGGTCCTGGAGGAGGTCCAGTTGGACACCGACATTCCCGACAAGGTGTTCACGAAACGGTTCTTGCGCCGTGGTCTGTGAACGCTGCACGTACGCCTTTCGGCGCAATCGGAACTTTTGCTGCCGGGGACGATGTTGGTAAAGAGGAGGTTCGGTAGGTATGCCATTTGGCAAGGAGGCATTTTAGGGGCAGGAGAGTGTTCTTGCCCCTGAAGGGGTTCCTACGAGATGAAAAAATGGACTGTAGGAGCGGCTTTAGCCGCGATGGACAATTGGAAGAAACAGGGAGGTGTACCCATGAAAACCTTTAAAACCTTGCGTTGGCTTCTGCTCTGGACAGTCCCCCTGGCTGCTCAGGTGCATCTGGGGGGCTATCTGGAGACATATAACCGCTATTGGGTCCATGCCGATTCCGGGCGGTGGACCTGGAACGAGAACCGGTTACAGATCCAATTGGAGGGTTCTCCCTCTGAAAACCTGCATTTTTATGGTGAATTGCGGCTACGGGGCTTTGGCTTCCCGCAGACCGATATACTTTCCGATCTCCAGCGTCTGGAAAAAGACCGGGTGTATCCATGGTCTCTGGAGATCCGTGAAGTCTATGCGGACCTTTACGATTTCGTGGTTCCGGGGCTGGATCTCCGAATCGGACGCCAGGTAATCGCCTGGGGGACTGCAGACAAGATCAACCCGACGTCCAATCTCTCCCCCTACGACTTTGAGGATTTCTTTGATTTCGGCGCCAAACTCGGAGTCAACGCCCTCCGTGCGATGTACACCCATGAGCCCTGGTCCTTTGAACTGGACTTCGTTCCCGTGTTCACACCTGCGGTTTTGCCTCATGGTGCGTGGTCCAGTGCATTTATGGGACCAGGGATGCCAGTTCCGGACACTACTCCAAAAATCACACCCCCGGTCCCCAACATGAGGAATGCCCAAATGGGCGTCAAACTCAGTACTACACTCTGGGATTGGGACTTCTCCGCCTCCTACTATCGGGGCTTTGATGGACTTCCCATGCCCGACACCATCGCGATGGACTTCTTCCCTTCCGTTCGTGTCCATATGCGGTATCCCAAGATCCAAGTTTTTGGTTTGGACTTTGCCGGTTCCCTGGGTCATATCGGTGTATGGGGAGAAGGGGCGCTCTTCGTCCCAGAAACATTCATTTCATGGATCATCCCCCCGGATCCTCCCTTTCCGTTTGCAGATACTTTACTTCACAAGGACCGCCCCTATCTCAAGTTCGTTTTTGGGGGTGACTACACCTTCAACAACGGGCTTTATCTCAATGCCCAATATATCCACGGCTTCCTCCACGAACGGGGTCCGGATAGTCTCAACGACTATGTCGTCTTGCGGACAGAAAAGAAATTCCTGGACGATCAACTGACGCTGGCTCCTCTCACCGTGGCAGTAGAGATTCCAGACTGGAGCAAGACTTCGGAGAACTACGGATTTGCCTGGATTCCGGAAGTGAAGTTTGCACCGACCGACAATGTGGAACTGCGACTGGGAGCCTTTGTTTTAGACGGTAAAGGGACTTCTCTCTTCACGCGTTTAAAAGACCATGACGAGGTATACTTCCGCGTGAAACTCAGTTTTTAGGTGGCTGGGATTTAAGGGATACAGCTCGCAATGGACGAGTGCAAAGGGATCTGCCCTGACCCTACAGGAGGGGGTGTGGACACTATAAGATTGGTTTTTGTGCCTGAAAACATTTTTGTCAGGAGCAGGCTCGGCAGAGTCTCCTCCTATGGCTTGCATTCACATTTTCGTTGCCGTTATCATAATGCCTCCATGACGGACCGCAAAAAGTTTCGCAAACTTCTCATTACGAAGAAGCAAGAGATCCTCTCCTATCTCATCCGGAGCAAGGAGGATGAGG
>CAYQZW010000086.1:0-6641 GCA_964422065.1 uncultured bacterium | reverse complement strand
GAGCCCGTTGTAGTCCGCAAAGGCCTGGAACAGGATCTCCTGGAGATGTGGAACGGCAAACCCGATCTTCTTGTTTTCTAAATCCTTTGGGGCTCGGATGCCGGAGTCTTTGAGAAACAGGATCGTGGTCAACGGGTGTTCGACGAGGACACCGATACTGACGACATCCAGGCCTTCGCTTCGTGCGATCACGACCTCAGGCTGGTAATTGATTGCGACATCCACCTTGCCCGCTGCCGTCAGTTTCAGCGGGTCTGCGGGGTTGGCAGGTACCTGAAACGACACCTGGAGTCCTTCCTCTTCAAAGTAGCCTTTTTGCTGAGCCACATAGAGCGGGACATGGTCCGCGTTCGGGAACCAGTCCAGCATGACCTTCAAAGGAGTCAAGGACACCAGCAGGGAAAGGATAACCCCATTCATAGGTACACCTCCTCGGTTTGTGGAGTTGATGTCCAAGGCATCATTTTTCGAGCGATCCAAGCGGTCAAGGCAAAGAGGCCCACCCCCAAGACGGTAAGGTCCAGGATGGCCACAAACACAACATCCACCCGGAGTTGAGCGTTGGCGTGGAGCATAAGGTAGCCCAGTCCGCGTGTGGACCCGACCCACTCGCCGATGACCGCCCCGATGGTCGAGACGGAGACCCCGATCTTGAGCCCTGTAAAAAAGTAAGGCAACGCCTGTGGAACCCGTACTTTCCACAGTATTTGCCGTTCTTTGGCCCCCATGGATCGGAGGAGGTTGACGAGGTCCGGATCCGTGGATTTGAGGCCGTCCAGGGTGTTCACCACGATCGGGAAGAAGACAATGATGGACGCCATGACGACCTTGGAACTGACCCCATAGCCGAACCACAGAACCAACAGCGGGGCAATGGCAAACACCGGGACCGCCTGAGAGCCGATGACGATGGGGAAGAGCGTGCGCTCTATCACGGGATATCGGAACATCAAAAAAGCCAACGGAATGCCGATGAGCACCGCCAGGAGCAGCCCTAACAGCATCTCCTGCAGGGTGGTCAGAACGTGCGGAAGAAACCGTGGGAATTCCACAAGCCAGGTGTGAAAGATGAGGGAAGGGGCAGGCAAGACGTAGCGAGGGATGGACCAGATCCGGCAAACGGCCTCCCAGATGGCCAGAAGCACCGTGAGGAATAGCACCGGATAGAGAAAGAAATCGCGCCTCATGCCGGAATCCCTCCCTGAGGATGCGTTTTCTGGAGGAGATGGAGGAGATGGGCCTTCAGCCGGATGAAGGATGGAGCAGTTACATCCCGGGGGCGGGGGATCGTAACGGGGAGATTTTCCAGGACCTTCGCGGGCGCAGGGGAGAGAACCAGGATGCGGTCGGAGAGGATCAACGCTTCCTCGATGTCATGGGTCACGAAGAGGATCGTCGGGCGATACCGTTGCCAAAGTTGGAGTAACAGAGCCTGGAGGTTGGCACGGGTGATCGCATCCAGTGCGCCAAAGGGCTCGTCCAAGAGCAAGAGGTCCTTGTTGGCGATCAAGGTGCGGGCGAGTGCAACGCGTTGGCGCATCCCCCCTGAGAGTTGGTGGGGATAATGCCGTTCGAATCCTTGAAGCCCGACCTCGGCCAGGAGTTTCCGAGCCTGAGGCTCGCTCTGTTGACGGGGAATGCCCAAAATTTCCGGGAAGAGCAGCACGTTCTCCAGCACCCGACGCCACGGCAAGAGCAGGTCTTTCTGGATCATGTAAGCGGTCCGGCTCTGCAGGTGTGGGACCCGATGGCCCTCCCAGTAGATTTCGCCTTTGTCATAGGGTAGGAGGCCGGAAAGGATGTTGAGCAGGGTACTTTTGCCACATCCGGATGGCCCCAGAATCGTAACAAACTCGCCCTTTTCGACACGGAACGAGAGGTCTTCCAGGACCTTCAAGACGCCCTGTTCCGTCACAAACGATTTGGTCAACTGCTTGAGTTCAAGATGTGCCATGGTTCGTTCGGGCACGGGGGCATAAGGAGGAGGGAAAGGAAGGCCGGAACCCTGGGCACCTTCCCTCCGCCGGTATTACCCGGATCAGGTTCAAGGGGTCTCCCGAATTCCCGGGACTCTCAGCCGGCTATTGCCAGCTCCCCCGGTGCCCGTGCCCAAAGTATAGGGGACACCCCAAAAGAAGGCAACGAACTTGAAAGCCCAGATTCGTGGCTTCAGGCATTTGATTATTCTTGGGCTTTCCTCGAAAATTTATCCGGTTTCTCAACCGGTTGGGTTGCGGAATCCGAACCAAAGGAGGAGAAAATGAAGAAGTGGTCTGTTTTGTTGGTCCTCGTCAGTGGGCTTTCGGCCCAGTCCCTCCAGGAACATGCCGTCGATGCGGTAAACACCCTTGCGCCTTCCTTCAGCACCCTGATGGTCGGGGAACACCTTGCGACCGCCAACACCTTGGGGAGTCTCCCCCATTTCCGGGTCGGCATCGGGGTCAACCTGGCCAAAGCCACGGTCCAGAACCCTGCAACCGGCGATGCTCAGGATTTGTGGGCGCCGTTCCCCTTCTTGATGGCGGATGTGGGGCTCTTCCCGGGGATGTCGTTCACCCCCCTGATTACGGGTGTGGGCAGCATCGATCTCCTGGCCAAATTCTCTACCTTCCCGGGCCTTGAGAACGCCTCGGATTACATCAAGAGCGTGCCGTCGTTCTGGGCATTTGGCGCACGGATCGGCCTGCTCAAAGATCACCTATGGTCTCCTGCAGCCGCCCTGACCTTCCTCTATGGCAACTTCTCTCCCCTCGAACTCCAGGGAGGAGACCCCGCCGGAGATAGCGTGTTTGTCAAAACGGGCATGAAAGCCACCGGTCTCTACCTCCAAATTTCCAAGAACCTGATGCTCCTGACCCCCTACCTCGGTCTGGGATGGATCAAGAGTAGCCCTTCTGCGGAGTATAAGACCGACCCGAACGCCGACTACACTGCCCTGGAAGGCATCGAATCGTCATCCCAATTCCGAACCGACTTGGGGGTCGAACTTTCGCTCATCCCTCTGATCAAGGTCTACGCTGAGGTCATTCTGACCCAAGGCCCCACAGTCTTTTCCTTTGGACTCCGCGGCGGAATTTAAGGACCTCTGTAGAGCCCGCCGTCCACGCGAATGCCCCAGAGGAAACTCCACCCCCTGAAACTCCTGTTCGGGGGGTATGTGCTCGTGATCCTCACCGGAGCTGCGCTGCTCATGCTCCCCTTCATGCGCACAGGCCCACTCCACCCCCTGGA
The DNA here is from genome assembly GCA_964422065.1 of uncultured bacterium. GTDB lineage: Bacteria > Hydrothermota > Hydrothermia > WGAB01 > WGAB01 > S141-55. Next base: position 3,410 of record CAYQZW010000086.1, on the reverse strand, counting down.
CGCCCTGTTTACCGCCGCCTCCGCGGTCTGTGTCACCGGCCTCATTGTGAAGGACACCGCAACCTTTTTTACCCCCTGGGGGAAGGCCGTCATCCTCCTGCTCATCGAAATTGGCGGACTGGGGTACATGACCTTCGCCACCATTCTCCTCTTCTTCCTGAAAGGCCGGGGCAGCCTCACACTCCGAATGACCATGGCAGAGTCGTTCCCCGAATTGACCCTGGGCCGTATCTTCGTCTTTGCCAAACGTGTCCTCATGCTGACGGTATTCTTTGAAGGCATGGGGTGGCTCATCCTCTTCCTGGACTTCTGGCGAAGCGGTATGGCCCCTATCAAAGCCCTGGGAACCTCCCTCTTCGTGGCGATCTCGGCCTTTTGTAACGCGGGGTTTGCCCCTTTCTCGGATAGCCTCATCTCCTTCCGCACGCATCCCCTCATCATGCTCACCGTCGTGCTCCTGATTGTCGCCGGGGGCCTGGGCTTTGTGGTCCACGAAGACCTCTATTTCACGTGGGTTCGGAAGACCAAACGGAAACTTTACCTCCACTCCCGGGTGGTCCTCTTTGCAACCGCGCTTCTCATCGGCATCGGCACACTCTGGCTTCTGGGTGTGGACCTCTGGCAGGTCTCGGGTCTGAATCTTGTGGACCGAGTGACGAACGCCCTGTTCATGAGTGTCACGCCGCGGACCGCTGGCTTTAATACCATCTCCATCGCATCCCTTTCCACTGCCTCCGTGTTCCTTCTCATTTTCTTGATGATCATCGGGGGCTCGCCGGGCGGCACTGCTGGGGGCCTCAAGACGACCTCCATCACGGGGCTTTACCTCTGGACTTTGGCCATTGTGCAGGGGAAGAGCCGGCCCCATCTCTGGGGCTATTCCCTTCCCCGGGAGGCCCTCCATCGCGCGCTGGCCATCGCCGTCCTGGGATGGACAACGCTCCTCACCGCCGTCTTCCTCCTCTCTATCACAGAGACCCACGTGATCACACAAACCGGGATCCTTCCTTTGATCTTTGAAGTGGCCTCTGCCTTCGGTACCGTGGGCTTGTCCTTCGGTTCCCTCATCCAGCCGACCGTGAGCCTGGTCCACGACTTTTCCGCTTTCGGGAAAGGGATTATCATATTGACCATGTTGGTTGGGAGGGTGGGGGTGCTGTCTTTTACAGCATTTTTGATCCAACGGAAACTGGAGCCCATTTCATACATTGAAGGACGGTTCATCGTAGGATAACATGCAATTCTGTGTCATTGGACTGGGAAGGTTCGGCGCTACGGTCGCGGTCACCCTCGCGGAAATGGGACACGAAGTCCTCGCGATTGACCGCGATGAAACCCGTGTCATGGAAATTGACGAACAAGTCACCCATACCGCAGTTCTGGATGCCACCCAGGAACGCGCACTCCAGCAACTGGGCCTGGACAAATTTGACTGGGTGATTGTAGCCATGAAAAACCTGGAAGACTCCATTCTCGTCACCCTCCTCCTCAAAGGCATGGGCGTGAAACACGTGGTCGCAAAAGCGAACTCCGAAGCACACGCCACCATTCTGAAGAAGATCGGCGCCGACCGGGTGGTCTTCCCAGAACGCGAGATGGGGGTTCGGTTGGCACGAAGTTTGACCTCCCCCATGGTCTTTGACTACCTGGAACTCCCCGGGGACTTCTCCATTGTGGAGTTCGCTGCCCCCAAGGCCTTCATCGGAAAGTCCCTGAAAACCCTGGATATCCGACGGAAACACGGCGTCAATGTCATCGCAATCCGACGGAAAGAGCCCGAAGTCGTAGAAGGCGGAGAACTCTCCATCCGGGAACATACCATTGTGGCACCCGGCGCCGACGAGGAGATCCAGGACGGGGATATCCTCGTCATTCTCGGAAAAACCCAAAACATTGAGAAACTGAAGGACCAATATGAGTGAAGAACGCACGTTAGACGCACAACTGGAAGAAGCAAAGTTCTACTTGCTCAACCAGAATTATGCGGAGGCGGAACGGATCCTCCAAGACCTGGTCCAGGAACATCCCCAGTGCGCGGAGGGGCACTACCTCCTGGGGCTGGTCTATGAACTGCAGAACCGGCTGGATCAGGCCAAGGAGTGCTACGAGAAGGCGTTGGCCTTGAAACCCGACTATCGAGAGGCCCAGGAGCACCTCGATAAAATCGTCGAAATCTTCTAAAAGGCCCTGTGAGAGCCCGACATTTCCAGGATCCTTCGGATACGATACGGCAGGAGGGCGCAGTCCGATACCGTCTGCCTCCCCCCAAGGTCTTTTTCCGTGAGAGGGCGAGAATCGCCCGTGATCTCGGTGTTCTCGGGCTACGGGCGATGCGATTTGAGGGCCCCATCTACGTTGCGGAAACCTTTGCAGGCACGGGCATCCGGTCATTGCGATATCTCAAGGAAGTCCCTGGCGTTGAGCATGCCTACCTAAACGATCTCAACAGCGAAGCCCTCCAGTGCATTCAGGAGAACGCCCAACTCAACGACCTGACGGATCGGGTCACCACCTTTCGCATGGAGGCCAACAACTTCCACTATACCCTGAAACTCAAGGAGATCTTTCCCCACCTGCTGGACCTGGATTCCTTTGGCTCGCCGGTTCCTTTTTTGGATTCCGCTTTCCACGCAGTCCGGGAAGGCGGGATCCTCTATGTGACCGCCACAGACCTCCCCGCGCTCTGTGGTGTGGATCCACGGAGTGCGTTCAATCATTACGGGGTTCTTACGATCCAGAACTGGTTTTGTCACGAAACAGCGGCCCGGATCTTGACACGGGCGGTGATCCGTGCCGGCGCATGGAGAAAATTCCAGGCCGAACCCCTGTTTGTCTTCTTTGATGGCCTGGCCCTGCGGGGGTTCTTCCGGATCCTCCATGGCCGGTACGACCTTGACCCTGAGAAGGAGGGATTTCTGGCTTTTTGCCCTCAGTGCTGGGACGTCCAGACCATCCCCTTCAAACGGTGTTGTCCTCGGACGTGTGCTCAGGGACACCCGATGTCCCTCGCCGGCCCGCTCTGGCTGGGGGAACTCCACGACGCACGGTTTCTCAGCGCCATGCTCAAAGAGATCCCAGAGACGGTAGACCGGGAGAGTGTCCAAGAGGCCATCCAACGCATGCGGGAGGAGGTCGGCATGCCCCCCTTCTATTATCGCCTGGACCGGCTCACCAAACGCCTGAAGGTCTCGCCTCCTAAAGTCCGGGAGGTCATCTCTGCGCTCCAGAGCCAGGGGTATCCAACAGGTTGGACCCATTTCCATCCCAACGCGTTCAAGACCACAGCCCCACTTCCGGTGGTTCTGGAAACCGTCCGCTCCCTCGCCACATAGCGAACAGCATCTCCTGTCCCTCAATCCTCCCTGAAAGGGAGGGAAGATTTGTCTTCTGTTCAAACCCACGACGTTTCC
>CAYQZW010000085.1:0-6817 GCA_964422065.1 uncultured bacterium | reverse complement strand
CGGGCCCCCGTCAATTCCTTTGAGTTTCACCCTTGCGAGCGTACTCCCCAGGCGGCCCACTTAACGGTTTCCCTACGGCACGGATCCCGACGGAGTCGGGACCCACACCTAGTGGGCATCGTTTACGGCCAGGACTACGGGGGTATCTAATCCCCTTCGCTCCCCTGGCTTTCGGACCTCAGCGTCAGGAACGGCCCAGAGAGCCGGCTTCCCCACTGGCGTTCCCCCCGATATCTGCGCATTTCACCGCTACACCGGGAGTTCCGCTCTCCTCTGCCGTCCTCGAGCCCGGCAGTATCGGATGCAGCCCACCGGTTGAGCCAGTGGATTACACACCCGACTTACCGGGCCGCCTACATCCCCTTTAAGCCCAGTGAATCCGGGCAACGCTCGCCCACCCCGTATTACCGCGGCTGCTGGCACGAGGTTAGCCTGGGCTTCCTCTGGGAGTACCGTCAAGTCCGAGGGTTGTTCACCCACGGACCCATCGTCCTCCCTGACAGCGGTTTACACCCCGAAGGGCTTCATCCCGCACGCGGCGTCGCTGGGTCAGGCTTGCGCCCATTGCCCAAATTTCTAGCCTGCTGCCTCCCGTAGGAGTGGGGCCCGTGTCTCAGTGCCCCTCGGGCCGGCCACGCTCTCACGCCGGCTACCCGTCATAGGCTTGGTGGGCCGTTACCCCACCAACTACCTGATAGGCCGCGGCCCCATCCCTGGGCGCGAGCTTGCAAAGCAGAGGCCCGCCTTTCATCCCGACAGGATGCCCCATCGGGACAATATAGGGTATTAGCCCGCCTTTCGGCGGGTTATCCCCTTCCCAGGGGTAGGTTAGCCACGTGTTACTCCGCCGTCCGCCGGTCTACTCCCCCGCCGAAGCGGGGTTTCGCCCTCGACTTGCATGGCTAAGACACGCCGCCAGCGTTAGCCCTGAGCCAGGATCAAACCCTCCATGGGGAAAGTTTGATCTCTCTTCAAGGGTTCACTCATCCAGAACCATGCCACCTTCTTTTCAAAGACCAGTCCAACTGTTGGGCGTATTAAATATAACTGTCTGCCCGAAGGTTGTCAACCCTCACACCCTTCGTGAGGGGCTATTAAGGTACGCCGATTTGTGCCTCCTGTCAACCCCCGAACCGCCCCCTCGTGGTCACGCGTCGGCCGGCGTCGCAGACCCCTCAGACTCCTCTGCAGGTGGGGATTCTCCGGCCTCCTCGTCTTCCTCGGAGATCCCCCGAAGTCTCCGCTCGGCCTCCAGCCGCTTCTCCAGCCGTTCCTCCAGTTGTGCCAGCTTCTTGCGCACACGTTTGAGTTTCCGGTCTACCGGATCCCGGGTGAGCAGGTCCCGCACCTCCTCCCCCCGCCATGGGGTCAGGATCACGGCCAACGCCGCGCCGAAGAGGGCCCCGAGGACAAAAGACAATGTTGACTTGGAACTCATCGTTCCGCCTCCTTGACTTGTCCAACCAAGCGTAAGAATTTTTGTGGGACTGTCGGATCGTTGGTTTTGACCACCAACACCCCCTCAAATCGGCCAGGCATTACCGGGATCACCTCAAACTGGATGGCGACCGAATCGCCAGGGGGCACGGTGTCCTGCGTCCATGGCTGGATCTGCACCCCGCTCGTGGCCACCATCTCCCGGATCACCAACGGCTCCTGGCCGGTGCTGTGAAGAAACACGGTTTTCTGGACCGTATCTCCCACCTGTAGGGTCCCCAGGTCCAGATAGCCCGGCTTGATCCAGCCTTTCGGTTTTGGCATTTCCTTGACTTTGCCCCGGATATGGAGGACGAGTTTCGGCTGCTCGGGATCATTGGAATAAATGGAGACCGTCTTGTGAAAGGTCTGGCCCCCTCGTCCCGTGGTATTAAAGGTGACCTGTACTTTTGCCTCGCCACCCGGGGGAATCTGTTTTTCCGAGAGCAGTGCGGCGGTGCAGCCACACGACGAGCGCACCCGGTCAATGACCAGGGTGTCATCCCCTACATTCTGGAGTTTGAAGATATGGACGGCGGGCTTCCCCTCTTCCACGGTACCGAAGTCGTAATCCGTCTCTGGCGCCACAATTTTTGGGGCAGAGACCAGGGCAACCATGAGGGCCCATGTGAGCATTCCCTTCACCTCCTTGGGTCCATAAGGGTTTGGTGCCTGCAAGTGTAAACCGCCCCATTTCTAAGTGCAAGAACTTTTGTTGGAAAGGAATTCGCTCCCTCTTCTCGTGGCTCTATGAGGTCCGGGATACCGAGGTCGAGAAGACTATTCGTTGTGGGGGATTTTGAGGGTGCTTCCGCCGATGAACTCCCGGACCAAATGGTCGCCCGGGATCAACCCATGGTCCTGTGTCTGCTCCCGCGTAAGCCCCTCTACGGACTCAAAGAGTTTGTTGATTCTCTGGTATCGGATCCGGGCATCCAGGAAGGCCTCGTAGGGTTCCAAGGCCTCGGGTCTGGGCCAGATCCCGTCTGGCACAAAATAAGGCTTGAGGACCGGCAGGTCAAAGGGCATCCCGCCGTTGATCATGTGGTCTGCAAGGCCCATCAGAGGGATGATGGAAAAGAGTTCGCCTGCCCGCACATAGTGCCAGTGGAGGAGGGTCTGCAGCGGGGGATGGTTCCGATATTGGGAGTCCCGAAGCATCCGCCGAAGCAGCCGGATATCGGAGAACTGAACCAGGCGACCGGTGGTGCCGTCGCCTTCGTACATCATGTTGCTGGCTTCAATATAGATCCGGAACATCAAAGAGCGGTCAATGCCCTCGGTTAAAGGTGGGTAGAAGCCGTGAAGGCAATCCAGAAGCAGGATCTGGTCTTTCTCCAGTTTGACCCGCTTGGTGCCGGTGTGTTCACCTTTTTTGAAGTCGTAAATGGGCTTCTCGATCTCCTTGCCCTCCAGGAGCATCTTCAGGTGTCGGTTGATCAACTGGATGTCCAGGGCTTCCGGAGTCTCAAAATTTCGGTCGTTGATCCAATCTGTGGGATGTTCAATCAGAGGCCAGAAGTAGTCGTCTAAATTCAGCATGAGAAATCGGAGGCCTTCCCGTTCCAGGCGCTGGGTCAGTTTGACGGTCGTGGTCGTCTTGCCGGACGAAGAGGGGCCAGAGATCCAGATCATTCGGATCTCATCGCCCTGGTTGATCCGATCTAAGACTTTCTGAGCGGCTTCGTCTAATGACCGTTCGTAGACTTCAGTCGCTGCCTCAATGAGGTCTTTGATTTTGCCCGATCGGACAATCTCGTTGAGCCCTTCAACGGTATCACATCCGTGATCGCGGTTCCATGCGAGGATTTGCTCATGGAACGGTGTCGGATACCCGTTTTTGACGAACTGATCCAGGGTAATCGCGCCGGCGCGGACCCAGTGTTTGCCCCAACGCCAGCACTCGTAGGCGTCCGCAACCGTCACAAAGCCGTAACTCCGGAGCACATGAATCACGGTATCCTGGATCTCTTCAATCGTCGGCGGGAAGTTGGCGATCCAGTGTCGCGGATCGCGGTTCAAGACCACGACCACGATGTCTGAGAGGAACTGGGCAATCGCTTCATCACTCCCGTAAGCATCAAAAAGGTGGTCATTCACGCCCTGAAGGTGGTCGAGGCCGAACCCGCCCACGGAGCGGGCGGCTCGCAGAATGGCCGAGTAAATCCGCCCCTGGTCAAACGGGACCAGCGAGCGGTCGCGTTTCTGGACCTTCCGGATCCGATTGAGAACCGCCATCGTAAAGATATTATATATCTCGACACAGTTGGGAGAGAGGGCAAAAGAAAGACCCTAAGAGCACCGATCCCCGTTTTGGGATATGGACGATGTCCCAGTGTATTTGTGCTTGTTCGCTCCCATCAGCATTGAGGCCCCTTGTATATCTGGACCATGGGAGTCGCGATAGCCATCCTGTAGAAGCCAGGGGTGTGATTTTTCTGGGGCCCACACGCCTTAAACTATGTAGGTTCGTGGAAAAAATTGAGAAAGGAGTGAGTGTGGATGAAGCGAATCATGTTCTTCGGGATCATCCTTCTTCTGGGGTGGCGTAGTGAGATGCTTGCCCAGAGCTCGGAAAGGCCACGTCGTGGACCCGGTGTCATCACCGGGACGGTGATCGATCAAGAGGCACAGGTTCCCCTGGAATACGCAAGCGTCATTGTTTATCGGCTCAAGGACAGCACAAAGGTCACCGGCGCCGCCACCGACCAAGAAGGTCAATTTGTCTTGTCCGGGCTTCGACCTGGCCGGTATTACCTCACGGTAGACTTCATCGGCTACAAACAAAAGGTGATTGCGCCCGTTGTTCTTCGCCCTCCCAAACTCCAGGTTGACCTGGGCACCATCGGGTTGGAACCGGCGCTCTTCCAGACCGAACCGGTAGAGGTGAAGGCGGAAGCACCCCCGATCGCTTACAAGATCGACAAAAAGGTCGTCTATGTGAGTCAACAGGCAACGGCAGCATCCGGGACCGCTGTGGACGTTCTGGAGAATGTTCCCTCGGTAGAGGTTGATATTGAAGGCAATGTGAAACTTCGGGGGAGTGGCAACTTTACCCTGTTGATCGATGGGCGCCCAACGGTTCTGGACCCCAGCGAAGCGCTACAACAAATCCCCGCCAGCATGATTGACCGGATTGAGATCATCACGAACCCCTCAGCCAAGTACGACCCCGAAGGCATCGCCGGGATCCTCAATGTGATCCTGAAGAAAAAAGGCACGCGAGGGATCGCCGGTTCCCTAAATCTGAACGCCGGACTGGACCGGAAGTATGGAGGCAACCTCTTGTTAAGTCGCCGAACCCGCAATCTCAATGTCTATCTCAGCCTCAGTTATCACCACCGCTACTCCCCAGGGTCTTATTCCGGCTCCTATCTTTACGAAGTCCCAACGCTTTTTTATCTCCGTCAGGACATGCAGGGTACATTCTCCCACCAAATGCTGCCCATGGGGGTTCGTGGAGGCCTGGATCTACATCTTTCAACCAAGGACTTCTTGAGTCTGGGTGGCTCCTACGGCCGATGGCAGATGGAACGCAATAGCCAGGTGCACTATGTCGAAGTGGGGATTCCCCCGGACCCTCCGTTTCCAGAAACCACCCGATACTTCACCGACAACTTCTGGAAACGGTCCGGTCCGTATACCTCTGGATTCCTCTCCTATGAACACGACTTTGCCGGGCAGGAGCACAAGGTGACTCTGGATCTGTCTTACAGTCGTCGTTCTGGGAACGAGGCATCGCGCAGCCTCACACTGGACGACACTTCCGGCGTCGTCCTCGCTGGGAACCTGGCCACCGAGGAGGGCCCGAGTGAACGCGCCGACCTGAAACTCCACTATCAACGACCGATCCTGACTTCCTACAAACTTGAACTGGGGTATCAGGGAAGTCTCCGACGGTCTCAGACCCTGAAGTCCTATGCCACCTGGGATACCACGAGCGGGGAGTTCGTTTCTCAGCCGGAGTACCAGCACGATGTCCGGTCAAGTCATCTGCAGCATGCGGTCTATAGCCTCTTTTCCGGGGAAACCGGTCGCCTGGGCTGGCAACTGGGCCTCCGGGTGGAGTCCATCCATCGGACGATCCAACTGAGGGAAGTCGGGGAAACCTTCCGGCTGAATCGGCTGGACTATTTCCCGTCTTTCCATGTTTCTTACAAGTTAGGCGAGCAGACCCAGGTGATGGCGGGCTATACCCGTCGAATCCAACGTCCTCGGTCCTGGTGGCTGGAGCCCTATCTCACCTGGATCGATGCCAATACGGTCTATCAGGGCAATCCCGGCCTCCAGCCCTCGTTTTCCGATGCCGTGGACCTCGGCCTCCAGACCCCCATAGGTCCCTTTGATCTAACCCTTGAAGCGTATGCCCGCTTTACACACCAAAGGATTGAACGTGTTCAGCGGACTTACGAAGAGAACGTGATCCTGTTCACCTACGAAAATGTCGGGGCCTCGGAATCCTATGGCTCAGAAATCAACGTGGACTGGAAACCTCTGCCGTTTTGGTCCCTGAACGCTGTTCTGGATCTCTCGGATTTCCGGCTTTATAGCACATCTTATCGGGAGAGTTTCCAGTGGAATGTCCGGCTTCGCAGTGACTTTCGGTTCGGTCGGGCAGCCCAGATCCAGGTCACCGGCCGGTATGCCAGCCCCTCCGTAACCTCTCAGGGTACCCGTGAGGGCTATTACACGCTGAATCTCGCGTGGCGCCAGAATTTCAGTCGATCCCTCAGCCTGATCCTCCAGGTTCGGGATGTCCTGCGAACTGGGAAATGGTCCTTTACCTCAACCTTTGAAAATCGGACCATAGAGCGGACCTATCAACGGAAGGCGCCAGTGGTGACGATCAGCCTAAGGTATCTCTTCAACAACTATCGCCCGGAGAAACGCCCCCAGATCCCCAGGGAGGAAGAGCAACCGCCGGACATCTTTGAAGGCTTTTAAAGAAGGAGACGAGATCGGGTCAGTCTTTAGAATCTTCGTTGACGGATTGCTCCTCGTTGTCCAGGCGGATCCAGGTCTGTTGGCCTTGTTTGGCCTTGAAGGGCTTCGGGTTTTCGTATTCCCGGGGGTTCTCCAGTTCCCACGCATACAGAGGCTGGCCCTTGGCATACTTCTTGAGGAACCGTGGGTCCGCGAGGTGCTTGGCATAGTGTTCGTCGGTCAGGAGTTCCTCCACGGTAAACGGGCCGTGCACATCCCGGATCTCAACGGTACCAAGAACCTCATTGCCGCGGATGACGGCTACCCGCCCACGCACCCGTGTGGGGTGTTTCCGGAGTTCCCAGCGCTTTTTCCCCTGAACGATGTATGTGGCATACGGGTCCTGCACCCGGAACCC
>CAYQZW010000084.1:0-6965 GCA_964422065.1 uncultured bacterium | reverse complement strand
AAGTTCCCTAAACTGGAACTCGTCCGGATTACGATCCCCCGGCGGGTTTATACCCACCTCCACCTGGACGTAGCAGCCGACGGCATCATTTCTGTCTACGAACGTCGCCATCAAATCAAGGGCCTGAAAATGGTCTTTGAGCCCCCAACCCTGCGCTTCTTCACCGCGCGGTTTAAACCCCTGGAATGAAAGCCTGGCTCCGCACACTCCGTCTTCTTCAGGCCTTGTTGCTCGTTGGCATGCTTGGGGGTACCCAACCTCTCGATGCCGGCGACACGATCCCAACCCAGCGGCTTCCGGAAAAGAGTGTCGCAAAGGCGGTCCTCCTTTCCCTGACCTTGCCGGGCGGCGGGCAGTTCTATCTGGGGCAGCCCCTCAAAGGCGTCCTGTTTGGCGGAATTGAACTCGCACTCCTGGGCCTTTCCGCCTGGAAATACCAAAGGTACCAGGAATCTCAGAGTACAGAAGACCTGCAAAACGCCTTTGGAACCTTCATTTTGTTCGTTGGAACCTGGGCCTTCTCCGCTGCAGATGCCTACGTCTCGGCAAATCTCTATGAGTACCAACGGAAGATCCGCATGGTCCTCCAAGAGAATACCTTGGGGATGATTTTGGAGGTCCCGATGCCATGAAGAACCGTACACTCGACGAGACGTACATGCGGTTTGCGCTGGACCTGGCGCGTGCGTATCAGGGGCGGACTTCCCCGAATCCAACGGTGGGGGCAGTTGTGGTGCGGGACGGACGCATTGTGGGATTCGGGGCCCACCGCGGCAAGGGCTACGATCATGCGGAAGTGGTGGCGCTCCGGGAGGCCGGAGAACTGGCCCGTGGGGCCGACCTCTATGTCACACTGGAACCCCATTCCTTCCATGGGACCACTCCGCCGTGCACGGAGGCCATTATCCAGGCAGGCATCCAACGCGTGGTGGTGGCCGTCCGGGATCCGAACCCCCGGGTCAATGGCCAAGGAATCCAGATCCTCAAGGAGGCAGGGATTGAGGTCGTGGAAGGGGTCCTTGAAGAAGAGGCCCGGGCCCTGAATGAAGCGTACTTTAAGTTTCACGAAACGGGATTGCCCTGGGTCACCGTCAAAATCGCAGCGACCTTGGACGGCTGGATCGCAGAACCCGATGGACATGCCCGGTGGATCACATCGGAAACGGCACGCCGCTTTGTGCACCAGATCCGCGGGGAACACGATGCGATCCTCGTCGGTGCAGGCACGGTTCGAACCGATGATCCGGAACTCACCGCCCGGGAGGTCTTTGCGTACCGGCAGCCGATCCGCTTGATCTGGAGCCGGTCCCTGGCTATGCCTGACAACGCCAAGGTCTTCCAGGGTCCGGCACGGACTGTGATCCTCTCAGAAAAGACCGGCCCCGTGCCCGAAGGAACGGAGGTGTGGCGGTTTGAGTCCCTGGATTTTCAAGCCGTGCTGGAACGGTGCGCCCGGGAAGGGATCCAGAGTGTGTTGGTTGAAGGGGGCGCACAGGTGTTTGGGGAGGTCCTGGCGTCCGGGCTCTGGGATCGGCTGATCGTCATTCTGGCTCCAAAACTCTTGGGGCAGGGCCTACCCATGCTCCAAGGCTTCGTTCGGTCTCTCAATGATCCACCCGTCGGCACTTTAGAACGGACCGAAATCCTGGGGCCAGACGTCGCCCTGTTCTACCGGAACCCAATGACACAAAGGACCTAAGTCACGGGAACGTTCGCCCAAACCCTACAGCAAAGTAGGTATGTTCAATGCTTCGTGGTGCGGTGGCGTGCCCAATCCCGAGGCTCAGAGCTGTATGATCTCGTCGAGTGGTGACCCAAAACGAAACCTCCTGAGCAACACCATAAATGTCATCCCCATAGAACGCGTGATGAAGAGAGAAAGTGAGGTTGTTGGCATCCCCAATGTCCCAAAAAAGGGATTGGGCAATCAAAGGCATTCCAAAGGAGAGTTTGTACGCGTAGGCGTTGTGTTCTGTTTGAATGCCGAGTTTCAGGAAAAGACCTCCGCTTCCCAGGAGGAGCCAACGAGGGACCTGGGGGTCACGGGTTAGAAGATTGACCCACTCCAACGAACCATGGACACCAAAGCCCAACTGCGGATTTACCCCATAAATCAAATTCCCCGAGATAGATGGAACAACAGCGAGATACGAAGCTTGTCTCGGAAGTGTGTGACCGGTACAAGATGTGACATTGTAAAGATGACCGGATCCAACCATTACGGCCGCACCTTTGTCTCCGTGGATCCCCGGTACAATCCGTGCATGTTCAAAAGAGGGAGAAGATGCACAGTAGTACATCAAAACCACCCCAAGGATTGCCCACTTCACACGCCGCATCAATTCCTCCGTAATCTTTCCAAAACGGCTCCCGGCTTCTCTTCAGGATATTCGATCAGTCGGGAAACTACCGCAATTTCCACCCGATGCCGCCTGTAATGAAGTTGTAGTAACTGCCATCGGGCTCCGATTCGTGCCCAACGCCTACAGACACGGCAGTTTTGTCGCGATGGAAAGTGATCCAGAGCGAGACTTCTTGCTCCCGTCCCTGATCGCCATAGCCTAAAATGGCGTGTCGAATACTTAGGGTGATCCTTTCAGGGTTCCCAATGCCAAACATCAGTTGTTGACTCAGAGCGGGGAGTCCAATACCCGCCTTGTACGCGAACGCGTTATCCCCAATGCGGGTCCCAAGTTTTAGAAAGAGGGCGCTGTTGACTGCCGGGATGACTCCTGCCGAACTGGCATCTGAGGAAGACAGAACCCCAAGTCCCACCCCAAATCGGGCACCCAACGCGACCTTCTCCCCCATCCCATAGCCGATCTCTGCGTCCATCTTCGCCAAAGCTCCAGAATACGGGGTCGTGCTGCTGTAACTTCTTCCATTACACGAGGTGGTGGACACCCATTGGCCGGCAAACAGGGTCCCCGAGGCCCCAATGTGGCCGTAAACTCCGGGCGCAATGGTTGCCCGTTCATAGGAGACCGGTGTGGCACAGTAATAGAGCCCAACCACCACCAGCGGGAGCCATTTGATCCTTTTCATCGAGAGCCTCTCCTTTTTGTTGTTTTTTCGACTTCCTCAGGCATACAATTAAAACATGCGGATCGGCGTATTTCAATTCTCACCCGTTTTTGGCCAAAAGGCAACAAACCTCGATCGGATTGCACAAGCGCTCCTGGAGACCCCGGATTTGGATGTCTTCGTGGCACCTGAACTCGCCACTACCGGCTATACCTTCCGGTCACGGGATGAGGTGGAGGCTGTGGCGGAACCGATCCCCGAAGGCCCCACATCCCAAAGGCTCCTGGATCTTGCTGCACGGACTCAAACCCTTGTCGTGATTGGCATGGCCGAACGGGATCAGAACCGATTGTACAACAGCGCCGCGGCCTTCCTGCCCTCTGGCGAGAACGTGGTCTACCGGAAACTCCACCTCTTCTACGAGGAGACCCTGTTCTTTGAGCCTGGAGACCTGGGCCCGGTCGTCTTTGAATTTGACGGCGTGCGGTTTGGCCTGATGATCTGTTTCGATTGGCTGTTCCCGGAGATGGCCCGGCTTTTGGCGCTCCAAGGGGCTCAGATCCTCGTCCACCCCGCAAACCTCGTCCTGCCCTGGGGGCAGACTGGGATGTGGCTCCGGGCCATCGAAAATCGGGTCTTTACTGTGACCGCGAACCGCGTGGGGGTGGAGGAACGGGGCGACCGGACCTATAAATTTACCGGGAAGAGCCAGATTGTTGCCCCTGACGGCGATATCTTGATCCGGGCCGGCGAAAAAAATGAAGGGGTCTTCGTCGCTGAGATCGACCCGGAACAGGCCCGGCAAAAGGCCCTGAACCGATATAATGACGTCTTCCAAAGTCGCCGCACGGATCTCTATCGCCTCAAGACGGAGCCATGATCCCCTGGCTTCTTGCAGGAACGTTTTTGCTCTCGCCGTTCTTCCCGAGGTCGGACCCCTGGTTTGCCAAAGACAAAGTCCAGCATTTCTCCCTGTCGTTTATCATCTACTCCGGAGCAGAGCAGTGGTACAGAAGCCACCGATGGCCCGATGCTCGATCCCAGAGTCTCACGATCACCATCGGCCTCGGTGTGCTGAAGGAGTTGGTAGATTGGCGGATCCGAGGTACCGGCTTTTCGTGGAAGGATCTGCTCTACGACGTCGCAGGCGCAGTTACCGCCTCTGTCATGCGATAATCCTGCCGTGCCGTCCCCATCAAACGTGGAATTCCACGATGTCCCGGTCCGCCAGGATATGATCGCGTTCAACCCGCTGGCCTGGGAACCGCGCAGATGGCCCCCAGAGCCGTGCGAATTTGAGGTTCCGGGCAAAGTCCTTGTGAAGTTTTTCGGCCGCATCGAGAACGGTCATGCCCTGCTTGAGGATTAACGGATTCTCCAGGACCGGGTCCTTGCCCGGCTTTTTGGTGTAGACCCTCACGATCCCCAGTTCCTCAAAGATCCTGCCCGGCAACCGCTCGAATCCCTCTGCGGTTTCCGTCGAGACCGCAATCAGGGGGAACCGCCCCTCCAGATAGGCCTGAAGGATCTCCAGCCGGTCCTGTGCCTCCGGTACATCCAGATGGCTCGCCACAATCATGGTTCGTTTCCGGACCGGGCCGAACAAAGCGTCTTCCCCGACCCCAGACCCTACCAGCGTGATGCCGTGTTGCTCCAGTTTTCGGGTGATCTGGTCCAGGTGGTCCAGGAGGTCGTCTGTGGCCAGAGACAAGACGAGCAGCAGGAGATCTGTCCCCCGCACGATGTCCAGGACCCATGGGTCCACGTGGTCTTCCAGGATCGGGCTTGTGTCAATGATCTGGATCTGGATGTCTTCGTAGGGCATCATCCCGGCAACCGGGGTGGTGGTGCTGAACGGGAACGGGGCGATCGTGGGATGAGCAGACGTGAGACGGGCAAGGATGCTGGATTTCCCGGCGTTTGGCGGGCCGATCAGGGTCACCTGAGCAGCACCCTGACGACGGGGATAAAAGGGATGCGCCCGGCGCCCGGTTTTCTTCTCTTCCTGGGCTTCACGACGGAGGCGGGCGATCTTGGATTTGATCTCGGCCTGGAGTTTCTCGGTGCCTTTGTGTTTGGGCACCACAGCCAGGAGTTCCCGAAGCACCGCAATCTTTTCTTGGATCGTCCGGGCCTGCCGGTACTTCTTCTCGACCTCAAAGTATTCCGGAGGCAAGTTCGCCGGCATCCCTTGTATCCTATACGGAACCCCACAAAATCGCAACACTTGATTCGACCTTGGGTTACGGGGTCCGTGAATTCGGGAATGCCTCGAGGGACGTGTTGAGGCTGGGCATGGCACAACCCGGAAAGGGCCATACTGTCGGCATAGGAATCGGTTTGACTCTCCTCTGAAAAAAGTTTAGACTAGTCTTAGACTGGTCGAATTGGAGGTGTGTTACATGGTGAAGACCATGGGTGCCTATGAGGCAAAAGTCAGGTTTTCGGAGATCCTTCGGGAGGTCGAGAAGGGAGAGCGGATTGTGATTACCAAGCACGGGGTGCCGATCGCCGTGTTGAGGCCTTTACATCCATCCCGTCATCCCAATGTGAAAGCGGTCATCCAAGCCATCAAGGAATTTCGTAAAGGGCAAACCTTAGGAGACCTCCGAATCAAAGACTTGATTGAGGAGGGGCGGATGTGAGCGCAGGTCAGGTGTTTGTGTTGGATGCCTCTGTCGCCCTTTCTTGGATTTTCGAAGATGAATCCCATGTTTACAGTGATGCTGTCTTAGAGGCTTTTGTAAATTGGAAGGCAGTGGTTCCCTCCATTTGGCCCTTGGAAATCGCGAACGCATTGCTGGTCGCCGAGAGACGAAAACGCTTAAAACGTGCAAAGGTAGAGCAAGCCTTAACCTTGCTCCGCTTGCTCCCGATTACGGTGGAAGAGACGGATGTGTTCCTCCGAATCGCCGAACTCCTTGCATTGGCACGAGAACAGGATCTTTCTGTTTATGACGCAACATATCTTGACCTTGCCATGCGGCACGGTCTACCCTTGGCCACACAGGACGATGCATTACAAGCAGCGGCCCTCCGTTGCGGTGTGGAGATTTTCCAGGGTCGACCTATGGAGAAGTAAAACACCCTTAGGAGCCCAGGATTACGGCGGTTAAGGCTCACTGGATTTCTCAAGTACTCCCTCGTCTCGTTAAGGTTCTTCCCCCCAGACCCATTGACCTACGGTCTTTCCAGATGGCGTGCACACCCGATCTCTTGTCGCCTTGACACCCGCACCGCCATGCCTCTATATTCCCTTTTGCATCGCTGACGTCATGGAAAGGAGGGAGAATGCCATCTCTCGATATCAAAACACTTGAGAACTGGCTGTGGGAGGCTGCATGTTCCATCCGTGGACCCATTGACGCCCCAAAATTTAAAGACTACATCCTTCCCCTCATTTTCCTCAAGCGACTCTCGGATGTCTTTGAGGACGAAATCCAGCGTCTTGCCGAGATATACGGGGATCCGGAAACCGCCATCCGGCTTGTAGAAGACGAAAGGAAGCGAGGGGTTCGGCATGGTCTGGTTCGGTTCTATATCCCGCAGAATGCACGATGGCCAGAGATTCGTCGGCAGAGTACGGGTCTGGGGCAGTATCTCACGGACGCTGTCCGGTCGGTAGCCCGAGAAAACCCACGCCTCCAGGGTGTGATTGATATGGTGGACTTCAATGCCACCGCTGCGGGGCAACGGATCATCCCCGACGACTATCTGCGAAGGCTCATTGACATCCTATCAAAACATCGCCTGGGTCTGGAGGATGTCGAGCCCGATATTCTGGGGCGTGCTTACGAATACCTTTTGCGGAAATTCGCAGAGGGACAGGGACAGAGTGCAGGGGAGTTCTACACCCCACGGGAAGTAGCGATCTTGATGGCACGCATTCTTGAGCCGGAGCCTGGGATGAGCGTCTACGACCCCTGCTGTGGCTCCGGCGG
>CAYQZW010000083.1:0-7475 GCA_964422065.1 uncultured bacterium | reverse complement strand
TTCATGCCCAAACACTTCATAAATCTTATTTTTCAGGGAAAGGGCCTGGATGTCAAAACGCTACCTGCTGACACAAGTGCCAATGCTGGGCTGCTTCTTAGTTTAAATTCCCTAAAATACGGCACAAGCGAAAAGGACAATTTCCCCAAGAAAGAGTAGCCCGGAAGAAGTGCTGTTCGAGAGGTTTCTTCATAGCAGTTGGGAACCATCCCTTCGGAGGAAAGTGCCCGGTTTCATTGACTTTGGGGTGTTCCATACGTATCATAATGGCCCGCGCCGGGGTGGCGGAATTGGCAGACGCGCATGGTTGAGGGCCATGTGGGAGCAATCCCGTGCGGGTTCAAATCCCGCCCCCGGCACCAACCCCATGGACAATTCCCTCAAATCACTCATTGAAGCCTTCCATCAGGGACAGATCCGAGCCCTCGCCAAACTCATTACCCTGGTCGAGAACGGCAACCGGGCGCGGGAGACGGTCCTCAAGGCCATCTTTCCCAAGACGGGCCACGCCCATCGGATCGGGATCACTGGTCCACCTGGCGCCGGGAAGTCTACGATTGTCGATCACCTGGCCCTGGCCCTGACAGAACGCGGACACCGCGTTGCGATCCTGGCTGTAGACCCGACAAGCCCGTTTACCGGCGGTGCACTCCTCGGCGACCGCCACCGGATGGCTCGTGCTTCCCAGCACGGGGTCTTCATTCGCTCCCTTGCGACCCGGGGCTCTCTCGGCGGTCTCTCCGAAGCGACCCCGTTCGTCGCCGACCTCCTGGACGCCTTCGGATTTGACGTCATCCTGATTGAAACCGTTGGCGTCGGACAGTCGGAACTGGACATCATCACTGCATCGGATACCGTGGTCGTGGTTCTGGTCCCGGAATCCGGGGACAGCATCCAGGCGATGAAAGCCGGGCTGATGGAAATTGCGGACATCTTCGTCATCAACAAGTCGGACCGGGAGGGTGCCCAGCGGTTCCGAAATGAGTTAGAGAGCATCCTTGGCCGGATGCCGCAAAAGAACGATTGGATCATCCCGATTTTGCCGATGGTGGCCATCCGCGGGGAGGGCATCCCCGAACTGACAGACCATATTGAGAAGCACTGGCACTACCTCCAGTCCTCCGGAAAATTCCTGGAAAAACGGCGCCAGCGGATCCTGGATGAGATTGAGCGCACCGCCAAAGATCGGCTCTGGCGCCGGATCGAGAGCCAGATCGGGTCCCTCTTGGAAAAACAGGGCTTGGAACAGATCCTGCAGGGCAAGGCCGACCCCTACACCTTCGCCGAAGACCTGGTCCGCAGGGTCGAAAAGGACCCGGGCCCACCAAACGATCCGCCTGACAACGCCTGATCCTCTATGTCCAGGCTGGTCTTCCACGCTTTGTGGCCCTTGACGCCTCTGCATGCGGCCTGCAAAATTTGACCTGTGAAGCCTCCCTTACGCATCTTAATGGCCTCCGACCTCTATTACCCCTATCCCGGGGGAATCTCGGAACACGTCCATCATTTGACGCTGGAACTCCGCAAACGCGGGCATGACGTCCACATTTTGACTGCCCGCTACAAAGACAAGACCTTCTCGTTCCACGACCCGCCTTATGTCATCCGCATCGGACGGGGCATCAAGATTCCCATGAACAAGTCCTTTACGTCCATCACGTTCTCCCCGCGGATCACGAAGTGGGTCAAAGAAATCCTGGAAACTGGAGGCTACGATGTGGTGCACACCCACGGGCCGTTGGCGCCGACGATCCCTTTGTTGGTCCTGTTTTACAGCCGGAGTCTGAATTTTGCGACCTTCCACGCCGCACACGACTACTCTACGGCATACGAACTCTTTAAGCCCATCTTGATGCGGGTCTTTGAACGGATCGATGGGCCCATTGCGGTCTCTGAGGTCGCGCGTGACTCCATGGCGCAGCATTTCCCCGGCAACTACCGGATCATCCCGAACGGTGTGGATACCGAGCGGTTCCGGCCGGACCTCCCGCCGATCCCGGAGTTCCGGGAACCGGGCTGGAAGAATATCCTCTTTGTCGGACGGTTTGACCCCCGGAAAGGACTCCGGTATCTCCTGAAGGCGATGCCGAAGATCGTTCGCGAGGAACCCAAGACCCGACTCCTGGTCGTGGGCAGTGGCCCCCTGTTGAGTTACTACAAAGGGTTCGTCAAGGACGAGATCCGGGATAAGGTGATCTTCGTGGGGACGGTCCCGCCGGAGGAACTGCCTCGGTACTACCGGACGGCGGATGTGTTTGTGTCGCCCGCGACCGGCCGGGAGAGTTTCGGGATCGTCCTGGTGGAAGCCATGGCTTCCGGCGTGCCGATTGTAGCGTCCGATATCCGCGGGTACCGCCAGGTCCTGGAAGATGGTCGGGAAGGACTCTTTGCGAGACCGGAGGACCCAGACGACATCGCCGAGAAGGTCCTGACCCTCCTCCAGAACCCTGAAGAGGCCCGGGCGATGGGGCAGCGCGGCCGCCAGAAGGCCGTGGAGAAGTATGCGTGGCCACGGATCGCAGAGCAAGTAGAGGCCTATTACTACGAGGTCATGGAGGCAAAGGGATGGCCAAAACGTTCCTCGTTGACGGCTATAACGTGATCTATAGCCGGGTGAAAGACCCCAAAGACCTGGAAAAAGAACGCCAGTTCTTGAGACACAAGGCCCGCGCCTTTGCCCCGGCGAAGGTCATCCTCGTCTTTGATGGCCCTTCGGATGTCCATGTGCCTGCCGAGGATGGGGTGGTGTTCACCCATGGCGAGACTGCGGATGAGTACATCAAGGAATATGTGCGGAAGGCAGACCGGCCCGAGGAGATCATTGTGGTGACCCGGGACCGGAGTGTCCGAGACTCCGTACGTGCCTGCGGCGCCCAGGTCATGGATCCCCGCGAGTTTCTGGCGGGCCCGAAGGCCCTACAACGCCGGCGCGCCCAGGCCCTGCAAAATCTCCTGGAAAAAGGGGTTCTCTCGCCCCAAGAGGTGCAAAAGATCAATCGGGAACTTTTAGAAATCTGGGGGATTCACAAGAAGTCTTAGGGGACCGCCTGGAAGATCAGGCGCATGCCGGTATCCTGCACCACCCGCTCCTGTTCAATCAATTGGAGCGACCGCTTCATGAGGGCCCGAAGGAAGGTGGGCATTGCGTGCTCAATCTCAGCAGGAATTCCCCGAAATTCAATCCAGAACCGATCGCCGTGGCTCTCCAGGAGAGCGGCGGAGACGGTGGGGGCGTGTTGACGGTTAAAGGATTCAATGGCCCGCTCGACGGCCTGGGTCATCAAGACGGAGAGGCCGAAGGAGAAACCGCAGGGACAGTGGAAGATCTTGTACATGGCGAGATGGACCCGGGGCCGGGGGCACTTCGCGATGCCCGCCGGCCCCAGGTCCACCAGGTTGATCATTCGCCTTCGTAGTACACTCGGTAAATCGCGCCTGCAAAGTCGTCCGAGATCAGGAGAGAGCCGTCGGGCAGTTCCTTGACGTCCACCGGCCGCCCCCAGGCCAGTTGGGTCTCCGGATCGAGCCACCCATCCGCAAAGACTTCCTGACCGATGGGTTTGCCGTTCTTGTCGACTTTGACCATGACGACTCGATAGCCCACGGGCTCCGGCCGATCCCAGGAGCCATGCTGAGCCACGAAGATCTGACCCTGGTACTTCTTGGGGAACATCTTGCCGCGATAGAAGTGCATGCCAACAACCGCAACGTGGGCCTGGAACTCCCATGCAGGCTTCTCATACTTGCTGAGGTCCTTGCCCTTGCCGAAGGTCGGATCGCGGAAGTTCTTGCCGTGGACGTAGGGGAAGCCGAAGTGCAGGCCCGTCTTCCGGACAATGTTCAGTTCCTCCGGGGGCTGATCCGGGCCGTAGCCGTCGGGATTGTTGTCCGTGAAGTAGAGGAGTTTGTTCGTGGGGTTCCAGTCAAAGCCGACCGAGTTCCGGACCCCGCGTGCCACGACCTCAAAGTTGGAGCCGTCTGGATCCATCCGGGAGATGGTCCCTTCAATCCCTTCCGGCTCACAGACGTTACACGGAGATCCGATGGCGACATAGAGTTTGCCGTCCGGGCCGAAGCCGATATAGCGCCAGCCATGGGCATACTTTGGAGGCAGTTTGTCATAGACCACGGCATAGGGGAACTGCCGGTAGAAATCAAATTCGGGCGCAGGATACTTGATGATGCGATGGTTTTCCGCCACATAGAGCCAGCCGTCTTTAAAGGCGACCCCGTTGGGCATGTTCAGGGTATTGGCGATTTCCAGGACTTCGTCCCCCACAAAGTCTCGGTTCCGATCGATGACCGCATAGACTTCGCTGAGTCGGGTTCCGACATAGACCGTGCCCATGGGGAGCCCGATTGCAATAGATCGTGCATTGGGCACCCGCGCATAGAGTTCAATCTTGAATCCCGGGGGCAACTTGATCTGCTTTAACTTTTCGATCAAGGGGTCATTAGGGGGCACTGCGACATAGGAGTGGAGGGTCTCCCCGGTGAAGGGGTTGACGATGGTTCGGAGGACTTTCTGCTCGGCAGACATGGGAAGGCTCAAGGCACTTCCCAGGACGAACGCAAGGAGGGCCCGGTACCACGACGTCCTCATGGCTCATACCTCCTTTTGGTTAAATGACTTACACGCCATTGTAAAGCAACAAGTCAAACCATTGCAAATTTTCCTGACATAACAGCCTGCCCCACTCGGGCAGACTTTAGGGGTATTCGGGGCTATACTATGAAGTCAGAAAACCGGAGGAAGACGATGGAATTAGGCATTGCAGGAAAGGTTGCGTTTGTAGGAGGCGCAAGCCAGGGATTGGGGCGCGCAGTGGCGGAAGCCCTGGCCGATGCCGGGTGCCGGCTGGCCATCTGTGCACGGAATCCTGAACGGCTGGAACACACCCGCAAGGCGCTGGCCCAAAAGACCGAAGTCTTAGCGATCCCGGCCGACCTCTCCAAAAAGGAGGATGTGGACCGGGTGATTCAGAAGACCCAAGCCCACTATGGCCACGTGGACATCCTGGTGAGCAATACCGGTGGTCCCCCGGCCGCAGACTTCTTCCAGGTGACCGATACGGATTGGTACCAGGCGTTTGATCTCCTGTTCATGAGCGCTTGGCGGCTGACCCGCGCCTTCATTGACGGCATGATCCAAAACCATTGGGGCCGGATCGTCTATCTCACATCCCTGACGGTGAAGCAGCCCATCGGGCATCTCATCCTCTCCAACAGCATCCGGCTGGCTATTGTGGGCATGGCCAAAACGCTCTCCAATGATGTGGCACGGCATGGCGTAACCGTGAACTGTATTGCCACAGGCATGCATCGGACCGATCGGATCGTGGACCTATTGAAGGTCCAGTCTGAGCGGACCGGCACGCCGATAGAAGAACTGGAGAAGTCGTTCCTTCAGGACATCCCGGCGAAGCGGCTGGGCGAGCCGAGCGAGTTAGCCGACCTGGTCGCGTTCCTGGTGTCCGAACGGGCAGCGTTCATCACGGGCACCACGATCCAGATTGACGGCGGACAGGTCCGGTTCGTCCTGTAAACCCGACACTCTGCCGCGCCTACCCTCCAAAGGCGTACGGGAGATTCACACCCCAGAAGAAGTTTCGACCCGGCGCAGGCTCAAAGAACCGGTTGCCGAACGCATTGGGCACAATGGAGCCGTTGTACCGGACGTCCAAGACGTTGTTGATCCCGCCGTAAATCTCGAGTGTCAGGGGGCCGAAACGTCGGTGGAGACCCAGCCGCACGTCGACAATGGTGTAGGCGTCATTGATAAAGTTCTCGATCGGGGTGTCATCCCCGGGCTTGGGCCCGTTAAAGTCGTTGCAGTAGTAGGCGTCTACCCATTGAGCCTGAAGGAGTCCGTAGAGCCCCCAGGGGCTCTCCAGCCGGAGGGCTCCGTACACGCGGTGGGGCGGGACCCCGGGAACATCGTTCCCTGCAAGTTGGACCGTGTCTCCGGAATCCAAAGCCACCCGGTAATCCACAAATTCAAAGTCCATGGCCGTGTAGCCCAGGGTCACGTGAATGCCCTGGATCGGGGCCCATCGGACTTCCAGTTCAAGGCCATTGTTCCGGGTTTTGCCGGCGTTCCGGTAGAAGACCTCCTCTGTACCTTCAATCTGGTAGGGGATCAGCATGTCCCGGATCTTCATCTGGTAGAGAGAGACGTTGAAGGCCATGCGATACTGGCCAAGGAGCCCCTTCATGCCGACCTCTACGCTCTGAATGTGCTCCGGATTCAGGTCCGGGTTGAATCCGCCGACCCCATCCGGGCGGTTCCCCAGTTCGTTGACCGTCGGCGTCTGGAACCCGGTAGCGAAGTTGCCGAAGAGGGAGATCGAGGGTGTGATCTGGTAGAGGACGCCGAAGGAGGGGCTGAACTCACTCATCACCCGCTCTCCGGAGTTGTCGGGGTTGGTTTCGGTGACCAGGTGATCTTTGGCGCGGAACCGGTAGTGGTCGTACCGGCCTCCGAGGTGGAAAAGCCAGCCTTTGACCGGACGCCACTCCACCTTGGCGAAGGGCCCAATGCCCAGAACCTCTTCGTCCTGGTCCATGAGGAGCGGGCCGTACTGGAGGTTTTTGAAGATCTCGGCACCCTGCAGCAACTCAGTTATGCGGCCAGGGATGTCGAATTTCTGCTACACCTTTACTGTTCACTCCGCCAACAACTCGATAGCGCAGGTCTAAGCGCTGCTTTGTTTGAGGAAGGTGATGCCGTTGTTCGCAGAGTCGAGCAGAATGTACTTTGCCCTGAAAATTATTACCTTAAACTGAGGGGCGCTTGGGAACTGCCTGTTTGTAAGCAGAAACTCCTGCAAAAACTGGCGGCCTGGCGGGAGCAAACCGCACGATCCCGTAATAAACCCAAGCCCTGGATTTTAAATGATAAATTATTGATTGTCCTTGCCGAAAAAATGCCTCGTACAAAAGAGCAATTGGCGGGTTTGCGTGACCTCAAAATGAGTCAATCAAGAAAGTACGGCGATGATATCCTGGAAATCACGCGTCAGGAATTCGACAATGAAACGGGTGATTTTGTTAGAATTCCTCCGCCGGTAAAAGGCAGGGAGCTGGATCTTTATAAAAAATTGAAGCAAGTTGTGAGTGAGGTGGCGGAAGAACTATCCATTGCTACCCAAATACTGGGGTCGCGAAAGATGTTAGAATACGTGGTCATTCATGCGGTCAGAAATGACACGATTGAGTTGCCAGTCGAATATCAGGGCTGGAAATACCCTATATTGGGCAAACAGTTTATCAAAGCATGCGAGGCATTTTTGAATGACGCAGAATCATAATCGGGGCAAGAAACGACTCTGCTCGATTTATAAAAGTCCCAAGAAGGCTGAGATGTATCTCTATGTTGATCGCAAGCAGGGGCCGGAAATATTACCCGATGCTTTGCAAAAGGCATTTGGCGAGCCGATACCGGTCATGGATATTATTCTGACAGAAGATAAAAA
>CAYQZW010000082.1:0-7494 GCA_964422065.1 uncultured bacterium | reverse complement strand
TTCTGAAGGCTTCGTTAAAATAGAATGCAGATGAAGAGATGAAGAAGAGACCACGAAAGACAGGAGATGTTTTTCCGGACTCCGCGATTCCTACAGAGGTCTTGAAGGCTGAGGTGCAGTATTGGGCACAAAAGATTGGGGTTACCCCCACGGAGATCCGGGTGCGGAGCATGAAACGAAAATGGGCAAGTTGTTCGTCCCATGGACGATTAACCTTTGACCGGGAGTTGTTGAGACAACCTGCGCACTTCCGAAGGGAAGTCATTGTCCACGAACTGCTTCATCTCAAGATCCCCAATCATGGTCCGTTGTTTCGAAACTTATTGAGGGCGTATCTGGACGAAAATTCATAATCTTTGGAGGCGCCCATGCCGACGGCATCGGATGACAAGCCCCAAAAGTGTCCGGTTTGTGGGGCAAAGACCGTGCAAAGGATCATTTACGGTCTCCCGGCTCCCGGTTTCTGGGACCATTACGATCCGGACGAGGTCTTTCTGGGTGGATGTACTGTAACGCCGGATTTCCCTCGCTGGCACTGTAAGACCTGTGGTGCCTTCTGGGGACGTATGGGAGACGATCCGGAGTATTTCCCTCATCACACGCCTGGAGAGCAGAACCGCTTGGGATAGGGCAAGAGAACGGCTTAACGGCGTGGAGCCTCATATCTCGATTCTATGAGTCCGATTTTTGTATGTCGTTCTTGAGACTGGGGATGAGCACGTGTAAAATAAGCGAAGGCACCGGGGGAGCCGTAAGGCTGAGAGTCTCGGCCCATGGAGGCCGGGAGACCCCTTGAACCTGATCCGGGTAATGCCGGCGTAGGGAAGGTGCCATTCCCTTCCGCCCCATTCCCCGCCTCCGGTGTCCTGCTGGCACACTCAACAAAAGGAGGCATGTGTCATGGAACGTGCAACATTCCCAGAGATCGGGAAGATCTCGTCGGAGTTCTTCGATGCGTTCATCTATCCCCGACTCGGTGCTCGCAGGCAGGATGTCCTCGTTGGCCCTCGACACGGTGTGGACAACGGCATCGTCCGGATTGGCGACGGCAAGGTGATGGCCATCACGACCGATCCCATTTACATCGTCCCTCAATACGGCTGGGAGAAAGCGGCCTGGTTCTCCTGGCACATCCTCGCTTCGGATGTCACGACCTCGGGGTTCCCGCCCGCCTTCATCATTCCCGACTTCAATCTGCCCGTAGGGATCACCGAAGAGGAGTTTGAGATCATCTGGCGGATCTGGGACCGAGAATCCAAGAAATATGGCGCGGCGATCGTGGCCGGCCACACCGCACGATACGACGGCACCGACTACCCCATGGTGGGCGGAGCGACCTTCATCGCCATCGGCCCCGAAGACAAGTACCTGACCCCTGAAATGGCACGCCCCGGCGATGCCCTCGTCATCACCAAAGGAGCCGCGATTGAAGCCACCGGGATCTTTGCGTCTACCTTTGTGGAGACCATCCGGCGAGATCTGGGTGAAGATATCCTGGAGGCTGGCCAGTCCTTCTTCTACAAAATGTCCACGGTGGACGACGCCTTGACAGCCGTTGAGGTCGGGGTTCGGGACGACGGGGTGACCGCCATGCACGACGCCACGGAATGTGGGGTGATCGGCGGGCTCTATGAGGTTGCCCGTGCGTCCCATGTCGGCCTGATCGTCGATAAGGACAAAATCCCGGTTCACCCCGCGGTTCAAGCGATTGCGGATCGGTTCTGGATGGATCCGTATATCTCCATCAGTGAGGGGACCCTGGTGATGACGGTGAGACCCCATAAGGTGGACGAAGTGGTCCGACGGCTGGAAGCCAAGGGCATCCCCGCCGCCATTGTGGGGGAGGTTTTGCCTGAAGACCAGGGGCTCTGGATCGTGGAGAACGGCGTGAAGAAGCCGCTGGAGCATCCCCGGGTAGATCCGTTCTGGGCCGCGATCCGACGGGCCTTTGAAGAGGGGCTCCGGTGAGCCTCAAACGGATTGGCCCCCTCTATGCGATCACGGACCCGGGGTGGATCCCGGAGGATCGGTTCCTGGAGGTCGTGGAACAGGCGCTCCGGGGCGGGGTGGACGTGCTCCAACTCCGGGAGAAGGACAAACCCAGGGACTTCGTGATTGAAAGAGGACGCCAACTCCTGAGGCTTTGCCGACGATACCGTGTCCCCTTGATCGTCAACGACCATCCGGAGATTGCAAAGGCCATTGGGGCGGATGGGGTGCATGTGGGTAGGGACGATCCCCCGATCCCGGAGGCCCGGGCCCTGTTAGGACCCAGGGCCATCATCGGGGCGTCCGCTTACGGAGACCTCGACCTCGCCCTGAGACTGCAGGAAGAAGGGGCAGATTATGTCGCATTTGGCGCCATGTTCCCGTCACCGACCAAACCCGACGAACCGGTGGTCCCCTTAGAGGTCCTGCGCGAGGCTCGGAAGGTCCTGAGGATCCCCATCGTGGCGATTGGCGGGATTACATTGGAGAATTTGCCCCTGTTGATGGAGCAGGGGAGACCGGACGCTGTCGCCGTCATTTCGGCCATCTTTGGGCATCCGGATCCAGAACGCGCTGCCTATGCCTTGAAAATGGTCCTCCGTCGGTATATTCAAAAGAAGGGTTCCGAAGGAGAGACCTGAACAGGAGGTTCCGTCATGGATGTCCGGAAAACTCTGGAAATCAGTGGCCGAAAGGTATTGATCGGGGTTGGGGATATTACAGAAGAAGCGGTGGACGCGATCGTCAATGCGGCGAACTCCCACCTAAAACATGGCGGCGGCGTTGCTGGGGCTATTGTCCGGAAAGGGGGAAAGGTCATTCAGGAGGAGAGTGACCGGATCGGCTATGTGCCCGTTGGCGGCGCGGTCGTGACCACGGCGGGTAAACTCCCTGCCAAGTATGTGATCCATGCCGTTGGCCCACGGATGGGCGAGGGCGACGAAGAGCGGAAACTGGCTCAGGCGGTATGGAACGCCCTCAGGCGCGCTGAGGAACTCGGGATCTCATCGGTCGCCATGCCCGCCATCTCCACCGGAATCTTCGGGTTTCCAAAGGATCGGGGGACCGAGATCATTCTCCGGACCGTCGTGGAGTTTCTCCGAGAGGAAGCAAAATCCCTTCAGGAAGTCCGCCTGATTGACATCTCAAAGGAAACAGCCGATTTCTACCTAAAAGCCGTGGAGCAACTGGGGCTGTCCTGAGGGGGCCAGGCCCTGAACCCTAAAGTACCTGGCTGAACCGCCTCCCTACCCTTAAAATAAGGGGCAAACCCCAAACCCGGAGGTGTGCCATTTTAGACCTGAAGTATCTCCGAAGCGAGTTGGAGACCCTGAGGCAGGGATTGATTCGCCGAGGGTACGACCCCTCGGTACTGGAGGACCTCCAGGAACTGGATACGGAACGCCGCAGGATCCAAACCGAACTGGACGATCTCCGACGGATCCGGAACGAGAAATCCCGGCTCGTCGCACAACTCAAACGAGAAGGCAAAGACGCCCAGTCTGTGATTGAAGAAGTCCGCAAAGTCGGCGATCGCATCTCTGAACTGGAGAAAACGCTCAAAGAGATTGAACAAAAATTCAATTACGAATGGAGTCTCATCCCCAACATCCCGCACGCCAGCGTTCCCTTAGGTAAAGACGAAAAGGACAACGTCGTCATTGCCGAATGGGGGGAACTCCCGTCTTTTGATTTTGAGCCCAAGCCGCACTGGGATTTAGGACCCGCCTTGGGTATCCTGAATTTTGACATCTCCGGGAAGATCTCAGGGTCTCGTTTCATCACCTATACCGGCAAAGGCGCGCTCCTGGAACGCGCACTGATCAACTTTTTCCTGGACTACCATACCCAGAAACACGGCTACAAGGAGGTTTTCCCTCCGGTTCTGGTCCGGCCAGAGACCATGTACGGATCTGGACAGTTGCCCAAATTCCAGGAAGAGATGTACTACACCGAAAAGGACGATTTATATCTGATCCCGACCGCCGAGGTCGCATTGGCGAACCTTCACCGGGACCAGATTCTGGACGAAAAGGATTTGCCGCTCTATTACACGGCTTATACGGCCTGTTTTCGGCGGGAGGCCGGGTCGTATGGCAAGGATGTCCGCGGCATGATCCGGCTCCACCAGTTCAACAAGGTAGAACTCTTCAAGTTCACGAAGCCCGAAGAGTCCTATGAAGAACTGGAAAAGATGCGCCAGGACGCTGAAGAGATTCTCCAACTCCTGAAGATTCCTTACCGGGTTGTCCAACTCTGCACCGGTGACTTAGGGTTTGCGGCGACCAAGACCTATGATTTGGAGGCCTGGGCACCAGGGATCCAGCGCTGGCTGGAAGTCTCGTCGATTTCCAATACCGAGGATTTCCAGGCCCGCCGGACCCGGACCCGGTTCCGTCGAAGGGACGGGCGGGTGGAATATGTCCACACCCTCAATGGCTCCGGCCTGGCCACCCCACGCACGTTCATCGCGATTCTGGAGAATTACCAACAGAAAGACGGTTCTATTGTGGTCCCTGAGGTCCTCCGCCCCTACATGGGGGGATTAGAGGTGATCGAGCCGGAGAAATAACATGAGACTTCGCACCATTTCCTTGTTCTTCGTTTTAGGGGTTGTCGGTGTCTGGGGCCAGACCGAGTTCGCAGATGCCAAGGTCAAACCGATTTACAACCGGGAATACTTGCCTGCCCTGCACGAGGCGTTACAAAACGCCCAGAAATCCATCCATATCGCCATGTTCACCTTCCGGTACTACCCGAACTACCCCAACGACGCCAATTCGGTCATTATCGGAGACCTTATTGCAGCGAAACAGCGGGGCGTGGACGTCAAAGTGATTCTGGACTGCTCCGAATGGAACCGGTCCAATACCCTCCAGAACA
The DNA here is from genome assembly GCA_964422065.1 of uncultured bacterium. Taxonomy (GTDB): domain Bacteria; phylum Hydrothermota; class Hydrothermia; order WGAB01; family WGAB01; genus S141-55. The sequence continues at coordinate 2,622 of CAYQZW010000082.1, read as the reverse complement.
AGATGGTCGGCGATTCGCTGAAAAAAGTCGGGATTGAGGTGTTTTATGATCCCGTGGATGTGACCACACACGACAAGTTGATCATTGTAGACGATTCCATCACGATTGTCGGGTCCCACAACTGGAGTTTCTATGCCTTAGAGCGGAACAACGAAGCCTCGGTCATGGTCATCTCCCCGGAAGTGGCTCGGCAATACGAGAAACACTTCCAAGATATCCTCCGGCTCTCTACACGTGAGGTGCCGGCCTATCTGTTGCCCCAATGAACTTTTTCCTCCTCTCAATCTTTCTGGTTGCCGGTCCCTATCTGAGGATTGATGTCGCATTCACTGGCGAAGTGGCGGGGATGCTGGCGCCCCGATATGCCACCTGGATCAACCCGAATTTCCCACCCCTCCTCGGCGGTGCGGCGTCTCTGAAGACCTTTCTGGACGAGGCACGCGCCATTGCACACCTGGACGCCGACACCTTTTTCCTCGTCGATGCCGGAGGTGCATTGGGTGGAAATTTGATGGGAGAAGGCTCAGACCCGAGACGTACGGCGGAGATCATGAACCTCCTGGGTTACGACTTGATGAACGTGGGGCTTCGGGACCTCTACTTGGGGCTTCAGGGGCTTGAGACCCTTGCCGAACTTGCCCGATTCCCCTTGATCTCCTCCAATCTCCGCCTCGCCTCCAACCCCTCCCAGACCCCCTCGTTCCTTCACCGAACCATGATGCTGGATGTGCAAGGAGTCCGAATCGGGGTCATCGGGTTGATCACCGAAAATGCCGTACTCTACCTCTGGAAGCGGAACCAACAAGGGCTCTTCTTTACGCGGGATATTGAGACTGCCCAAAAGATGGTGGATTCACTTCGGAGCGTCGGCGCAGATCTGATCTGGGTCCTGTCCAATATGGGGTTCCAACGGGATACCATGCTCGCCCGACGGGTCCAGGGGATTGACCTGATCATCGGCTCCTTTGACGGTTTCGGCTTGAGAGAGGCTTACGAAGATCCCCAAACCCACACGATCGTGGTCCGGACTTATAACAGCCTGAGTGAAGTCGGGTGGATCTCCCTATATGTGGACCGGAAAACCCGACAACTCGTGGGCTACAACTACCGGACAGAGACGCTCTTTGTGGACCGTTTTGAGCCCGACCCCGCGATTCTCCGTGAGGTGACTTCCTCTTCCCTTCCCCACGCCCCCAAGCCGTAAGGGGCCGACGGCCTCAAAGCCGTACCTCCATCGTGTTTTCCTTCAGCAAAAGGACCAAACCTGGAGGAGCCCCCTTGGGTTTACGGAGATACCGGACCCGTGTGAAGGATACGAGCCCCTTGCCGTCCCGTGCCTTCGCAGAGTGTTCCAGGGCCTTTCGGGCGGCGAAGAACAAATCGTCCTCTGAGGGTTCGGCCTTCCCCGTTTTGAGAATCACATGAGCGCCCGGCGCGTTCCGGACGTGGAAAAAGTAATCGTCCCTTGAGGCCAATCGGAACGTGATCTCGTCGTTCCCTCGGGCATTTTTGCCAACCAGGACCTTGAACCCGGAGGGAGAGGTGAAGACGAGATATCGTTTCGCGGGTTCCTTCGGCCCCCTTTCTGGGGCGAGATGGGGCTCGGCAGGACGGTCGTCCCCCTGGGTGATCAGGGCTTTCAGTTTCCGATAGCCGCGTTCCAGCCGTGCGGCTTCCCGGGCATAACGTCGGGCTAAGTCCTCCGGTGTTTCCCCCTCTTCCAACGTGATGCGGATCTCCTCGCCTTTCCACGACGTGCGCAGAACCCCCTGGGTAAGGAGTTCCTCTCTCCGACGCATCACCTCTTCTGCGAGAAACCGGTATTTTTCGTATGCCTGAACCCGTTGCCACTCTTTGAGAATCCCTGGAGGTACAGAGGGTTTCTTGGGTTCTTGCTTGAACTCCTGATAGGCAAATGCCAGAGCCTCTGAGTAGGTTGGAAATTCCCGGAGATAAGGGACTCCCGGGACCGGCATCGGGAGCACATGCAGACGGTTCCGATGAGACACCACCACGGGCTGAGGATGTTCTTGGGCCTTTGCAAGGTACCGCTGGAACCATTCGCTGGGGTCGGTGACTTCTGGAGGAATCCACGGAAAATGTTTCTTCAGCACATCGGCCGATGGAAATCGCTGTGGATCGGTGAGACTCCAGGGTTTTCGGGGCGGAGGCACATAAAGACTACCCGGCTCAATCGGCCGGACCCGGGACATCTCTGGCGTGACCCGCTTCATGACCCACTGAATCCGACGGGACCCGTCCACCAGGAGGACGTTGGAATACTTCCCCATCAACTCTATCACCATCAAAAACGTCTGAGGTTCGCGAAGGGTAGTCTGACCGGTCAGTTCCAATAGGATCATTCGTTCTCCCCTGGGGACCGCAACACGGCGAAGTTCATACCCGCGAAGGAGGTCCAGTTCTGGAACCGGGCTTGCAACCCCCAGAGTCTCCGCAACCTCATGGATACGGGATCTCTGTGGATCGATAGAGATCAACCAGTAGTGCTGTCCGACGTGGAAAAGCAGCGAGAACGGATCCAATCGATAGGCCTCATGGAACCGTTGTGGATGTGGGATATGTCGCCTATTTAAAGGGTGTAATCGAACAGCGAGAACAAAA
>CAYQZW010000081.1:4605-7903 GCA_964422065.1 uncultured bacterium | reverse complement strand
ATAGACCTGGAACCCCTCCGGACGAAAAGTCTCCAGGATGCCTTCTGTTAAAAAGCGATTGCAGAAGACCCCGCCAGCGAGAACGACCTGTGAACATTGGATCTTCCGGGCAACCTCAAGGCTGGCGCGAATCAAGGCATGATGGAACGCCGATGCCAGGACTTCTACGGGTGTCCCTTTCCGTAGGTGTACCACCAGGGCACGGACCATGGGGCGCCAATCTATACGGATGGGGTCTGTGTCTCGGATGGGGAGCGGGAGTTCAAGGGTTGCTTCAGGGTGTGCCCAGGCGGCGTATTCCAGGAGTTGGGCCGATTGGGCCTGATGGGTATTCCAGAAGGAGATGCCGAGGAGGGCGCTCACCCCGTCAAAAAGCCTTCCCATGCTGGTTGTGATCGGACTGCGGATCCCGCTCTGGAGGACCTGCAGGATCCCCCGAATCTTGGGCTCAGCGATCTCCCGGAACAGCGGAAGGTCTTGAGGAATTTCGCCCTCAAAGGCCTCATGAAGGAGGCTCAGGGCCGTCCGCCACGGCTCCTTGATGGCCCGTTCTCCGCCCGGCAGACGGAACGGCCAGAGGGTCGCAACCCGTTGATAAGCCCCCGGATCTCCGAGGAGGAACTCCCCTCCCCAGACGGTTTCGTCCGGCCCGTAGCCCGTACCGTCCCACGTGAGTCCCAGGGTCTCGCCGGAGAGTTCGTTCTCCAGCATGCAGGCTGCAAGATGGGCATGGTGATGTTGAACCGGGATACGGGGCAGGTCAAAGGTTTGGGCAACGTGGGTGGTGAAATAGGCCGGATGGAGGTCATGGGCGATCACCTGGGGCTGGATCTCAAAAAGGCGTAAGAAATCCTCCAGGGTCTTTCGGTAGACCTCCCTTGCCTCATAGGTTTCCATGTCGCCCAGGTGCTGGGAGAGGATCACCTCCCGGCCCCGGGTGACCGCCAACGTCACGTTCAGGTGTCCGCCCAGGGCCACAAGGGGCGGAAGCGGCCGGGGTGCAAGGATGGGCAAGGGGGTGTATCCACGGGCACGGCGGAGCATCTGGGGCTTGACCTCCGGCTGGAGCAGGAAGTGGAGCACGGAGTCGTCGGCGTGTCGGACGATCGGACGGTTGTGAACTAAAAGGGCGTCGGATAGGGGCGCCAGTTTCTCTAAGGCCACTGCCTCGTCAATGACGATCGGCTCGTCGGTGAGGTTCCCAGACGTTGCGACGACCGGGCGTTGAAGGTCTGCCAGGAGGATCATATGGAGCGGGGTGTAGGGCAAGAAGACACCCAGGTAAGGGGACCGCGGTGCCACGGATTCCGCAATTTCATCCCATCCTTCAGGTGTACGGGGCAACAAGAGGATCGGGGCCTGTGGGGATCGGAGCAGGGCCTCCGCGTAAGGAGGCACACGGACGTGCCTCCGGAGGGTCACCAGGTCCGGATACATCACGGCGAAGGCCTTGAAAGGCCGGCGCTTCCGATGCCGGAGTTCTGAAACCGCACGTTCGTTTGTGGCGTCTACCATGAGATGGAAGCCGCCCAGGCCTTTCACGGCCAGGATCTTGCCTTCTTGGAGCCATTGGACCGCCTCACGGAGGGCCTCCGGCCCCTTTGCCTGGACGGTCCCGTCCGGAAGCCAAAACTCCACATGCGGGCCACACACCGAACAGGCGTTTGGTTGAGCGTGGAACCGCCGGTCCTTCGGGTCTTCGTATTCGCGCTGACAGTCTTCGCACATCAAGAACCGCTTCATGGAGGTTCGGGGACGGTCATAGGGCAGGGCTTCAATGATCGTGAACCGGGGGCCACAGTGGGTACAGTTGATGAAGGGATAGCGGTATCGCCGATCCGAGGGATTGAAGAGTTCCTTTTGGCAGGCCTCACAGGTGGCCAGGTCCGGGAGGATCCAGACCTTTGGGGGGCCGGCCGACGCACTCTTCCGGATCTCAAAGGTTGTGTAGCCCTTCGGTGGCAAAAACCGGTGGTCTACGGCGTAAATCAAGGCTGGTGGGGGCTTCTCTCTGGGGATCCGCTCCAGGAACGCCAGGAGTTGGGGCTGAGGACCCTCCACTTCAATCGTGACCCCATCCCCGTCATTTCGGACCCACCCCTTGAGATCGAGATCCGTGGCCAACCGGTAGATGAATGGGCGGAACCCTACGCCTTGAACGATGCCGAGGATGCGGACCTGAAGCCGAGCCAACCCTTCGGTGGTGGCCATGGCTATGGGGTCTTCGGGCCCAACCCCTCCTTGCGTACCGTTTCCAGATAGGCGACCCAGTCCGGGATGCCGGCGCCGGTCTTGGCCGAGACCTCAAAGATCTGGAGGTGGGGCTGGATTGCCCGTGCTTCTTCCTTGACGCGGTCCACGTTGAAATCGAAATAGGGCAAGAGGTCAATCTTGGTGATCACAAGGGCCTGGGCGCTGCGGAAGGCGACCGGATATTTGGCGGGTTTGTCGTCTCCTTCCGGCACCGAAAGAAGGACCACGCGCAGGTGTTCCCCCAGGTCAAAACTGGCTGGACAGACCAGGTTCCCCACGTTTTCCACAAAAACAAAATCGTACGACTGCGTGTGGTCCAGGGCTTCCCAGGCCTGTTGGACCATATGCGCTTCCAGGTGACAAGTGCCGCCTGTGGTGATCTGGACCGTTTCAATGCCGAGGGCGTGGATCCGCTCGGCATCCCGTTCGGTCTCCAGGTCGCCCTCCAAAACCGCGACCCGATACCGGTCCTTGAGATAGGGGAGTGTGGCCTCCAGGAGCGTCGTTTTTCCGGAGCCCGGAGAGGACAGGAGGTTCACGACAAAGGTCTGATTCTTGCTCCACAAGGACTTGAGGGATGCCGCGATTTGTTCGTTGCTCTCCAGGATATGTTTGAGCACCTCAACCCTACGAATTTTGCTCATGAAAAGCCTCCTCTGGGATTTCCAATTCCACGTCACGAAGGAGAAGTTCCTCGCCTTGAACCACCTCAACCTCTCTGGACCCACAGTGCCCGCAAATCATCCGGAACCCCTCAGGCTCCGTCTCGTGCCCGCACTCCTGGCAGCGAAGCAGGAGGGGGACCGTGATGAGATCCATTTCTGCCTTTTCCAGGAGCGGTTCGGCGGCTCGGAATGCCTGAAACGCCTCCCGAAGGAGTTCGGGCACGACGTTTGAGAGGGGCCCGACTTCAATACGGAACTTCAGAACACGCCGAGCACCATAGGTACGGGCGATCCCCTGAAGTTGCTCAAACAGCGCTTGCATGATGGAGAGTTCGTGCATGATGGATCCACCGATCGCCTTAAATCATACGGCGGACCCC
>CAYQZW010000081.1:0-4505 GCA_964422065.1 uncultured bacterium | reverse complement strand
GGAGAGTTCGTGCATGATGGATCCACCGATCGCCTTAAATCATACGGCGGACCCCCGAGGTTCTCCAAGACAAAACCCCTCCATTCACGAGCCGGAGATTTTAATGTTCTTAGGGAACGGACCGCATTGCCCACGACCTACTTTTGATACAGGATGGAGATCTGATACGACCGTGACCAGAGGTACCAAAGAACTCCCATTCTGAGATGTGGCGAAAATCGGATCTGGACCATCAAAGGTCTCATGCCACTCCCGAAACTTGCTCTGAATCGAGTCCGCACATCCCTATACACCCGTTGACGTTGGTACAGGAAACTGAACCCAATGGCCGTGCCTACCAGAAATTGAAATGGAGTAAGTCTGCACTCTATGGCGATGGGCATGTGAAGCGTTGCAGAAACTTCCTTCGTCTGTGATCCTCCAATGGAGATGGACTTCATCCCTGCCTGGATTTGGCCCTCGATGCCGACATAAAACGTGTAGGCCTCCACCTCGTTTTTCGTGAGTGCCGCAATTCGGAGACCCCCTTCCGGTTCGATCTTTCCTCGTTCTGACTGCTCGTTCACAAAGGAATCCGTGAGGGAATCGTCTTCAAATTCCAGGCCTCTGTTCGGGTACGCCATTCGGCACGAGATGCCCCGATCCTCGCTTCGATCAGCCACACGCCCCAGGGCTTTTTCTGGACGGATCCTACGGAGATCTGGCCCCCAAGCGTATCCTCATCATACCGAGAGAAGGCCTCATCGGAGTTTGGAGGAAGGGACCGGGTCCACCGCTCTGTTAAAGAATTGCTCCACTTCTGGAGACGGAGAAGAACATACCGTGACGCCTTGACATAGGAGAGCCGGAGTTCCCATTGGGGCCGAGAGTGATCTATCCAAAAGTCCTCTACAAAGTGGAGGGAATCCACTGCACGATGACGAAATGACCGATCTGTAGTGTTTTGGTAGTGGAGGAGCGCCCCAAACCCTCGACCGCGTCCAAAGCCCAGAAGGATCCGGCTACTCCATGTTGTGGATCGGTCGTAGTTCGAGGATTCTGGCTCGGAATTCTTTGTGCTCTTGTAACTTCCCCACCCGCCGACGAAAAAGCCAGCGTTCCAGAAGATCAACAGGTTGGGGTCTGTTTGGAACCAGAGCCCGCGGTTCCTCGGGGCAAGGGAAGGCAAAAAGGTCATCGTCGAGAGGGTATCGGGATAGAGGAGCGTGAACGCAGATCCGAACACACGGGTGGGATAAGCGGAAACGACAGGTTGTGGCGGCCCCCAGAGGGTCAAGAGTGTGAACAGAAGCGTCATCATGCACCCCCTTTCATTTTGCTGCCGTATGCCGATTCTAAAGCCTTACGGGGGGGGTCAACAGATCCTGGGCAACTGCTCGCCCGAGATCATTTCCACGACCCGGCTGCCGCCCAGCCAGGTCTTGAGCCGGACGATCCCGGGATGTTCGTCAACGACCTCCCCAATGATCCGGGCCTCCTGGCCCAGGGGATCGGCGCGCATGACCTCCAGGATCTCTTCTGCAATTTCGGGATCAACAAATGCCAGGAACTTCCCTTCGTTCGCCACAAAGAGGGGATCTAACCCCAGGATCTCGCAGGCCCCTTGCACCGCATCCCGCACCGGAATCTCCGACTCTTCCAAAACCATCCCCACGTGGGCACTTTGGGCCAGTTCATTGACGGCCGATGCGACACCTCCCCGGGTCGCGTCCCGTAGGGCGTGGACCTTGTCTTTGCCCACGCTCAGGATTTTCTCCACCAGGGGCCAGAGCGCTGCGGTGTCGCTTTCCAGGCTGGTTTCAAAAGAGAGGCCCTCCCTCAGGGATAAGATCGCGATGCCGTGTTCCGCGATGGGGCCGTTCAGGAGGATTTTGTCCCCGGGCCGGATCCGCCGGGGCGAGATGTGGATGCCAGGCAAGACCCGTCCAATCCCGGTGGTGTTGATAAAGATGCCGTCGCCTTTGCCCCGTTCCACCACCTTCGTGTCGCCGGTCACGACCTGGATGCCGAGTCGGTCCGCGGCCTCCCGGATGCTGACCAGGATCTCCCACAGGTCCTTGAGCCGGAACCCCTCCTCTAAGATGAACGCCAGGCTGAGATAAAGCGGCTGAGCCCCGCACATCGCTAAGTCGTTCACCGTGCCATGCACCGCCAAACTGCCGATATTCCCGCCCGGGAAAAACGGGGGGCTGATGACATAACTGTCGGTGGTTATGGCGAGGGAGCTGTCTTCCCACGGAACCACTGCACCATCGTGTAATTCGCGGAGAAACGGGTTGTCTAAAGCCGGCTGAAACAGTTCGGTAATCAGTTTCTGGGTCAGTTTCCCGCCCCCTCCATGGGCCAGGGTCACGGTGTCGTAATCCTGGATCGGGATCGGACACTCAAACGGCATCCGTGGCCTCCTGATACCGGCGATAGGTGTAGTAGGCTGCACAGGCCCCTTCGGCCGAGACCATCGGGGCGCCCAAAGGGTGTTCCGGCGTGCAGGCCTTGCCAAAGGCGGGACAATCCGTGGGTTTCTTCTTGCCTTGCAGGACCGCACCGGCGATGCAGACCTCCGATTCCTCGGTCTGAATGGCCGTCACCTGGAACCGCTGCTCCGCATCAAATTCCTGGAATTCCTTCCGGAGCCGCAACCCGCTCTCCGGGATCCGTCCAATGCCACGCCAGGACATATCCGCAACCTCAAAGACCTCCCGCAACACCCGCTGGGCCTCAGGGTTGCCCTCCCGGCGAACAGATCGCGTGTACTGGTTTCGGACCTCCGCACGCCCCTGCTCTAAGAGTTCAATGAGCATGTCAATCCCCTGGAGCAGATCCAAGGGCTCAAATCCGGCCACCACAAAGGGAACCTGATACTCCTGAGCCAGCGCTTCATACTCCCGGTATCCCATCACCGTGCACACGTGCCCGGGAGCGATGAAACCTTCCACCTCGTTGTCCGGGTCGTCCAGGATGATTCGGATCGCCGGGGGGACCAGGACATGGGAGACCAGGACCGAAAAGTTCTTGAGGCCTTTCTTTTTGGCCAGGAGGACCGCCATCGCGTTTGCTGGCGCCGTGGTCTCAAATCCCACAGCAAAAAAGACGACCTGCCGATCTGTGTTTTGCTCGGCCAGACGCACCGCATCCATCGGGGAATAGACCATCCGGACATCGGCTCCCTGTGCCTTTGCCTGGAGCAGGTCCCCATGGCTGCCCGGCACCCGCATCATATCGCCGTAGGTTGTGAAGATGACCCCGGGCGTTCGCGCGATCGCCAGGGCCCGATCCATCTTCTCCAACGGCGTCACACACACCGGACAACCCGGTCCGTGGATCAGATCTACGGCTCCCTCCAGGAGTTCGTCAATGCCGTAACGGATCAGGGTATGGGTCTGGCCCCCACAGACCTCCATGATTCGCCAGGTTTTCTGGGCCGATTGGCGGATTTTCTCCACCAGGTGCCGGGCCAGTTGGGGGTTCCGGTACTCGTCAATGAACCGCATTGCGGGATTCCTCAATCAGAACGGAGAGGGCTGTTCGGCCTTGAACCAGGACCCGATCCCCGGGTCGGGCATCCGGGACCAGGGCTAACGAGACCCGGACCCGGACTCCGCGGTACTCCACCCACGCCATCCGACCCTCATCGGTCTCCTCCAGTTGGAGGATGACCGCCTCAAAGGGGATGTCAGAGGCCAGGGATTTCATGAATCGCTGTCCTTGCCTTCGGGTTCCAGTTCCTCCAATCCGCCGATCTCCTCAAGATATTCAAAGACCCGCTGGGCCTCCGCCTCATCAATCTTGCTGATGGCAAAGCCGACATGGACCACGACATAATCGCCGATTTGGACTTCGGGCGTAAAACTCAGATCCACCTCCCGTACGATGCCACCGAACTGGACTTTCCCACGGACGAGCCCTAATTCTGTCCGCTGGATCTCAATGACCTTTCCCGGAATTCCCAGACACATGCCTGACCTCCTCAGTAGATTATAACGGATAAAGTCAGGATACCCGCAAGACAAGGAGGCAATGGAAGTTAATAGAACTGTCGCTGAAAGCGAACCGTAGCACGGATCTGGCGCTGCTGACGATCAGCACCGCCCCCTTGGATCACCCCACGGACCTGGAGGGTCCCCAGAGGCATCCATTCTATCTGGGCCTTTGACTCAATTCCCATGAAATTCCGGTTCCCTTTTGCCCAGAAGAAGGCCCCGGTGAGCGACCACGCGCGGGGTCCTTGTCCCCGCAGTTCCATCCCTGCACGGACCCGAAGATCGTTCTTCACGACCAGAGAGTCGCGCCGGAGCAGGTTGTCCACCGAAAGGTTAAGTCCCATCCCTTTCCAGAGGGGCTGCACACGGAGGGTCAGGGCTCCAGTATGGACCTGGGTGCCGACCAGGATTTCACCAGCCTGTGTGTGGACAGAATTCCAGTGATACGTCCCGCTCACAGCCCAGGTCCGGGCCCCTTGCTTCCGCGCCCATGCCATAGAAAGCAGAAGGGTGTAAATCTGATTC
>CAYQZW010000080.1:0-8065 GCA_964422065.1 uncultured bacterium | reverse complement strand
GTGCTGGAAGTTGGCGTTTCGGATGTCGTGGATGTACAGGTTCATCCGGGCCAGTGCCAGGGTCCGGAGGTTGGCTTCCTGGCCATACAGAAACAGTTTGTCTGCTTCATCCCGCCCCTGTTGTTCCTCCACATGCTTGTACGCCAGGATCAGCATCCCCCCGGAACCACAGGCAGGGTCATAGACGCTTTCCGTCGGCTGCGGATCCAACATCTCCACCATCAGCCGGATCACCTCCCGGGGGGTGTACACCTCCCCCTCCTTTGCCTTCTGGGGCGCAAAGTATCGCAGGATCCACTCATAGGCATCGCCCAAGATGTCCGGCGAAACCTTCTCAAATGAATACCTGCTAAAGAGTTCAAAAAGTTGCCGAAGGATCTCAGCGTTTTCGTAACTCTGGGTGAACTGGAGGAAGTCCACATTTTCAAAGATCACCCTGAGATCGGGGTTGCGTTCAGCGATCGCTTTGAATGCGCGCGAGAGGTTTTCCGGTAGGTGCTCCAGGTCTTTACGCAATTCCTCCCAGAGGAACTCTTGAGGAATATCAAAGTCATGGTACGCCGCCTGATAGGCTTCGGTTTTCGCTTCCTGTACCGTAAACCCCTCCCGTACCGCCTCCTGATACGCCTCTTGAAATTCCATCTGCCACTTATCACAGATGCGTTTGTAAAAGAGGAGAACCAGGATGTAGGTGTAATCCACACGGGTCCGAATCAGGTCTGCCGCACGTTTTAGAAGGGCCTCCAACTCCGCCCGTGAGAGCGAGTTTTTCTTCACAGGTGGGGTTTCGGGGAACAGGGTTTGCTGAATCTGTTCCCCCGGGGTCGTCAACCGATAAATGCGCTTTCTGCGATCTTCTGGATCTTGTCGAACCTTGAGCCTCCCGTGTTTCCTCAACTCGGCCAGAACCACGTTTACCTGGTTGGGTGCGATTTGCCTCTCCTCAACCAAGACGTCTACAGCCTCCTGGAACCGAAACTCCCGATCCCCAAAGGCCTTCCAGAGGACCTCATAGGCCGTTCGCAGCCATTTAGGTAAGTGCAAATTGTTCATGCTTATATTTTAGCCTTGAGATTCGGTGTTGTCAAGTCCTGGAGAGATTGTTGGTTTTCCATGTTATGAAATTTCGGAAAAATCATCAGATTTCCGTCAATGGCAGGGTGGGGGTGGGGAGGGTGGAGAGGGGGATGGGGTCTGAAGACCAGAGTCGCTCGGCCAGGTCTTCCACATGAAACGCACGGATCCACGCCAGGTCCTGGAGCCGCCTGGGCAGATGTCGGAAGAACGCCCCCAGGGCGAGGAGTTTCCGAACCTCTGGCCCGACTTGAACCGCGGTGGCTTCCAGATGCTCTAAGGGGAGTTCAATGAGTGTCCTCAGGTCCTGGACCCGTTGGGTCCACAGAACCCGGCCTGCCTGGTCCTGGGCCGGAATGCCCTTTTGTTTCAACGCCTCCGCCCAAAGATAGCCATACAAAACACCGAAGAAGTGGTAGAACCCCACGAGATTCCCGACCACGACATACGGAAGGGTGGTTTCTGTGGTGCCGGGGAAGATCTTTTGTCGGATCTGGATCCCTAAGGATGCCGGCCAGAGGGCTGCCCCTTTCCCCTTGAAGACCTTCCCGACCGGCTGGATCGCCTGTACCCTTCGGACATACGCCTGCTTCCGTCGGACCGTCACGACCTCCCACACCTGGCCTTCCAAGACGAAACTTGGCGCAAGCACCTCCACGGTCCCGATACGGTTCCCGGTCTCAATGTCGTAGACCTCATATTCCGTGGGATAGGTCTCAATATTGGAGTGGATTTCCCCTCGTCGAGCCATCCGTTCCCCTCGTTCTCCCAGAAAATACAAGCCAGGGTTGACCCATCGCAGGAGTCCGTGGTCTGTCAGATGGTCCAGGAGTTCTTCCACAGATTGGGAGTCCATTTCCAGGGGTTCCAGGATCGCCAACACGGCCGATTTCGGCATCCCGACCCGTTTTCGTTGCAAGGCGTAGGACAGGATCTGCTGGACGGCGACGGATGGAGCGGGGTCATAGGGGACCGATTCCAGCCACCCCTTGCTTGCCAACTCAAATAAGGTCTCAAACACGGTCTTTTCCAAGGGTGTGCGATAAAGGCCTACGGCGTAGAGGGTGGGGCGACGCCGATTGCCTCTGCCGATCCTCTGGAGCAGTTGTGCAACGGAATTGGGCGGGCTGTGGAGGACCACAGCGTCAATGTCGCCGATATCAATCCCCAACTCCAATGTTGTCGTTGCCACGATCATCCCATAGCGACTGTGCAGCATGCGTTGTTCTGTGGCTTCGCGTTCCTTTTTGCTCAGGCTGCCGTGATGAACCCAGATCCGGCCCTGGAATGCCCGCTCTCGTTTGAGGGTCATGGCAATGGCCTCGACCTCCCGGCGTGTCGGCGCGAAGTACAGGACCTTCCGGGCTTCACGTTCCTGGAGATACCGAAGCAGTCTTCGGTATGTCGGTTCTTGCTGGAACAGGGTGTATTCAATCTCTCTTGGTGCGGGATGACTGACGATTTCAAATTCGGGCCACAGGTATCGGAGCCCCAGGGTTTTGGGGTCGTGGACCGTTGCGGAGAGTGCGATTTTCTGGAACCCCTGAGGTATGAGCCGGTCCAGCCTTCTCAAGAGGACCCGGAGTTGGTCGCCCCGATAGGTCTGGTCGTAGAGATGGATCTCGTCCAGGATCAAAACCCTGAGGGTCCGGAGGCTTTGGGGATGTCTGGCCATGAGGGAGTCAAAGGATTCCGGCGTGGTGATCAGGACGTCTGGGGGACGCTCTGGCTTGAATTCTGGATGGTCCTGGGTCTTCCTGCGGACGCTATAGCCAAGGGTTTCTAAAGGGGGGCGGATCCTGGCATAGAGGTCGTTCACCAGGGCGCGGGTCGGCGTGACATAGAGGATGGATAACGGCGGCCATTGTTCCTGGATGCGCCGTTCGATGACCGGGCAGATCACCGCCTCGGTCTTGCCTGAAGCGGCCGGGGAGACCACCAGGGTATGGACGCCCTCCAGGATGACGGGGATCGCCTGGATCTGGATGGGCCGGAGCCGGCCGAACCGGCTGAAGAACGCGAAGTAGGTATGAGGAAGGAGGTGCTTGATCTCGTCCTCTGGCCGACCATGCATGGCTCAGAACATATGGCCGAGTCCAAGGTAGAACCGGCCGCGGTCGCCAGGAGGCCGATCCACGAGTTTATAGCCCCAGTCCAGGCGGATGGGGCCGATCAGGGTGAAGTAGCGGATGCCCAGGCCTGCAGACACATAAATCCGCATCGTCTTGGCTTCTTGCCAGGTCCCGGCCAGCCCCCCACCGTCCAGGAAGACTGCGGCGCCCCAGTGATCCCACCGATACCGGACTTCTACGTTGAAGTTCAGGAGATGATTGCCGGAATGCAGGTCGGGGCTGGTGGGGTCCGCGGGGCCGATGGACCGTTCGTCATAGCCGCGGATGGAGCCCTCTCCACCGAGGTAGTAACGTTCTGTGGAGGGGATCTCTTCTGAAGGCCCGAAGGGGGCTTGTGAACCCAGCCGGAGGCGGTACGCCAGGACCGTCCGGCGTCCCAGGGGAACGAATTGGCTATAGTCAAAAAAGAGCCGGCGGAAATAGTTGTCTCCACCCAGAACCCAGCCGGCCTGTTGGAGCCTCAACGAAATGAAGGCCCCATGGGTAGGATCGAAAAGGTTGTCCCGGGAGTCGTATAGAGGGAACAAGATGATGGAGTTGCTGATAGGCCCCGTGGAATCTGCGCGGATCGGGCTCCGTTTCCATTGGAGTGCCCACGTCAGGGAGAAATACGGCGTGAAGATCTTCTGTAATTCCAGGCTCAGACCGTATTCTTCTTTCTGGATGAGGAGATCTTTTTCGTAAAAGGGCTTGGCCAGCCCACGGATCGGGAAACCAAGAAGGTAAGGTTCGGCGTATTCGATCTCCGCACGACGCCGGACAAAGCGTCGGTCCGGGTGGGCTTCGGTAGGATGTACCAAAAGGTCTGCGGTCACCTCGAGGCGTTGGTTGTTGTTAAAGAGGTTCAAGTGGCCGGCTGAGACGCGGATCTCGAGTTCGGAAGGCAGTCGGTACCCGACCCCCAGTTCAAAATACCGGGGCTTGATCTCTGTGCAATGAAGGACCAGGGCGACGCTGTCGCCGGTTTCGTTCAGGGGAACGAGTTCGCGTGTGACTGCGCTAAACAGACCGGTCAGATAGATTCCCCGAATGGATTCCACCACCTTGGATTCGCGATACGGAGCCGGGGGACGGAAACGCAGTTCCCGGAGCACGATTTTTTTCCGGACGGTTTGGAGCCCCTGGACCCGGACTTTTGTGATGATGACCCTGGGCCCTTCCCGGATCCGGAAGTGCACCTGATAGGTATCCGGCCGAACCGAGTCCGCGGAGTAGGTGACCTCTGCAAAAGGTCGGGCCTGTTCCGCGTACAGACGGAGGAGCGTGCTCTGGATCTCTGTCCATTCCGCTTCGTCGTAAGGGCGAGGTGTTGGGTATTTCTCAATCACAGGGCGCCAGAGGCCCGATGGGAGCGACACGAGACCCTCAAAGGTCATCTTTTCCACGACGGCCCTGGGCCCCTCCTGCACAATGATCCGGAGGTTGACGCCATTATCGGTGCGTTTGACCTCCTGGCCGAGAACCTCAAAATGGTGGAACCCTTTGGACCGATAGAATTCCCGGAGTTTCGCCAGGCCCCCGCGCAAGAGGGGCTCCAGGTACTCATCCCCCTCCCGAATGCCAAGGAGATGCTGAGCCTGGTCTGGGGTGAGGAAGTGGAGGCCTACGAACTCGATCTTCTGGATCGGCGTACTGACCAGGATCTGGAAGATGAAGAACAGGTTTGCCCA
The DNA here is from genome assembly GCA_964422065.1 of uncultured bacterium. GTDB lineage: Bacteria > Hydrothermota > Hydrothermia > WGAB01 > WGAB01 > S141-55. Next base: position 3,189 of record CAYQZW010000080.1, on the reverse strand, counting down.
GGTCAAATCAGTCCGGCCTCCAGTTCTTTGAGGATCTGTCGGCCAATGACCAAACGCTGAATTTCAGACGTCCCTTCGTAGATCTCGGTGATTTTTGCGTCCCGGAAGTACCGTTCGATCGGCAATTCCTTGGAATAGCCCATGCCACCGTGAACCTGGATGGCTTTTGTCGTAACCCACATGGCTGTTTCGGCTGCAAAGACTTTGGCCATGGAGGAGTATTTGGTGACCCGTTCCCCTTTCATTTTCTTGTAGGCTGCTTGGAGGGTCAGGAGTTTTGCGGCTTCGATCCGGGTCGCCATGTCCGCGATGGTGAACATGATGGCCTCGTGGTAAAAGATGGGTTGACCGAAGGCCTCGCGTTGTGTGGAGTATCGGACCGAGGCCTCATAGGCGGCTTCCGCGATCCCCCAAGCCTGGGCAGCGATCCCGATCCGACCCATGTCCAGAATCGTCATCGCGATCTTGAAGCCCTCCCCTTCCTCGCCCAGTCGGTGCTCGACGGGCACCTCGTAGTTTTCAAAGTGGATCTCCGACGTGTGGGATGCCCGGATCCCCAGTTTGGGCTCAATTTTGCCGACCTTAAAGCCGGGTTGTTTGGTGTCAATCAAAAAAGCCGTGATCCCTTTGTGCCCCTTAGAGGGGTCCGTCACTGCAAAGAGAATGATGGTGTCCGCGACCGGCCCTGAGGTCACCCAGGCCTTGGTGCCGTTGATGACATAGACATCCCCCTCCTTTTTTGCGGAGCAGCGCAGGTTGCCGGCATCAGAGCCCGCCTGGGGTTCCGTGAGCGCGAAGGCCCCCAGGGCTTGGCCCGAGGCTAAGGGCGTCAGGAACTTCTTCTTTTGCTCTTCCGTGCCGAACGTTTCAATCCCGAAACATACCAGCGAGTTGTTGACCGACATGATGACCCCATGGGCGGCATCGACTTTAGAAATCTCCTTGACCGCAAGGACATAGGAGATGGGATCCGCGCCGGCCCCACCATATTCTGGCGAGACCTGAAGTCCCATCAGGCCCAGTTCACCCATTTTTTTGACGGTTTCGTGAGGGAACTCCCCCGTTTCGTCATGTTTTGCGGCGATCGGGGCAATCTCCCTCTGAGCAAACTCCCGCGCCAACTCTTGAATCATCTTCTGTTCTTCAGTCAGTTCAAAGTCCATGGTTCACCTCCTTGTTCGGGCTTCATGGTTAAGGGATGGGGACTTGCTTCAGGAACTCCTTTTCTTCCTGCCAAAACAGGGAGTCACGCGGAACTCCAGGACCATGGAGGTTGCACATCTCCACGGGTTCGGTCCCTTCCCGGAAGACTTCGCGTCGGGTCTTGGGGCAATAGGGGGTCGCCAAGAGCCCGCTTTCCGTGCAGATCGTTTCAAAGTCCACGCCGGGTGGGATCCGGAAGTCCCCGGGCGTAGCCCACTTTTGGTAGACTTTCCGGACGAAGGTGGCCCAAATGGGGATGGCCATGCGGGCGCCGGTAGCCCCGTCCGAGATGGTCCGGAGCGAATCGTAGCCCACCCAGACGCCGACAACCAGGTTTGAGGTATACCCGAGGAACCAGGCGTCCCGGTATTCGTTGGTCGTCCCGGTCTTGCCCGCGACCGGGAACCGGATCCGGTAAAACGTCCGAATACTCCGCCCTGTCCCTTCATCCACAACCGATTCTAAAAGGTTGGTCATGAGATACGCTGTGACGTCGTCCAGGACCCGTTCCCGTTTCGGCCGGTTCGCCTCAATCGTCGTGCCTTCCAGATCCATGATCTTGCGGATGTAATAGGGCGTTGTTCGGATGCCGTAGTTGGCAAACGTTGCGTAGGCGCGAACCATCTCCAACAGGGTGACGGAGGGCGAGCCCAGAGCAATGGAGGGATAGGGCGGGACCGGACTGGTAATGCCCAGGCGATGTGCGTATTCCGCAATCAGTCTGGGCCCGATCTCCAGGGCCAAATTCACAGTGGCCAGGTTCCGGGAGAGTGCCAGGGCAGTCCGTAAGGGGATGGGACCCATGTATTTATGATCAAAGTTTTCCGGGAACCAGGAGCGTTCCTGGTTGGGGTCCCGAAGTGCGACGGGGATGTCAAAGACTTTGGAGATGGTGGTGTACCCCGATTCCAAGGCCGCGGTATACACAAAGGGTTTGAACGCCGAGCCCGGTTGGCGATGGGCTTGAACGGCGCGGTTGAATTTGCTGTCTGTGTAATCCCGGCCTCCCACAAGGGCCAGGATCTCCCCGGTCTGAGGGTCCATCGCTACCAATGCAGCCTGTAAATAAGGGGTGGTCCGACGCTTGAGGGTGTCCTGTTCGGCCTGTTCTTTCACTTCTGCGTAGGAGGGATGCAGGTCCCATCGATCCTCCAAAGCTGTCAATACGGAGTCTACCACCTGCTCCGCGATCCTTTGGAGTTCCGGGTCCAATGTGGTGTAGATCTGTGCCCCGCCTTTGTACAGGAATTGCTCGCCGTATTTTTTCAGCAGGTAGCCCCGCACCATATCCAGGAAATAGGGGGCAATGCCCTGGGTGGGCTCCCATTCATGGGGCTGGAGGACGGCAACGGGGGTTTCCAGGGCCGCCTGATAGGCGGAATCACTCAGGTAGCCGTTCTTGTGCATGAGGCTTAGGATGAGGCGTTGTCGGCGTCGTGCGGCCTCGGGGTTGCGAAGCGGAGAATAGAGGCGTGGGTTTTTCGGAATGCCCGCCAGAAGGGCAGCCTCTGCAGCGTTGAGTTCAGAAACATCCTTGCCGAAGAAGAAACGGGAAGCCGCCTGGATCCCATACACGCCGTGTCCAAAGTAAATTTGGTTGAGGTACCGTTCCAGAATCTCATCTTTTGAAAAGACCCGCTCCAGCCGGAACGCCAGGAGCATCTCCTTGATCTTCCGATCGAACCGCTTTTCCAAAGTCAGGAACATATTCCGTGCCAACTGCTGGGTAATGGTGGATGCGCCCTGGGCACGGCGCATGTGGATGATGTCTACAATCAGGGCCTTGAGGATCCGGAGCGGATCAATGCCATGGTGACGGTAAAAGCGTTTATCTTCGTTGCTGATGAAGGCGGCGCGGACGACTTCCGGGACCTGGGTCAAGGGCACAGGCTCCCGACGTTCCACATAGAACCTGGCCAGGATAGACCCGTCCCGTGCGACCACCTGAGTGGTGGCAGGAGGCCGGTATTCTTCAATGACGGAGAT
>CAYQZW010000079.1:0-8168 GCA_964422065.1 uncultured bacterium | reverse complement strand
CGGACCTTGACCACCCAGATGAAATCGGTGGGTGAGGTCATGGCCATCGGCCGATCCTTCCAAGAAGCCTTAGGGAAAGCCCTACGATCCCTGGAAATTCAAATCTCAGGATTGGACGAACTCCGTATCCCGCCAGAGAACCTCCGGGATCTCCTTCAGACCCCAAATCCCGAGCGGCTTCTGGCCATCGCGCAGGCTTTCCGACTCGGGTGGACCGTTGAAGAGATCTATTCCCTCACCCGTATTGACCCCTGGTTTCTCCGCAAGATCCGGGAGGTGGTTCAGATGGAGCACTCCTTACGGCACGTTCAGTCCCATCCCTTTCAGGAGTGGCGAGATCTTCTCTTCCGTGCCAAGGCCGCCGGGCTCTCCGACGCACGGATCGCAACACTCACAGGGTACCGGGAAGACGCGGTGCGGAAAGCGCGCCAAATCCTGAAGGTCCAACCTGTGTACAAGGCTGTAGACACCTGTGCAGCCGAATTTGAGGCCTACACCCCGTACTTTTACTCTGCGTATGAACAGCCTATTGAAACTCTTCAAGCCGACGGTACCCTCCAGCAGAGATCCGTCTGCGAGGCGCGCACCAGATCCCTCCAAAAGAAAGAGCGGGTGGTGATTCTGGGTGCAGGGCCGAACCGGATTGGCCAGGGGATCGAGTTTGATTACTGCTGTGTCCACGCCGTCCAGGCACTCCGAGAGATGGGCTATGCGGCGATTATGATCAATTCCAATCCAGAGACCGTGAGTACGGATTATGATGTCGCGGATCGCCTGTATTTCGAACCGATTACCCTGGAAGATGTCTTGGAAGTCCTGGCTGTGGAACAACCGATGGGGGTCATGGTCCAATTTGGAGGCCAGACCCCACTCCAACTGGCTCTGGACCTTCAGAAAAACGGGGTTCGGATCCTGGGAACACCCCCGGAGGCGATCGACCGGGCGGAAGACCGTGAAAAGTTTTCAAATCTTTTGCAAAGCCTTGGGTTCCAGTCGCCGCCCCATGGGACCGCAAGGAGTGTAGAGGAGGCCATTGCAGTCGCAGCCCACATCGGATATCCCGTCATGGTCCGGCCCTCTTATGTTCTCGGGGGGCGGGCCATGGAAATTGTGGAAAGTGAGCAAGAACTGCGTGCTTACATCCAAGAGGCTGTCCGGGTCAGCCCAGACCATCCCATCCTCATTGACAAATACCTGGAACGTGCCATAGAGGTGGATGTGGATGCCGTCTGCGATGGGGAAGAGGTCCTCATCGGAGGCGTCATGGAACACATTGAAGAGGCTGGGGTCCATTCGGGGGACTCGGCGTGTGTGGTACCTCCTCAAACACTGCCCGCTCGGGTCGTTCAGGAGATCCAAGCCCAAACGCGCAGTTTGGCCTTGGAACTCGGGGTCATCGGCCTTTTGAATGTGCAGTTTGCGATCAAGAATGGGGAGGTCTTCATTCTGGAGGTCAATCCGCGAGCCTCTCGCACGGTGCCTTTCCTCAGCAAGGCCACAGGGATTCCACTGGCAAAGGTGGCAACCCAGGTGATCATGGGGTGCCGTCTGAAGGACCTGGGGGTCCCGCTGGAACCGAGCCCCACCCAGGTGGCCGTCAAAGAGGTGGTGTTCCCCTTCGATCGGCTTGCAGGGGGCGACCTGGCGATTGGACCCGAAATGCGGTCTACAGGGGAGGTCATGGGAAGGGACATGGACTTTGGGCGAGCCTATGCCAAGGCCCGGATCGCCGCCGGCGCTCCAATCCCCCTTCAGGGGACCGTGTTTATCAGTGTCTGTGACCGCGATAAACCCGATGTCCTCCCGGTCGCGCAAGCGTTCCTGGCGCTGGGCTTTCATCTCCTGGCCACCCGGGGCACTGCTGCTTTCCTACAAAGACACGGTCTTCCGGTCCGCGTGATCAATAAACTCCGTGAAGGTTCACCTCATGCAGTGGATCTGATCCGACAAAGGAAAATCGACCTGGTGGTCAATACCGTAGACAGTCGGAAGGCACGTCGAGATGCGTACTGGATCCGTGAATCGGCGGTGCGGTATGGGGTTCCCTATACCAAAACCCTCCAGAGTGCATGGGCCATCCTCAAAGCCCTGAAAAGCCTCTCCCGTCACACATTTACCTATACTCCCCTCTCGCCTCAGCGCTCCAAACTTCGTTGCCACAGGGTATACCCCAAAAGGTAAATACGAACCGCCACACACTCCAAGGCAATATCTGTCAAGACCTGAAAGATGGGGATATGAAAAGAGGGGGGAGAAGGCCTCAAGACATGCGTTCTTCCCCCGTCGTCCGAACGTTCACATCGCGCACCCTGACCTCTTCCCGATACCCCTTACCCGCGTTGCGTACGTCCAAGCCTGATACGGCCGTTTTGCAGAGGTGCCCCACCGGATTCGGCATGCTCTTGATGCCATCCATAGCCTTCCCTTGTCTGAGAATCGCCCCCCTGAGAAGGTCACGCCGGTTTGAACGCCCTCGGATTTGTCTATATATTTGGGAAAGTGATACCAAGGGTGTTCTGGCTTTTCAAACATGAAAGGGGGAACCCATGGCAACACATCCATTAGAGCCGTTTCGCATCAAGATGGTGGAACCCATTTCCTTCCCATCCCGTGACGAGCGGCTCCAAATCCTTCGGGATGCCCATTTTAACGTCTTCCGGATCCCCTCCGAAGCCATCTGGGTGGATCTGTTAACGGATTCTGGGACAGGGGCAATGAGCCAAGAACAGTGGGGAGCGCTCATGCAGGGGGATGAGTCTTATGCCGGCGCCCGGAGTTTTGAACGGTTCCAGGAGGCCGTTCAGAAGTATACCGGGAAACGGTTGGTTTTGCCGGTCCACCAGGGGCGGGCGGCGGAAAAGATTCTGGCCGAAGTCCTGGTTCACCCCGGAGATGTGGTGATTGCCAACACCTTTTTTGACACGACCGTTGCGAATTTCAAAGCGAAAGGAGCAACCCCAATTGAACTTCCCATCCGGAACACATCTCCGGACGACCCATTCCAGGGGAATGTAGACACCGAAGCGCTCCGAGCCACGCTAAAGAGTCTTCGTGAACGAGGGCAACGGGTGGCCCTCTTTACGATGACGATCACCAACAACAGCCGCGGTGGACAGCCAGTTTCTATGGCTAATCTTCAAGCCACCCAGGCCATTCTGAAGGAGTTTGGTGTACCGTTTCACATCGACGCCTGTCGAGCCTCCGAAAATGCCTACTTCATCCAGCAATTTGAAGAAGGCTATCAAAAACGCCCGATCCCTGAAATCGTCCGGGAATCCTTGAGCCTCGCAGACATCGTGACCATGAGCGCAAAAAAGGACGGTCTGGCGAACATTGGAGGATTTATCGCAACAGACGAACCGGCCTGGTTCCAGTCTTTTTCACAATATCTCGTGTTATGGGAAGGTTTCATGACGTACGGGGGGTTGGCGGGGCGGGACTTGGAGGCGATTGCTGTGGGCCTTCAGGAATCCATGGATGAACGGTACCTGGCCTACCGGATTGGGCAGGTTCGGTACCTGGCCGAGCGACTCCGGGCAGAAGGGGTGCCGATCCTCTGGCCTCCAGGCGGGCACGCGGTATATGTGGACGCCGGCGCCTGGCTCCCCCAGATCCCACCCGAGGCTTTTCCGGGCCAGGCCTTGGTTGTTGCCCTTTACGTGGAAGGCGGGGTGCGGGCCGTAGAGTTGGGGTCCTTGATGTTCGGCAAAGATCGAGCCGTGGAACGGGAATTGGTCCGACTCGCCATTCCTCGCCGGGTCTACACCCAGACGCACCTGGACCACGTGGTTCAGACCTTCGTGCGTGTCCAAGAGATCCGCCAGGAACTTCAAGGCTTCCGAATCGTAGACGAGCCTCCATACTTACGGCATTTTCTGGCTACCCTGGAGCCCTTAGGTGGACCTTACGCATCATGAGACGGCGCGTTGAAGACATCCGAAAATCCAAGATCATGGCTACCGTCGGGCCGGCCTCGGAGGCCCCCGAGACCCTCAAGGCGATGGCCCAGGCGGGTGCTCAAATCTTCCGCCTCAACTTCAGCCATGGAACCCCGGAGCATCATCTCGCCACCCTCTCCGAAATTCGGAAAGTGGAGAAGGAGACCGGCCAAATCCTCGCGGTTCTTCAAGACCTTCCGGGCCCGAAAGTCCGAATCGGGCCCCTGGAGGGCCCCTCGGTTGAATTAGAAACAGGACAAACGTTTTACCTTTACGAAGACGAACGAGTGGGTACCGCGGCGGGGGTGCAGGTAAAATGGCCGGGCTTTTCCAAGGATCTCAAGCCTGGCGACCGCATCTTCCTGGGGGACGGCGATATTGAACTGGAGGTCCAGGACCCTGGGCCACCCACGCAAACCGTGGTCCGGAAGGGCGGCACACTCCTGGCGGGGAAAGGGGTGACCTTCGCCCGAGGCCCGAAACTGCCATCCCTGACACCACGGGATCGGGAACTCTTTCACCTGGGGATTCAAGCAGGATTTGACGGCATCGCCTTGTCCTATGTCCAAACTCCGGAGGACATGGAGGAAGCCCGAAGATTGCTTCAGAAAACCGACCGAAACATCATGTTGTTCGCCAAAATCGAGCGCGGGGAAGCGCTGACCTACCTTGAGGACATTGTGGAACTCTCCGATGGCATCATTGTCGCAAGGGGTGACCTGGGGATTGCCATCCCTCTGGTCCAGTTGCCCTTTGAGCAGCGCCGGATCATTCGGACCGCACGACGAAAAAGCAAACCGGTCTATGTCGCAACGCAAACCATGGCCTCTATGGTTCACCATGCCCGACCGACCCGTGCAGAAGTGACCGACGTCTTTCAGGCGGCCATGGACGGGGCCGACGGGATCCTGCTCTCGGAAGAGACCGCGATCGGGTCATACCCCGTGGAGACCATCCAATGGGCACACCGGATCTTCTTAGAAGCCGAACGGCATCTCTCGTTTCCCATCCTCCACGGACCACACGATGACCCCAATGAGATCCTTGCCGAGGTCTGTGTCACGGTCGCCAGTGAACTCTCAACGGTCATGATCGTTGCGCCGACGTACTCAGGGTCCACGGCCCTAAGAGTGGCCAAGCGGCGTCCACGGGTCCCGATCCTGGCCCTGACCCCCCGAGACGACACCGCACATCGTTTGGTCTTTGCGTATGGGGTCATCCCGGTCCGCTCAACGGTTAAGGATTTCTCTGCCTTAGAGAAAGAGGCACAACGCTGGATCCGTAAAAACGTCCACCTTGAAAAGAAGGGATTTTTGATCTTCCTTCTGGGGCTCCCGATGGAAAAGCCCGGGATCACGAATACCCTGGCCATCCGGGAGTGCTGGCCTGACGGCACACACGAACACTGACCGCTCGGTTCAATCCAATCCTTGAAAATTCAAAACGCTGCTGATATCCTAATGGCCATGTTTTGGCTTTTGGCGAAAATCCTGAATGTTTGGCGCATAGAGACCACACCCGAAGGATTCCATCGGTGCCGATGCCGAATCCAGGTTCAAAATGCGGTGCCTGGCACCATCGGGAAGGCCCGAGTGAAGGGCCGGGAGGGCTGGATTGAACGGATCTTCTGGCGGATCCCCCGCCGAGGGGAACAAATTCTGCTCACCGCAAATGAGAGCCGGGCATTGGTCCAACCGGCGTGGTTTGAACGCCGGGTTTTTGATGCCAATCATCCGGTTACCCTCCACAATCCGCAGGGGCTGGCGTGGGGGATCTGGGAAGGCGATCGTTGTCTGGCGCAAGGGAAAGACTCAGCGTGCATCCTTCGGATCCGGCCCCGGAGGGCTCAGCCCCGCCATTTGGTCCTGAAGGTCCAGGGCCGGACGGTGGATCAGGCGATCTTGGCGCCCGATGCCGGCGTTCACAGGTACTCCGGCCCCAGTCTAATCTATGGCCGCAACGGGGTTTACCTGGAAAACGGACGCCTGCGGCTCGGCTTTGATCCAAAGGGTGGGAGGCTGGTGTATCTCCAGGACGTGGATTCTGGTGAGATGGTCTGGCCTCCCAAGGCCGTGTATCACTTTTCGGTCAAGGCCCTGGTGCCGATGGGCCTCGGGCTCAGTCTCGCAGACAACAAGCCGTTGATGGAAGATATGGAGGTCTGGATGCCCCGAAACCGACTGGAAATCGGGTTCCGCAAAAAGAAAAAGAAACTCTGGGTTGAAATCCGTTTCCGCCTGCTCCCCCATCACCCCATCTTTCAGGTTGAGATTCATGTTGCGACAAAGCAAACCTCCTGGACATTGCCTCAGGTACAGTGGGCGTTCCCTTTTCCCGAGGGCGGGAGGTTCCAGGTGTGCTATCAGAGTCGTCACCGCCTGGAAACCCTCTGGGCCTCTCCGCCGGCCCGATACGCCTTCCCTCAGGAAGTTCATGAATGGGCTTTCCCTTTCATCGGCATTGTTCCAGGTGCGCAAGCCCTTGGGGTTCATTTCCCCGAAACAGCACAAGTGCGGTTGCTGGGATATCCGGAGGGGCCAACAGTGGACTTCCGTTTTCCTCCATTCAAAGGCACGGGCAAACGATGGGTGCATCGGAGGTGGACCTTGACCATCGCCGTGGGGAGACACCTCACGATCCACAGAGACGGGGGTATCCTTGAAGTCCCCGGAGGATTTCTCCACTTCACGCTGAAGTGTGGCGGTTCCGGTCCTGACAGCCCTTGCATCCCAGGAACGCCCTTGGTTTTCACCCCCACAGACCTGAAAGACACAGAGGCCACGGGCTTTTCGGAGGTCTAAGCATGGAGAAGACCTTTTCCTTTGAATGGGAGCTCTTGCTTTTGAAGCCAGACGGTCTGCCCGCCGAAAAGTCTTTGGTTCTCAAAGTCGCCCATGCCATTCAGCGAGACCATCCGGAACTCCGGGTCGGAACAGACTTCCTTTTTGAGGTCAATGCCACGTTGTTAGAGTTGCGTATGGGCATTGTAAGGGATCTGCCGGAGTTCCGGGGCCGTGTCCTGGACGCTTTAGACAGTCTGAGAAGAGCATGCCAGAAGGAAAAACTCCTTCCGGTCATTTCAGGAACCGTTCCAAACATTGGAGGGGTATTAGGGCTTCATATCCATGTCGGAACATTCTACGACTTGGAGGCGTTAGAAAGGCGGATCCAGGATCTCATTTACTGGTCACCGGTGTGGCTGGCAATGGCGGTATCCTCGCCGATCAATCCTTATCGACCACCTGGTCGACATCAGAGTTTACGGATGTGGGTAAACGCCGGCTGGGCGTGCAGTCCCTACCCGGCTGCTTCCAGTCTGGATGTGCAACAGTGGTCGTGGGGGATTGACATCATGGACAGTGGGCTGGAGCGGCATCCGACGTTACAAATCCGGGTCGCAGACGCCCCGATTTCCCCTGCTTTCCTTTTAGAATTTGTGCCGTTCGTTGTCGCGCATGTCCTTTCCGGAGAGGCGATCCCTTTAACCCCCCAGCGGTACCTGGAATATCTCATCAATCGGTACCAGGCGTTGACCTTTGGACTGCGTGCTCAGTTCCACTGGCTCGGTGAGGTTCGTCCTGTTTCTGATCTCGTCCTCTCTCTCCTGCACAAGATTCCGCCCACGGTTCAGGCCCAATTTTCGGAGTTTGGAGAATTTCCCTTATTGACGATGATGGCAGAAAAGCGGGTGACCCAGGCCGATATGGTCCTGGCGCTATACTCGCACCTTCAAGACCCATGGGCGCTGACCTACGAACTCGGGAAACTGATGACTTCCGAGGATCCCTTTCCGGAGTTTGTGAAGCGAGCAGCCCCTCGCGACCCTGCGCCGCTCATGGATCTCTCGGAAATGCTTTTGGACCAGGTGGAGGCTGTAGCCCCGAGGGTCTTTATCTGGACCCACACCCGCCTTCCTGTGGTCGTGTTCGAAAGGGTGATGGCAGATTTAGTGCGCGAGGGACGTCTTCGTGAACTCCCCCACCCCGAGGGACAAACATTTTATTTCCGCGGAGAAAACCCGAAGGGAACTTAGGATCTTGAGGGAATTCATCCCCCAATCTTGACAGGCGAAAGGAGGTCTCGAAGGGTCCGAACCGCGCTCAATGCGGCCAGATAACTGGTTTTTGGATTCAAAGGAAACGGTTTATTCCGAACGGTGATCTGTAGGCAGCCGACCTCTCCATCCACAAACAACTCATGGACGTTTTCGCGGGACGTGGGGTCCACCTG
>CAYQZW010000078.1:0-8337 GCA_964422065.1 uncultured bacterium | reverse complement strand
GGCAATATTCGGCGACCTTTTCCTCAATGATTTCGTCCACATAGCCGTTGAGGATGAGGTCTTTGACATCCCGGCCGTCCAGGATCTCGTTTCGCAAGCCGTAGATCACCTCCCGTTGTTTGTTCATGACGTCGTCGTACTCCAGGAGTCGTTTACGGATCTCGAAGTTTTGCATTTCTACGCGTTTCTGGGCGTTTTCCAGTGCCCGTGTCACGAGTCTGGATTCAATGGGCCCTTCGTCTTTCTGGCCGAACCGTTCCATGAGTTCAACGACCTTATCAGAGCCGAACATCCGCAGCAGGTCGTCTTCCAGGGACAGGAAGAACCGCGACGCACCGGGATCTCCCTGCCGGCCTGCCCGACCACGCAACTGGTTGTCAATACGCCGGGACTCGTGTTTTTCCGTGCCAATGACATAGAGACCGCAGGGCACACCCTCGGCGATGCAGAGTTTGGGGTCTCGGCTACACGTAAAGCCAGGTTTGGGGTTTTTCGTGACGATGGCACATTCCCCGATCTTCTCGTCGGGGTTGTCGGGGTTCTGGATGACACCGGGCCCGAGTTTGATATCCGTCCCACGGCCCGCCATGTTGGTCGCAATGGTCACCGCCCCCTTTTGCCCGGCCTTGGCCACGATCAGGGCTTCCTTCTCGTGATGTTTGGCGTTCAAGACATTGTGCGGTACACCACGCCGACGTAACATCCGAGAAAGGAGTTCGGAAACCTCCACCGAGGTGGTCCCGACCAGGATCGGACGGCCCCTTTTGTGCCATTTGACAATCTCTTCAATGACCGCCTCGTATTTCTCTTTCTTGGTTTTGAAGATGATGTCTGGGTAGTCGATCCGTCGTACGGGGCGGTTCGTGGGGATTGTGACGACATCCAGTTTATAGATCTCCCAGAACTCCGCGGCTTCCGTGGCTGCGGTCCCGGTCATGCCTGCCAGTTTCTCGTACATCCGGAAGTAGTTCTGGATGGTAATCGTCGCCAGGGTCTGGGTCTCGGCCTGAATCTTGACCCCCTCTTTGGCTTCGACAGCCTCGTGGAGCCCGTCGGACCAACGCCGGCCCGGCATCAGCCGGCCCGTAAACTCGTCCACGATGATCACCTTGCCGTCCATGACGACGTAGTCGTCATCCCGCTGGAACAGGGTATAGGCCTTCAGGAGTTGGCGGACGGCGTGGATTTTGTCGGATTTTTCCGCGTATTCCCGATAGATCCGCTCTTTCTCCACGAACTTCTCGCGGGGGAGCAGATCCGTCCGCTGGTCAATCTCTGCCAGGGCCGTAGAAAGATCGGGCAACTCAAAGAGGCTCTTGTAATGGCGCTGGATCTCCTGACGCCCCTTCTCGGTCAGTTCGACGCTGTGCGATTTCTCGTCCACCACATAGTACAGGTCTTCTTCCAGGTCCTTGATCTTTTTGTCTTTCATGAGTTCGAGTTCCATCTTGTCCACGAACTTCATGAGGCCGGGCTCCTGGAGGATCTTGAAGAGACGGCGGGAGCGTGGGGCAGCCCGACGTGCCAGAATCAACTTGATGGCGGCTTCCTCCAGTTTGTCCTCACGCAGGAGACGTTCGGCTTCCGTGAGCATCCGTCGGACCATCGCCTCCTGCTTGTTGACCACACTCTGGACATAGGGCTTCATCTCCCGGTAGATCTCGACATTGGAGTGCTCCACCGGACCAGAGATGATCAAGGGAGTTCGCGCCTCGTCGATCAGGATGGAGTCCACCTCGTCAATGATCGCATAGAAATGGCCCCGCTGGACCCGATCTTCAGGCCGAAAGACCATGTTGTCCCGGAGATAGTCAAAGCCAAACTCGTTGTTCGTGCCGTAAGTGATATCCGCGGCGTATTCCGGCTTCCGCTCCTGGGGCGTCATCCCGGATTGGATCACACCCACGGAAACCCCCAGAGATTCATAGACCGGTCCCATCCATTCCCGGTCACGTCGGGCCAGGTAATCGTTGACCGTGACCAGGTGGACCCCCACCCCCTTCGTACGACCGATTAAGGCGTTGAGATACAACGGCATAGTGGCGACCAGGGTCTTCCCTTCCCCGGTGGCCATCTCAGCAATTTTCCCTTGATGCAGCACAATGGCCCCAATCAACTGGACATCAAAGGGGATCATGTCCCATTCGTAAGGCTGGTTGGTCACCAGCCACTTTTTGCCGACCAGGCGACGGCACGCCTCCTTGACCAATGCGAAGGCTTCGGGCATGATCTCATCCGGATCTTCGCCGTCCCGAAGCCGCGCTTCAAAGTCCTCCGTCTTCTTGAGAAGGTCTTCGTCGGATAACGTATGGAATGTCTCATAAATCCGATTGATTTCGTGGACAATCGGCCAGAGTTTTTTGATGACCCGTTCGTTTCGGGTTCCGATGACCTTCTCAATGATCGCCTTGAACATGGAAACTCACCTCCATCGGTGCAGCCTAAGCCTGCCGGTAGGGCCAAAAGCCCACACCCGACACCTTATTATACACTGCTCCCGGGGAACCTCGGGCCTGCCAACAGGAGGGATCCTCTGCCAAGCCTTGACTCCGATTCTGGCACCATCTAAGATTTGGGCATGGCTGCATGGATTTGGCTTGTTCTCATCACCCAACCGATGTCGATCCATCAATGGGAGTATCAAAAATACAAGGATTTTCAACTCCCAGAAGTCCAAGAGTACCAGTACCCGCGAGATCTCCAACCTGTACCCAAGACCCTGACCCGGACCGTTTACGGCTTTTTACCGTACTGGCGACTCTCTCAAGCGGACCTTATCCAGTGGGACCTCCTGACGCATATCGCCTGTTTCGGGGTCGTATTGAACGCGCAGGGGCAAGTGAGCAACAGTCACGGTTGGCCTGGGAATTGGGCGGCGGTCGTGGACTCGGCTCATGCTCATGGGGTCAAAGCCCACCTGGTCATCATCGTCTTCAACGCTGATGACATCCACTCGATCTTGACGACTTACCGGGACCAGGCGATCAATACCATCCTCGAACAGGTCGACCTGGGCAACGCGGACGGTGTCAACATTGACTTCGAACTCCCGTATGCCTCTGATCGAGAGGCGTTGAACACTTTCATGACCCTCCTGGCAGATTCCCTCCATGCCCGTGGCAAAGAACTCACCATTGACGTGACGGCAGTGAACTGGTCGGACCGGTTTGACCCCCTGACCCTTGCGCAGGTCACCGATGGCCTGTTCATCATGGGCTATGACTACCACTGGACCGGCAGTGATGAAGCCGGCCCTGTGGCGCCGCTCACAGGGTGGGGCTATAACGTGACCGGGAGCGTCCAGTATTGGGTAACCCAATCTGGCAATGCCCGAGACAAGATCATCCTGGGCGTACCCTACTACGGTTACGACTGGCCCACCGTCGGCCCCAACCCCTATTCTTCCACCGTGGGATCCGGCTCAGCCGTCCTCTATGAAACGGCGTATTACGAATCGCAAGTCTACGGGCTACTCTGGGACAACGAATCCCAGACCCCCTGGTACCACTACCAGGTCGGAAGCCAATGGCACCAGACATGGTTTGATAACGATTCTTCCTTGGGGCTGAAGTACGACCTGGTCAATTCCCAAGATTTACAGGGCACCGGAATGTGGGCGTTGACCTATGACGGCACACGGCCGGAACTTTGGGAGGCCATCGCCTCTCATTTCTCTCAAGGGGCTCCACCCCCGCAGCCCTCGGGCTTAGCCGTAATGTTGATTGGCCCCCGAACCCTGAAGGTGACGTGGTACCCGGTCTCGAGCGCCTCGAGCTATGATGTCATGGAAAGCACGGACGGCGTGAACTTTACCCTGGCCGCTCACGTTTACGCGCCGTGGTACCAAACCGGGTTCCTGGAACCCGGTGAGATTCGCTACTACAAGGTGCGCGCGACAAACGCCTGGGGGACTTCCCCGTATACCGAGGTGCTGGCCGCCGTGGCTTCGGACACGCCGAACACCATCCTCATCGTGAACGGGTTTGACCGCGTTTCCGGGACTATCAACACCTTTGACTTCATCAAAGAACATGGCGGTGCCCTTCATGCCCTTGGACTTTCTTTCAATTCCTGTTCCAACGAGCGGATTGAGGACAGTTCCATTGTTCTGACGGACTACGCTGCGGTGGACTGGATCTTAGGCGAGGAAGGCACGGCCACCATGGCCTTTTCCCCCATCGAACAACAACGCGTCGCAGATTTCCTGAAGAACGGCGGGAACCTCTTTCTTTCCGGTTCGGAAATTGGCTACGATCTCTGGGAAGAAGGGGATGCCCAGGACCACGAGTTTTACCACACCTACCTCAAGGCGGAATACCTCGGGGACGATGCCAATACCCACAGCGCACAGCCAGCCAGCGGGGGCCTATTCCAGGGGCTGGGCACCATTCCCTTTGATGATGGCACACACGGTTATTACGATGTCGACTACCCGGACGGCGTCGGCCCTTATGGTGGCAGCGTGTCCTGCCTGACCTACACCGGCGGGACCGGTTGGTCCGCCGGGATCGTCTTTGACGGCACCCAGGTCCCGGATACCGCCGTCACCGGAAAACTGGTCTATCTCGGCTTTCCCATTGAGACCGTGTATGACACCGCGGTACGGCTCCAGATGTTTGCGCGGATCTTCAGTTTCTTTGGGTACTCGGTGAATGTCGTGGAGCGTCCAGGGCTTGGAACGCAGCCGTGGGTCCTCCGCCTCCCCTCCCTCTTGGAAGCTCCTGGATGGCTGGTGATCCAGACATCCAGGAACACCATAGGGACCTTGAGTCTCTGGGATCGCACGGGGCGACGGCTGGCGATTCTCTATCAGGGCAGGCTTCTGGCCCCTTCCTCCAGGGTTTCTGTCCCTCCATTGCCATCAGGGGTCTACTTCCTGAGATGGGAACCTCGGGAGCCCTCCCGTCGTCCCCAGACCCAGAAAATCACGATCCTGGGGACCCGTTGAGTTCTTTGTCTGCTTCTGCGGTTTCTCGGCCCGAGCGATCGGGACCGGAGAGCCTGGCGGCCCTTCGGCAGGTGGTCCTGTTCCCGAGTTGTATGGTGGACTTGATCCGTCCGGAGATCGTAAAGGCCGCACGCGGAGTCCTCCAGAACCTTGGCTTTGAGGTCTCTGTGTTGCCCCCTGGCCTGTGCTGCGGCCAAATCGCATGGAACTCTGGGGACCTGCGGTCCGCCCGGCGGATGGCCAAGGCCCTATGGGGTCAGTTCCAGGGACTTCCAACGGGCATTGCAATCGTGAGTCTATCGGGGTCCTGTACACATGCCATTCACTCCATGGGAGACCTCTTTCCCGAGTTTCACGCTTACCAGAGGCTCAGACTCTGGGAGTTTACGGATTTTCTGGATCAACTTTGGGGCGTTCGGGCCTGGCACGGGCATCTTGATGCGAAGGTTGCGGTACACTTTTCCTGTCATGCCCTGCGAGGGCTGGGATTGCGAGCCCAGGTCGTACGAGTCCTTCAGCGATTGGAAGGGGTAGAGGTCTTGCCCTGGCCAGAGGCGGAGTTATGCTGCGGATTTGGGGGCACCTTTTCCCTGAAATTTCCTGAACTGTCCCTGGCGATGGCCCGCAGGAAGGCCGAGCATCTCCCTCCAGACACACAAATCTTGACCTCCACAGATCTCGCGTGTCTGGCCAATTTGACGCAGAGTGTGCAAACCTTGCACCCTCATGTGGAGGTCCTTCATATTGCGGAGGTTTTGGCGCGTGGACACGTTCAACCAAGCGATTCATAGAGCCTTAACGAATTCTACCCTGCGTAGGGCATTAGAGAAGAGCACTTCGGTGTCCCAGGACAAGCGGCGGGAGGCCCTGGCGCAGATTCCCCACTGGAAGGCACTTCGGGAAGAGGCCTCAAGAATCCGTTCGGAGTCCATCCGACGATTGCCGGAATGGGTCCGCCGATTTACACAGCAGGCCAAACGAAACGGCATGAAAGTCCACTACGCACGTACCGCGGAAGACGCCCGGGCGTGGGTCTTGAGGATTCTCCAGGAGCATGGCGTACGTCGGGTGGTCAAAAGCAAGTCTATGACCACGGAGGAGATTGGCCTCAACCCGGCCCTGGAGGCGGCAGGGTTGGAGGTCCTTGAGACCGATTTGGGGGAGTTCATCCTTCAGTTGGCCCATGAGCCGCCCAGCCACATTACCGCCCCTGCCCTTCACAAGACCCGAAGGGAGATCGCAGACCTTTTTCGCCGAACTCTGGGCTATGCGGGTCCTGAGGACCCGGAGGCCCTGACACGGTTCGCCAGGGATACGTTACGGCAAGCCTTTTTCAGGGCGGAGGCAGGGATCACGGGCGCAAATTTCCTGATTGCGGAAACGGGGTCTGTGGTGGTCGTGGAGAACGAGGGGAACGCCCGGTTGACCCTGACGCTCCCTCCCCTCCACATTGTGGTCGCCGGGATCGACAAAGTGATCCCCCGTTGGCAAGATGCGGCGCCCTTGCTCCGACTCCTGGCGCCATCCGCAACTGGCCAGATTCAGACGACGTATGTCTCTGTGATCTCCGGTCCGGAACCGGACCCTGCATCGCCAGGCCCTCAAGAGATTCACATCATCTTGGTAGATCATGGGCGGAGCCAGATTGCTGCACATCCGGAGTTCTGGGAAATCTTGAAATGCATTCGGTGTGGAGCCTGTTCCCTGGTTTGCCCTGTGTTCCAGGTGATTGGAGGGCAGACCTACGGATCGGTCTATTCCGGTCCCATCGGCATCGTTCTCTCCCCCTTGCTTTTCCAGGAGCGGGAAGACTTTCAGAAGTTGCCGTTTTTGAGTTCGCTGTGTGGAGCCTGTCGGGACGTGTGTCCCGTCGGGATTGACCTCCCTGCATTGATCTTGAAGGCTCGTCAACACGCCCAGTCCCAGCAGTCCTGGACTCTCAAGATGCTCCTGTGGTTCTGGACCCGCGCCATGACGCATCCAAAGGTGTATGACTGGGGAGCCCGGTGGCTTTCCCCACGCCTGGTTCAGGTCGCCGGCATCCTGCCCTTTTTGAGGCCGTGGATTCGGATCCGACAGATCGTCCCAAGACCCCGGAGGCGTGGCCGTGGATGATCTTCATCTTTTTCTCTCGGAAGCCCAAAAAGCCGGTGTAGAGACGACCCTGTTGAAGGGAGAAGACGCAGCAAAGGCGTGGGTGCAACAGGCGCTCCATGGGAGTCAACGCGTGTTGCTCAGTGGGACCACGCTCCTGACATGGCTTTCTCATGGGGAACTCCATGGAGAGGTCGTACAGGAGTGGTGGCAGTGTTGGGATGCCCCCGACGCGGTGGGGATGGTGGAGGCGGCGGGTGGCATCGCCCGGACCGGCACGGTGCTCCTCCTTGCGAAAGACCCAATCGTTCGCGTGGCCTCCCTGGTCCCGGACCGTGTGTGGATCCTCTTACGGGGCGACCGCATTTACCCGGACTTTGAAGAGGCATTCCGGGCCATCACGCCAGACCAGGCCCGATACCTCCTCCTTTTGAGAGGCCCCTCCGTCACCGCCGACATTGAGAAAGAGATTGTGCACGGCGTCCACGGGCCCCGCTGGATTTCTGTAGGCGTTTGGCTTCCATAGGGTTGGGAACTCGGCCTATTGACTTAATTTCCGGGTCGTGTTATCCTTGCAGTTCGGGAACGGAGAAGTCTTTGAACGAAGGAGGCGATCCATGGAAGTCTACAAGAATTACATCAACGGGGAGTGGGTTGAGTCATCGTCTGGCGAGACATTTGAGAACAGGAACCCTGCCAACTGGGATGAGGTCATTGGGATCTTCCAGAAGTCCACAAGAGAAGATGTTGAGAAGGCCGTGGAAGCGGCCAAGAAGGCTTATCCCCATTGGCGGAAGGTCCCGGCCCCGAAACGCGGGGAGATCATCCGGCGCGCCACCGAGATCCTTTTGGAGCGTAAGGAGGAACTCGCACGTCTCATGACCCGCGAGATGGGCAAGATTCTGCCGGAGACCCGAGGGGATGTCCAGGAAGCGATTGATACCGGCTTTTATGCGTTTGGGGAAGGACGGCGTCTGTTTTCCATGAACACCCCCTCAGAGTTACCGAACAAGTATGCCCTGACCTTCCGACGGCCGATCGGCGTGGTCGGCGCGATTACGCCATGGAACTTCCCCATGGCCATCCCCTCCTGGAAGGTGATCCCGGCGATTCTGGCGGGGAATACCGTGGTCATCAAGCCGGCATCGGATACACCCGCCTCCGCTGCAGAACTGGTCAAAGCCTTTGAAGAGGCGGGCTTGCCACCCGGGGTGTTGAACTATGTCACAGGATCCGGGAGCGTCGTGGGGGAGGCCCTTCTGGAACATCCGGATGTCCGGGTGATTTCGTTCACC
>CAYQZW010000077.1:0-8498 GCA_964422065.1 uncultured bacterium | reverse complement strand
CCCTATCCCGCCAATCCCGATCTTGGATCTCTTAGTCCAGTCTGGAGCCACCTTTGTGGCCCGAAGCCTGGCCCAGGACCGAGCGTTTCCCGACCTTTTGGCTCAAGCCCTGACGCACCCGGGATTTTCCATTGTCGAGGTCTTGGAACTCTGCACAGCCTATGCCGTTCCGATGAACGCCTGGAGTGGCAAAAAACTCAAGGCGTGGGCCGAATCTCAGGGCCTGAAGTTCGGCATCCTCCACCAAACGACTCCCAGGCCTCGCCGTCACCTATCGGAGGAAGCGCAAGGTTCCCTTCCCAAGTTCCCTGCTATTGAACCCCGTTACGAACATCGGATCCCCCATCCCTTTTCGGTTTTCGTTGCAGGAACTGCGGGTGAAGGGGTCCAGTCGGCAGCCCGCTGGTTTACCCTGGCGATGAACCTCGCGGGGCTCCAGACGACACAGAAGAATGACAATCCGGTGACCGTGGGTACCGGTTATTCCACGGCAGAACTCCAGGTGAGTCCTCTGCCAATCCATTTTACCGGTGTGGATCGACCGGATTTTGCGGTGGTAACATCGGAGGATGGGGCTAATCGGTTTCGCCATGCCCTGCGCCAATGGACTCGGCCCCCTCGCCTTGTGGTTGTGGAGGAGGAGCTGGGGCTTGAACCCATAGCCGGGGTCGAAACCTGGCTCCCTTGGCCGTTACGCAGACATGGACATCGAACAATTCCGACGTTACTGGGGTTGTTGGTGGGCTTTTATCATTTGGGGTTCTGGATAGATCCGGCGGCGTTTCAGGCAGCAGGTGCACAGACCCGCTATCCGGAACTTGTGGGGCGGGCATTGACCCTGGTTCAAGAGGCCGGACTCCTTTCTTGACCGCTTGATGAAGCGCTCAGGAGGTTGCAACGGCTTGAGGTCGGACCGATCGCTCAAAGACTTCCGGAAATTTGGTGAGGAAGGAGTGGAGCACCGACGCCGCAGAATCTCCCAAGGGACATAGAGTTTGACCCCGGATCCCCGTGATCACCCGGTACAGGAGATCTAAATCCCGGGTCGTCCCTTCCCCACGTTCGATTTTTCGGAGGATCTGGAGGAGCCAAGGGGTCCCCTCACGGCACGGGGTGCACTTCCCACAGGATTCGTGAGCAAAGAATTGGATCATCCGGCGGGCGTATGTGACGACAGGGATCGAATCGTCCATCGCGATCACGGCACCGGACCCCAGCATGGTCCCCGCCTGAGCCAGAGATTCAAAATCCAGCGGGAGATCCCACTCCTCAGGGGTCAAGATCGGGGCCGACAGGCCACCAGGAAAGGCAGCGATCCATTTTCGGCCGTCCAACGGACCTCCAGCCACCTCCTCCAAAAGTTGTTTTAACGTTAAGGATCCCATAGGGAATTCATAATTGCCAGGGCGTTTGACTGAACCAGAGACCGAGAAGATTTTGGTCCCTGGGCTTTGTTCGGTCCCATATTGTCGGAACCAAGAAGCCCCGTGCTGGATGATCCAGGGTACATTCGCCAGAGTCTCCACATTGTTGACAATTGTGGGACAACTGTAAAGCCCGGAGACTGCGGGATACGGGGGACGCAACCGCGGCTGGCCCTGTTTGCCTTCCAGAGATTCCAGAAGCGCCGTCTCTTCTCCACAGATGTATGCTCCAGCCCCTAAAAAGACATGCATGTCATGCCGGAAGTGGGAGCCGAGGATGTTTTTCCCGAGATAGCCGTGGGCATACGCCTCCTCAATCGCCTGCTTCAAGATGAGATACTCTGCATAGTACTCCGCGCGGACGTAAATGAAGGACTCCTCGGAGAGGATAGCACGCGCGGCAATGAGTGTCCCCTCAATCAACATGTGGGGATCGAACCGCACGATGTCCCGGTCCTTAAAGGTCCCTGGCTCTCCTTCGTCGAGGTTCACGATGACGTACTTTGGACGTACGGACTCTCGAGGGACGAAACTCCATTTCAGGCCGGTGGGGAACCCCGCGCCGCCGCGGCCGCGCAGGCCGGAAGCCATGACCTCCTGGATAACATCGTCTTCGGTCATTTCAAAGAGGGCCTTGCGGAGCGCCTGGTATCCTCCTTGTTCCAGGTAGGCTTTGAGGCTCCGGGCACGAGGATTGCCCTTGTTTCTCAGCAGAATCGGTTCAAAAGATTCAAGGGGTGTAGCCATTGCATCCCTCCTTATGGGGTCGGCGTGGCCGAACCCTGTGGTTGGTACCGAGCCAGAAACGCCCGTTTCCAGTCTAAGAACGAGTCTGCCAAGATGGCGTCTCGCATTTCGCGCATCATCTGCATGAAGAACGCCAGGGAGTGATACGTAGCGAGCCGTGCGGCGAGGATCTCGCCCGCGTTGAAGAGATGCCGGAGATATGCACGGCTGAAATTCGAGCAGACATAGCAGGAGCAGTTGGGGTCTACGGGTTGAAAGTCTCGGGCATAGGCCGCATTTCGGATGGTCAGCCGACCGGTCCAGGTGAAGATGGTCCCTGTTCGTGCGTTTCGGGTTGCTACGACGCAGTCAAAGAGATCAGCGCCATGTTCCACGGCGATGACCAGGTCTTCCGGATAGCCGACGCCCATCAGGTAGCGGGGCTTATCAAAAGGCAAGAGTGGCAACACGAGTTGTGTGATCTCATGCATCTCAACCTTGGGTTCCCCCAGGGCCAAACCTCCGATGGCATAGCCATCTAAGTCCAGAGAGACAGCGTGTTCGGCGGCTTTTTTCCGGAGGTCTGGAAAGACCGAACCCTGGACGATCCCGAAGAGGGCGTGGTCTCCAGAGAGTTCCGCAAAGGACTCCACGCTCTGTTCGAGCCAGCGCTGGGTGATTGCCAGGTGTTCCTCTGCCTCGTTGCGGGTCACAGGATAGGGTGATGGTCGGTCTAAAGGCATAAAGATGTCTGATCCTAAGGCATACTGGATCTCCAGAACCTTTTTGGGGGTAAAGAAAATGGGTCTACCATCAATGTGGGACTGGAACTGAACGCCTTCCGGCGTAACCTTCCGGAGGTCGGCCAGGCTGTGGACCTGGAATCCCCCAGAATCGGTGAGGATGACCCCATTCCAGCCCATAAACCGATGGAGTCCTCCGGCTTCCCGAATGATCGCTTCTCCAGGACGGAGATGAAGGTGATAGGTGTTGGAGACGATGATCTGGGTGCCGATTTCCTTGAGGTCCCGAGGGTCCATGGCCTTAACCGTGGCCTGAGTCGCAACGGGCATAAAGGCCGGGGTTTCCACCTCACCATGCGGGGTTTCCAATACGCCGACCCGTGCATCCGAATGTGCATCCTGATGGATCACGCGGAACCGAAACCGTCGGCTCATGGTCCTGAAGCCTCCGCCTCGTGCTGTTGGAGCGCCCTTTCTTGGAGTGGCACGACCTTTCCGCCGTCCCAGAGCACCCGGTCTCCCTCAAACAATATTTTGAACCCCTCCCCGACAATCTGACGATGGGTGAACCGGACCCGCTGCCCGTTCTTCAACCGGAGGATCCCAATCCCAAGATTTTCATCAAACTGGAGCACGATCCCTTCTTGCGGTCTATTCTTCAGTTCCGGATTCTGGGGTCTTCGCTCCGCCATTTGTGCCTTTGCCCACTTTTTGCTGGAGGGATTCCACCTCCTTTTGGAGGTCGTCCGGATATTTCACGCCATACTTCTTCCGTAAGTCCTTGAGGAATTTCTGCCAGGTGCTTTTGGCCTTTTGGCTTTTGAGTTTGTTTTCGATGGAACTCCGGACGGATTCCAGATCACGGTAGTGTTCGGGCTCTTTTTTCTCGACTTTGATGATGGTATATTGCCCGTTCACATCCAGAATCCCAGAAATCTCTCCCTCTTTCAACTTAAAGGCCGCGGCCACGATTTCTTGAGGCCGGGACTCTTTGGTTAAAACCCCAAGGAAGCCGCCGTTCTGGGCATCCGGGGTGATCGATCGGGCCTTGGCTAAGGAGTCAAACGCTGCCCCCTTCTTGAGAAGATCCAGGATCTCCTCTGCCTCTTCGCGGGTCTTGACCACGATCCGCCGGACCGTAACCCGCGCCGGGACCTTGAACTGAACGTCTCGAAACTTTCGGTAATACTTTTCGATTTCTTTGTCGGAAACCGTGATGGAGCCGGTGATCTCGTCGTACAGGGCCTTGCTTAGGATCTGCCGTCGGGCCCGCTCCAGCTGCTTCA
The DNA here is from genome assembly GCA_964422065.1 of uncultured bacterium. Classification (GTDB taxonomy): domain Bacteria; phylum Hydrothermota; class Hydrothermia; order WGAB01; family WGAB01; genus S141-55. The sequence goes on along the minus strand of CAYQZW010000077.1, from coordinate 4,319 downwards.
TGACGTCGGCTTTGAGGTAGAGTTTGCGGGCCTCCGCCTCTTTAACGGTGAGAATCTCGTCAATCATGTTCTCAATCAGTTCCTTCCGGCCCTCTTCAGTCTCGTACTTCTGGCGGAATAGCGGAGGGATTTCCTCAATTCGAGCGTCGACTTCAACTTTGGTGATCGGTTCGTCATCTGCGATAGCTTCGATTTCTTTGAAGTTCTTTTTGAAGGCTTCCTCTACGCCACTCAGGGCATCCTCGAGGTAAGGACTCCGTCGATACTTCGTTGCAACGGTCTCGAAAGCCTTCGCGGCATCCACATACCGCCCCAGTTTCATGTAGGCCACGCCGAGGAGGTAATAGACTTTGTCCATTTTGCGGTAGTTTTCGGGGAAGAGGGACTTGGCCTCCATGAGAGAGACAACAGCCTCTTGGGCCTGGGGCGGGGTGAGAAAGGTCAGTTGAATTTCTGCCAGTTCGGTCAGGATGTCGAATTTGAGGTCTTTCGAGGGGTTTTCCTCCAGGGCCTTCTGGAGGAGTTCTACGGCTTCGGAGTAGAGCCCTTTTTTGACCAGGTCTTGTGCGTTGGACAGCAGGGCGCGGGGATTCGCATAGCCGGCCACGGTCCAACTCAAGGCCAAAAAAATGGCCACCCAAGTTTTACGCATATTCTCGCCTCCTTTCAGCGAATCAAGAGCCACAACAACAGTCCGGTGCCCAGGGGTATCAACAGGTTGTCATCCACAGGAATTTCTATGGCTTCGAATATGGTGGCACCCAGACCGCCTATAATTTTAACGGCTATAGGGATTTCTTTCACAAAGGCCACGATGAACCAACAGGAGAACAACATCGCCAGTGAGCCTTCCAGGGTCTTGTTCCGGATCAGTCGATGACGTCCCCACCGGCGCCCGACGACACCGGCGACCGAGTCCCCCACGGAGAGAAAGAGCAGGCTGGTGACCACAATCGGCTTCGGAAAAAGGTGGGCCAGGAGGAACGCCGAGAACAGAAGGTAGGTTGCGCCAGTGATTTGGAGGCGCCGGCGCTCGGGCTCTTTCAACATCGAGCCGACGAGGCGCACGAAGATTCGGTGTCCCCATTCCGTCGTGTTCCGGATGGTTTCGATGGCAACAGCAACGAGAAAGAGTCCAAGGGTGACGGGTTGATACAGGGATTGCGGTGTGAAGGCGATAAAGATGGGGATTAGGACGGAGAGGAAGTGGAGCCCTTTCCGGGCCACAATGTCATAGGATTCCTCCGTATCCCGCGGCGGCATTCGGGGGTCAGAACCGGACCGAGAGCGAGACGCGGTGTGCGCTCTCGAGGTCGGGATGACGGAGTATTGCGTAATCTAAGGCCCAGGCTTGATACTGGAGCCCGAGTCCCGCGGTCCAGTTCCCACGGTCCAGGCCTGCACGTAAGGCCAAGAAGTCTTTTGGCCGCCATTCGCCTCCGAGGTGGAGGTCCCAAGACAGAGGGCCCAAGGCATAGCCTGCCGCGGTCCCGTAATTCTCGAAATGGGTCTCCAGGTCTAAGGCCACAATGCCTTGGTCTCCCTCATAAGCCATCCCGAGGACGGCGCTTGGCCAGATGAGTTCGCGCTCACCGCTGGACCAGAAGAGGGGAGTGGTCAGGACGTCGTGGACTGCCAGGCCAAAGGCCAGTCCGTCCTGGTGGTATTGGAGCCCGAGGTCGAGGCCGACGCCATAGCCGCGTTCCACGCTCAACGAGGCATAGAGGAGTTTGGCGGCAATGCCCCATTGCCAGGTACGGGAACGTCGCGCGGTTCCAAGAGTAACGGATCCAATCCGATATGCCAGTTCATTGGAGACATACGGGCGGTTGTTTTCGCCGATGGAGTCCTGAGGATTGGGCAACGTTGTAGCTCGGATCCCTGTACTCTGCACCAGATAGAATCGGACCCCCGTGTAGAGATCCGGACCCAGGCCCCCTTTGCGTGCATAGGCCACATTCTCCACGGTGTGGAGGTTCTGGAAATAGGCCCCATGGAAAAGGGTGAGTTCGGTGTTGTTCTGGAGGCGCGCCAATCCGGCCACGTTCCACGCCAACGCAGAAGGCCCAGAGACAAAGGCCACCCCCGTGTTGCCCATCCCCAGATACCGGGCATGTCCTCCAAAGCTCCAAGGCTCTCCGGCGTACTTGCTACTCCAACTGGGAACGACAAGGAAGAGGAGAATGATGAGGTACCGCATACCCTAATCATACATAACCCCAGCTGACCCGTCAAGCAAAGGTTCGGCTTCTCCAAATGTTGGCTGGAGAAAGGCGAAACGATGATGTCGGCAGAACTCAGAACGGCACTCAGATCTCAATGACGAAATCCGGGCGGAATCCGGTTTGGGGCTCGTGGGGGTACCCCAGGGGGTTGGTAACAACACGGGTGTGACAGAGGGTATAGTCGGCAAAGTTGTGTGTATGGCCATGCACCCAGAGAACGAGGTTGCGGTGCCTGCAGATCAGGGGCTCCAGGTTAGAGGCAAAAGCGGCACTGAGTGGGTCCTGTCGAAATGTGGGGTGGATCGACTGGAGACTTGGCGCATGGTGCGTAATGACAACCACGGGCTGATCCGCGTGGAGGGCAAGGCCTTCCATAAGGAACGCAACAGCCGCCTGGTGCCACCGAAGGGTCGTCAGGGGCCGAAGCCGCTGGCTCCCTCCTCCTGTACGGATAACACGGAAATCGGTCATCCCTTGCCATGCCGTAGCCACGGATTCTTGCACCCTTCCCAACAGGTTGAAATCTGTCCAGAGGGTCGTTCCCACAAACAGGACGCCGCCGAGCATGACCGTGTCCTTTTCCAGAAGATAGAGATTTGGCACAGTTTCCGCAACACTCCGCATTTCCTCCACGACCTCAGGGAAGATCTCTCCGTAAAACTCGTGGTTGCCTGGGACATAGAGGATTGGACGGTCCTGAGGAAGATGGGTCTGGATCCACTCGATGGCTTGGACTCCTCGGTGGATATCCCCGGCCAGAATGATAACATCCGCCTGAACCTCTGGGTATCGAAAGACCCCGGGACGCCAGAGTTCCTGATGGAGATCGCTCAGGATATGAAGCCGCATCGGGAAAAGATTGTACAGGACTTTGGGCCCACCGGAAGGGTGTGCCCGGCCTCTTGCCTCATGAGAGAGTCTACAGGAAGTTGTGACGTTGGCTCCCGGTTGATTTTGACGACCCGGGCACCTATGATGAAGGCCTACACTTCATCCAAGACTCAAAGGAAACGGCAATATGGCAAAAGTGGCTCCCTCCATTCTTGCAGCAGATTTCTCACGGCTCCAAGAGGTGCTGGCGGAGACCGAGCGGGCCGGCGCCGATCTCCTGCATTTGGACATCATGGACGGTCATTTCGTCCCCAACCTGACCTTTGGACCCTTGATCGTGCAGGCTATCCGGAAACTCACACGTCTGCCTCTGGATGCACACCTGATGATCCTGGAACCCTCTCGATACATCCCTGAGTTCATCCAGGCGGGTGCCGATACCGTTACGATCCACGTAGAGGCAGAGGACCACATCTTGGAGACCCTCCAGCAGATCCGGGCATACGGGAGTCAATCCGGCATCTCTCTGAACCCCCCTACCGCCGTGGAGGTCCTGCTCCCTTACCTGCCCCATGTCGATCGGGTCTTGGTCATGTCCGTTCATCCGGGGTTTGCAGGGCAGACGTTCATCCCGGAGACGCTGGCGAAGGTGGAGTTCCTGGCCCAGTATCGGGAGCGGGAGGGTCTTCATTACGAGATCGCCATTGATGGTGGGATCAACGCGGAAACGGGACGAAAGGCCGTGGAGGCGGGGGCCGATATCCTGGTGGCAGGGAGTTTTGTTTACCAGGGCCCGATCGCTGAGCGGATCCAAACCCTCAAACGGCTATAAGTGATGCCCCTTCTCCAAGAACTTCTCGAAGGTACAAGGCTTCTGGGCTTGGATGCCGAACGCATCCGGAGGTCTCGGAATCGGTGGGCCCACTACATCCGGCTCTTGCGTGAGTGGGGACAACGGGTTGCGCTGGTCTCCAGAAAAGACCTTTTTTCCAAGGGTCTGATAGACCATTTTCTGGATTCCCTGGCCTTGGTCCCCTATCTCCCTGAGAAGGCAGTGGTGATTGACCTGGGCAGTGGTGCGGGATTTCCTGGGATTCCTCTGGCCCTTTACCGGTCAGATCTCAAGGTTCATCTGGTGGAATCCCGCGTACGGAAAGGGGTATTCCTCAAGACCGTCAAACGGGAACTTCGGATCCGGAACGTCTGGGTCCACATCGAACGGTGGGAGAACTTGGAGGGTGTAAATGGTGACGTGATGGTTTC
>CAYQZW010000076.1:0-8744 GCA_964422065.1 uncultured bacterium | reverse complement strand
GGCTGGCTGATCCGGAAGTACAATGCGATCCCGATCCGCCGCGAGACCGGCGGTCTGGGCGCCATCCGGACGACCCTGGATCTCCTCAAGCGGAACAAAGCCGTGGTGATTTTCCCCGAAGGCACACGAAATAAAACCGGGACGGTGCTCCTCCCCCTTAAAGCCGGCGCAGCCATCGTTGCTCAGATGTCCGGCGCCCCTATCTTACCCGCCTATATCAAGAACAACCGACGGGGCATGGGGTTCTGGATGCTCCGATGGGGATCACCCGTGGTCCGGTTCGGCAACCTTCTGGATCCCAAAGACTTCCCGAAAGACAAAAAGGGGACCCGACTGACCCAGGCCCTGGAACAGGAAATGCGGAAACTCGCCGCAGAATTGGGAGTGAAGGACAAAAGATGACCGCATTGTTCTCCTTCGTGTGGATGGTGCTGCTCAATGCCGGGCCAGTAGACGCCTACCTCCAACACTATTTCCAGAACCCCCAGAAACACCGGGCCAGTCTGGACCAGGCCTTGACCCTTCTGCAGCAACAGAACGACAGGAAGACCTTTTTTGAGGTCGTGGATTCCGCCGCACAGTTGACCCCTGACCCTCGTCTTTTCCAGCGGGCCACCCTGTTCGCGGCGCGGATCGGCGATACCGCACGCGTCCGACAATATGGAACCCAGTGGATCCTGCACACGGCATCACCCGTGGAAGCCCGCGGAGTCTATAGCCAGATCTTTTTCCGAGGCTATCAAGAGGTCGCAGACCAGGTGCTCCAGGCGGCCATCCAGCGTTGGGGTGAGGAACCGTTTCTGAGAGAGCAGTATCAAAAAGCCCTGTGGGCAAGAGACTATGAAAGGGCACTGGATGTTCTGCTACGGGAACTCAAGGTCAAGAAAGATGTGGCTTACGTCCTCTCCGAGGTCCGGCGGTTAAAGAAGTATTTAGGTGCTTCGGCCTTCCAGGATGCGCTAAAACGGGCCGGTGAGTTCCGCGAGGCCCATATCGTTCGGGCATGGCTCGCCTTTGATGCCGGCGATTGGGAACAGGCGATCCAGGAAGCCCTGAAGTCCAAAGATCCCACCCTGATGCTCGATCTCGCGGACCGCTTGGTTCAGGACCGCCAGATGGATCGCGCAGAGCGACTCCTCAAGGTCATCCCCAAGGAGAACCAGACCGAGACCTATTTCCTGCTCCGTGCACGAATCGCGCGTGCTCGTGGGCAGTGGCGAAAATCCCTTGAATTTTATGAAAAAGCCGGCCCCAGCGCCCATCCCGAACTGCTGGAAACCCTGTTGGAACACCACCAATACGAGGAGGTCCTCCGACGCGCAACACAGCCTGGCGACTTGCGGTATCGGGTCCAGGCGCTCCTGGCCCTCAACCGCCTGGAAGAGGCCAAACAACTGGTATCGGCCCAACCTGACCCGTATTCCCAATACCTGAATGCCCTTCTGGAACTCGTGGATGGCAACCCTGCACGCGCGGATACCCTTTTCCGCAATTTCGTCAACGGGTTCCCTCGCTCTGCTGAGGCTGACCAGGCATTGTTTCATCTGGAGATTTTACGAACCTTTGGGTCTTCTAAGGCCTTTGCCCTTTATCAATCGGTCCAACGGGCGCTCCTGACCCAACGTCCGGATTCTGCGTTCCCATGGATAGAGGCGTTCCAGCCCGAGACACCCCACGACCAATCCCTGCGTCTCTATTTGCTGGGTCTATTGAGCGAGCGTGTGAACCGAGTAGACCAGGCCTTGGGATATTACCGCGAACTGGGTGCCCAAGATACCGTCTTTCTGGGGGCCTACGCTCTGTACCGAGCGGCAAAACTGGAGATGGAAGCGGTCCGCGATACCCAGGCTGCGTTAGAGACCCTCAAACTCCTGATCCGCCGGTTCCCCCAGTCCCCTTATGCGGCCATTGCACGGACCTATTTCTGACATGGCCACACCGGATACCCCACTGGAGATTACGGTTTGGCCGGCCCGCAATCGGGCCAGGTTCTGGCGTTTTGTTTTCTTCATTCTGGCCATCCCGATTCTCTTCGGCTGGGTCTTTGGCCCCTACTGGGGTGTGTTTGCGTGGCTCGTCCTCATGGGCTCCACGTTCTCCTTCTACGTCCCGACCACCTATCGATTCACGGATACCGGCATTGAAATCCGACGCGGACCCATCCGCTATGAACGGCCCTGGTCTCAATTCAAACGCGTGGAACGGGATGCCCACGGGATCTTCCTCGGAACCTTCAAGTTTCGGTCACGATTGGACCCGTTTCGGGGCCTGTATTTGCTCGTTCAAGACCCGGAGACTCAGGAACGGGTATTGGCCGTGATTCAAGAGAAGACGGGGCTCTACGATGCTTCGCGAGAATCTTCAGAAGATACAGGAAACGATTGAAGCGGCGGCTCTTCAGGCGGGTCGGACACCCAACGAGATCACGCTGTTGGGCGCAACCAAGGGGGTTCCCCCGGACAGGATTCAGGAAGCGGCCCGGCTCGGTGTTCGGGTTTTCGGCGAGAACCGGGTCCAGGAGGCCCAGCAAAAGATCCCTCTGGTCCGGGTTCCGGGCATTGTCTGGCACATGATCGGGCATCTCCAACGCAATAAGGCAAAACACGCGGTCCGACTCTTCCAGATGATTCAATCTGTGGATTCTCTCAAACTCGCACAGGAACTTCAAAAACGGCTTGTGGAGGGCCAAACCCTGGAGATTCTCCTGGAGGTCAATACTTCTGGTGAACCCACCAAACACGGTCTTCCCCCGAGAGACGAAGAGGTGTTTCGCCTCGCGGAACAGATCCTGGGATGCTGTCCGGGGTTACGACTTCGGGGGTTAATGACCCTGGGGCCCTATCCGCCGGAGGAGAGGCGGTCACGCCAAAGTTTTGCCAGGCTCCGGGAACTCCGGGATCACCTTGAGGCGCATTTGGGGGTCAACCTCCCCATCCTTTCCATGGGGATGTCGGAGGACTATGTCTGGGCGATCCTGGAAGGGGCTACGATGATCCGCTTAGGTCGAGCCCTTTTTGGACCCAGAGAGGCATAAACATGGGAAAGCCAAAGGTCGTCGTTGCGCTGAATGCATTTAAGGAAGGGGCGAATGCCGTGGCCGCCTGCCACGCCTTGGCCTCTGGATTACGAAAGGGGTGCCCCCGCCTGCATGTCCTGGAGGTGCCGATTGGGGATGGGGGAGACGGCACCCTGGAGGCACTTGCGGCCAATCTCCCAAACCGTGGAGAGATGCGGGAGTTTGTGGTGACCGGACCCCGGTTCCAACCGGTCCGCGCACGGGCACTGGTCTTTGAAAACCGGGCCTACGTGGAGATGGCAGAAGCCTCGGGCCTGAAACAGGTGCCCCCAGAAGAGCGGGATCCTTACCAGACCACATCCAGAGGGACTGGGGAGGTGATCCAGAGGTTGCTCGAAGAGGGGATCCAGGAGGTTTACCTCGGGGTCGGCGGGTCGGCAACCGTGGATGGTGGACTGGGGGCCCTTTCGGCCCTGGGGTTCCAGTTTCTGGACGATTCCGGCAGGCCTGTGGAGCCTACCGGACGTGGACTTTTGCACTTGGCCGAGATTCGAGTTCCAGACCCTTTCCCCCAGGTCCGGATGACGGTCTTGACCGATGTCCAGAACCCCCTCATCGGACCGGAGGGGGCTGCACAGGTTTATGGCCCTCAAAAGGGGGCCACCCCGGAACAGGTGAAGGCCCTGGAGATGGGCTTGAAACGACTCCGTGACTTGGTTCTTGAACATACCGGAGTTGAGATCAATGTGCCCGGGGCAGGTGCGGCAGGCGGGATCGCCGGCGCGTTCCACGGGCTCCTTCAGGCACGATTGGCTTCGGGCATTGAGGTGTTCCTGGACCTCATCCAGTTTGATGAGAAGATCCAGGACGCGCGTTGGGTCATCACAGGCGAAGGCAAGTTCGACCGCCAGACCACGTTTGGGAAAGGCCCCTGGGGTGTGATCCAGCATGCCCTCCGGCTTCAGTGTCCCGTGATTGTGGCCGCAGGCCAAATTGAGGACCAGGGCCTGGAACACCTCCCCGACCCGGTCGCCGTCTTGAGCATCCTCCGGGGCCTCGTGGACCTCCGGGAGGCCATCCGTGCGACACCCCGCCTCCTGGAAACATTCGGGCTCCACCTGGGCCGCATCCTCTGTGCCACTTTGCGGGAAGACCCACAATAACCTTATCAGATCCAAAGAGTTCGGCCATTTTTCTGCTTCCCGCTTTATAATACCCTCCCTATGGCAAATTACTCCGAAACCTTTGATGTGATCGTTGTGGGGGGCGGCCATGCCGGGATTGAGGCTGCACTGGCAGCCGCCCGGATGGGCGCCAAAACCCTTTTGATTACCTTGAACCTGGACCGGATCGGCCAGATGTCCTGTAACCCCGCGATGGGCGGCATTGCTAAGGCCCACCTGATCAAAGAGATTGATGCACTCGGCGGGGAGATCGCAAAGGCGACCGACGAGACCGGCATCCAATTCAAGATGCTGAATACCTCCAAGGGGCCGGCCGTGTGGTCGCTCCGCGCACAGGTGGATCGCAAGGCTTACCGCGATCGGATGCGACGGGTCGTGGAAGAGACGCCGAACCTGACCCTGTACCAAAATGAGGTGACGGAGATTCTGACGGACCAGGGTCGGGTTGTAGGGGTCCGGGTGGCGACCGGGCTGACTTATCGTGCCGGGGCTGTGGTCTTGACCACCGGGACGTTCCTCCGAGGCATGATCCATATCGGCATGACCAAGATCCCTGCCGGTCGGGCCGGGGAATTCGCAGCCAATGCCCTCACGGAGTCCCTGAAAGCCCTCGGCCTGGAGATCGGCCGGTTCAAGACGGGGACCTCTCCCCGAGTGGACTCACGGACCATTGATTTCTCCAAACTGGAGGTCCAACCCGGTGATGAACCCCCTCGGGGCTTTTCCTTTCGCCACCCGGTCATCCAGGGGCTGGAGCAGGCGTATTGTTACATCACCCGAACCACGGAGGAAACCCACCGAATAATCCAGACCTCGCTCCACCTTTCGGCCTTGTATTCTGGCGAGATCGTCGGGCGCGGCCCACGGTACTGTCCGTCCATTGAAACGAAAATCGTGGAGTTCCCCGATAAACGCTCACACCGGATCATCCTGGAACCTGAAGGCCGAGACACCTACGAGTTCTATCTGAACGGCATTTCTACCTCCTTACCGGAGGACATCCAGTTGGCCATGCTCCGGACCTTGCCGGGCTTTGAGCGGGTCCGGATCCTTCGCCCTGGATATGCGATTGAGTACGACTTCGTGTACCCGCACCAGTTGGAGCCCAGCCTCCAGGTTAAGGGGGTGCCCGGCCTGTTTCTGGCCGGGCAGATCAACGGGACCACAGGCTACGAGGAGGCCGCGGCTCAAGGCATCATGGCCGGGATCAACGCCGTGTTGTCTCTGGATGGCCAGCCGCCCCTGATCCTGGGACGCCATGAGTCCTACATCGGGACCCTCATTGATGACCTGGTGTTCAAAGGGACCGACGAGCCGTATCGGATGTTTACCTCCCGCTCAGAATATCGCCTGATTCTCCGGATGGACAATGCGGTAGACCGCCTGATGCCTTACGGCTACCGGCTGGGTCTGATCAAAGAGACGGAATACCAATGGTTTTTGGAATTCAAAGCCACGGTGGAGGAGGAACTCCGGCGATTGGCCACCGAGCGGATCCATCCCCATCGCCATCGTCGGGTTTTGGAGCGGGTGGGCCTCCCGGTCCCGGAGGTTTCTGTAACGCTCAAGGAGTACCTCAAGAGACCGGAAGTCAAGTATGCCCGGCTTCAAGAGGCAGGCCTGGCGCCGAGACTGCCCTTCTGGATTGCGGAACGGATTGAGACCGAAGTCAAGTACGAAGGCTATATTGAGCGTATGAAACGGGAGGCAGAGCGGCTCCGGAAACTGGAAGCAGTGGAGATCCCTGAAGGGCTGGATCCTGCAGAGATTGAAGGCATTTCCAACGAGGCCCGGGATAAACTCCGCCGGTATAAGCCCCGAAGCCTGGCCCAGGCTGCCCGAATCCCCGGGATCTCACCGGCTGACCTCGCAGTTCTGTATTACCGAATTCGGGAGTACCAGGAGGTTTCCTCATAACCTGTTCCCGCAGGGAACTTGACAAAAGGAGCACAAAATGGGTGCACTGGAAGGACAACACGTGGTCGTTGCAGGGGGAACTGGGGCCGTAGGAGAGGGGATTGTCCGGGTCTTGCTGGATGAAGGCGCGACGGTCCTGGTCCCTTCCCGCTCCAAGGAGCGGATCGAGGCCCTTCGGGCGTATGTAGGACAACAGGGTTCCCAACGGCTCCGGACCTGGGTGGGACATATCGGCACTCCAGAGGGTGCAGAAGCGTTCAAGACCTGGGTTCTTACACAGACCTCTAAAATCGACGGTGTGGTGGCATCGGTCGGCTCCTGGTGGCAAGGTCCACCTCTATTTGAAGTCCCCTACGAAACGTATCAGGAGGTGCTCCATCAGCGTCTGACCTCACACTTTCTCCTGATCCGGGCCTTTGTCCCGGTGCTTCTTGCCCAGGGACATGGCCTGTACGTCACCCTTGGAGGGTCTCATGCGGAAAACCCGTTCCCAAAATCCAGCCTGGTCTCCATTGCCGGTGCGGCTCAGTTGATGATGACACGGATCATGATGGAGGAACTCCAGACGACCGCCGTCCGGTGGGTCCATCTCTTGTTAGGGCCGGTGAATACCCGGAAAGTCCGGGACCAAGCCAAACCCGATTGGATTACTGCCGAAGAGGTCGGAGAATTTATCGCGTTCTTGCTTTCCCCACAGGGTCGGATGGTCGGGCGTACGGTGATTCGGCTGTACAGTCGCCCGCCTCAAACCTGACGTATCTTTTAAGACGAGGTCTCTGCTTGGCCCAGGAGTCTCAGGATCTGGGCTTTCAACCGTTCTGCAGTCCCGGGGATATAGCCCACCTGTTTGAAGACCAGCCTGCCGTCTTTAGAGACGATAAAATGCGTGGGGAAGGCGTTGGCTTTGTAGGCCTGGCGAATGGCGCGCCCGTCAACCAGGATCTGGTACGCAAAGTTCTGCTGCCGGAGGAACCGCTGGACCACATCTGCCGGCTCGTCTGTGATCGCCAGGAACACTACATTGGGATTGTCCCGGAATTCTTGGACCAGTTCATTCAGTTCGGGGATCTCGCGCCGACAGGGCCCACACCACGTGGCCCAGAAGTTCAGGACCACCACCTTCCCTGAAAAATCCGAGAGCCGGACAGTCTTTCCATCCAGGGTTTTTCCGGTAAATTCTGGTGCGGGAGGGAATGAGGCTTCCACTTGTTTTCGGAGAGACGCGAGGTAGTCCTCAAAGGTTCCGGGTGAGCCCTTTTGTTCCCAGACCTTTCGGAGGTCTCCAAAGACCGTGGTATCGCTGTGGAAGAAGGCGACCAGGGCCAGTGCCTGTTCGGCCTCGTCCAGGTGGCCCGACCCTAAGGCAGCCTCCCCATAGAGTTGAAGATCCTCCTGCCACAGGGCAAAGAGGGAGGGTTTCCGCTGGACATAGGCCCGGATAAACTGGTAGGCCTCGGCAGGACGATTTTTGTTCAGCCATAATTGGGCTGAGGTCTTGAGATAATCCCCCTGCGCTCGGTCGTAGAGCCGGTAAAAGTCCGAGAGCCGGTCCCAGTTGGATACGGCAAATTGCTTCCGGAAAAGGATGGGGTCATCCAGAAGAGTTTTTTCCTGGAGGAGGACGAATTGGAGGAGGGTGGTGTCCGGTTCACCCATCCACCCCAAGCCGACATAGCGCATGGTGCTTAAGTCATTGGATTGGAGGTCACCTGCCTGCCGACGTTCCCGGATGTACGAGTAGAAGTTGGTACGTCGTTCTGTAGAGACCCAGGCATAGGGGAGGAGCCATCGGAAGAAGTCATCGCTCAGGATGATGGACCGGGCAACGCTATCCTTTTGATACGTATCCCAGAGCAGATAGGCCGCTGAGAACCGATCCCGGAGGTCTCCGGTGGGTGTAAACGCGAGAGTCTGGAGTTCCCCGCGGGTGGCGTAGTAGCGGGCGAGGGGCTGGGGATGCTGGCGAAGGGCGTCGAGATACTGCTCGGCCAGTGTGGAGTCATGGAGGACAAAATAGGCCGCCCGAAACGCCATGTACAGGCACTCCGGGGCAAGGGTGTCGGATGGAGGGTAGGCTTTGGCGAGGAGGGTCCGGACAGAGTCGGGCGTCAACTGCTGGGCCTGGATCGCCAGCGACCACACGGCGTTTCGGAAAAGACAACCCGGGGAACCAGAGGCTTGCTCCCGGTCTAAATAGACCTGGAGGGATTCCAAATCTGTCCGGTAATAAGCATTGCCCAACACGGCATAGGCATGGGGCATGGGACGACCGTCGGACTGGTACAGGATCACCGCGAAGTCCGGCCCTGTCCGAATCTCCTTTTTCAGGGTGTCTTCTAAGGCCACCAATAGAAGGAATGCATCGGACGGTGGGGTATAAGAGAGTTCCCGTTGACCGTCCAGCGGAAGGATCTCAACAGACTTCTCAAAGGGGGTCGGCCCACGGTAAGCCATGACCCAGAGGTAGCCGGTGATGGGTTTGCCCCAGTGGAAGGTGAGGGATTGGCCGGGCTGAGGATGTTCAGGAGTCACCTGGAGTTTGGGGGACGCTGCCGGGCGACAGGAAACCGACGGAAGGCTCCACAGGGCCAGGATCGAACCCAAAACGAGGAGCCCGAGGGCTCTGG
>CAYQZW010000075.1:0-8786 GCA_964422065.1 uncultured bacterium | reverse complement strand
GTGAGATGGGTCAGTGCAAAAACCCGTCCAAGATAGTCGCTTCGAGTGTACTCTTGAATGAGGGTCGTCCGAGACACGGTAATCCAAGGGATAAAAAAACCATGGATCAGGATTGCGAGCAGGCCGAGGGGGAACCACCGAATCCACAGGAACGGCAGGTAAGTTGCCCCATCCAAAACAATCCCCCAAACCAGGATTGCCCATGCATCCTTGGGGCGACGAAGGTAGAGGAACAGGGTTCCTGCGAGCCATCCCAAGGCCATCGACCCTTGGAAGAAGGCGAGATCGGACGGCCCTAACCCGAAGACCCTTTTGACGAGAAGGTTAGCGCCCACGATTGCAGGACCCATGATGAAGAGGTTATCCACCGCTGTAAGGATCAGGAGCCGCCACAGGAAGGGATCACGTCGGGCATAGCGGAGCCCCTCCAGGCTCTCTCGCCAGAGGCTCCGGTCCGCGGTTCGGGTGCCTGCTGGTTCCTCATCCACTCGGATGGCTAATAGGGTTGCGACGGAGACCAAAAATGTCAATGCATCGACGGTCAGGACCATCAGCATCCGTGCCACGGAAGCGTTTCTGCCGACGAGGATTCCGGCGGCGAACGCGCCGGTGACCATGGCGAGTTGCGTGGAACTCTGGAGAAGGGCATTGGCCCGAAAGAGCCAAGACTCGGCCAAAACCGGCAAGAAGGCATCGCGTGCAGGCATAAAGAAGGTCGAAAAGGTGGTGTGGAAAAATGCCAGGGCTCCGATGGACCACCAATGCAGTTGTCCCATCCAGTAAAAAGGCCAGAAAGCAAGTAATACAACCATACGAGCCAAATCCGAGCCAATCATGGCCCATCGTTTCGGGACCCGATCCACGATCGCCCCTACAAACGGACCGAAGAGGAGAAACGGCAGGGTCTCCAAGAAACTCACAATTCCTGCCTTGGTGCCGCCACGCTGGGTTTCAACGGTGAGAACCAGAAAGAGAAGGACGGCATAGAACATATAGTCGCCGGCCGAGGAGATGAACTGGCCGATCCATAAGAGCCCAAAATGTCGTTTCTTGGCTTCAGGCATGACGTAGGCCGTCCATGAGAAACGCACAAATTTTAAGGGTCTACCGCGAGAGGGCTATTCTGCTTTATAGGCCCCCGGGATGTTCCGCCAAAGCGCCCCAATCCCCACGCCTCCCAGGGAGATCAAGATGCCACTGATGGCCAAAGTAGGCCACATCCCGAGGTGATCTCCAAGCCAGCCCAGGATCAGTGTATTCGCTAAAAAACTGATCGAGACCACCACCTCTCTGGAGCCGAAGACCTGGCCTCGGAGTGCATCTTCCACCTTTTTCTGGAACAGGGTGTCTTGGACGATCAGGACAGCCGAGGAGAGTGCACCTGCGACGATTGCGCCCAGTCCAATGCCCCAGAACGTGACGACCCCGGGCATAGCCATGGTCAGAAGGCCCAGACAGAGGAAGGCGATCATGAGGATTGGCCCCATCCAATGGTCTTTCCCAAAGTGTCCGACGATCCACGCGCCGAGGATCATGCCGACCGCGATGATCCCGCCCATGATGCCGACCCCGCTCGTGCCCCAACCCCGAAGTTGTTGTACCAAGGGGATCATCAGACTGTAGGACGCTGCGGACAGGAGTCCGAACAATGCCACACTCAGCATCACCACCCGTACCACCGGGTGTTTCAAGGCGAGCCATAGGGCCGAGGCCGAGAATTTGGGGGTTGGGGGTGGAGCAGAGGAGTGCTGGGACCCCCGAAACCGGGAATAAAGCGGACGAATAGCCAAAATACACAGAAAGGACACCAGATAGGTCAGCCCATCCACTGAAAAGATCACGGGGAAGGCAATCCGATCGGCAACAATTCCGCCGATTACCGTCCCCAGCACCGTCGCGATGCGGGCCAGGAAAGTCATCAGAGAATTGGCATGGAGGAGGTCCGACTCAGCTACAATCTCGGGAATAAAGGACCCCCGGGTGACATTGAAGAAGATAGTAAAGACGAAGACCAGGAAGACGATGGCATATGCCACGTTCATCGAATGCCATTGAATCACGCTATAGGCCATGACACCTAACAGGAGGGCTCGAGCGAGATCCGAAAGAAGTAGAATCCGTTTTCGAGGGAATCGGTCGGCCAGGACACCCCCAGGCAGCGCCAGAAAAATCACCGGCAAGGTGAAGAACACAGCCATCTTGGAAAAGGCCATACTGCTGCCGGGTTGGTATGCAGCGATAAGGCCAATAAGAGCCATGTGGGTGAGTCGATCGCCAAATTGGGAGATGGTGTTACCGATGGCGATGAGGGTAAGATTCCGGTTTTTCAGCAGGCTCCACATTGTTCTTGTCGTGGAACCTCAATTATACGCCGTAGTCCGGTATTTCCTGCCTTTCAGGGGATAAGCCCGAGCCCCTCCTGTCCCCCTCCCGCCCCAGTGTACTACGAGAAAAGGGGTCCTGAGGCAGGGGTCATGATTTCTCCGAATCGACGGGTAAGCCCTCCGAGGGTTTTACAGAGCGGTGGGTTTGATTCCACTTCTCAAACTTGTCCTGCACGTGTTCGAGGGGCTCCCCGCAATGAAAGCATTTTTGCGCGGCGGGCGACAAGATCGGTGCCCCGCAGAAACAGTGATCAATCAAGATCCGCCCACAACGCGGACACGTCTTCTCATGATCCAACCCCCAGTACTGGCACCGAGGGCAGATCTTGAGTCCTTCAATCGACGTCCACCGCGGATTCGAGGTACCCATCATCATAGTATTTAAAGATTCGCGGATGTGCATCTCAGCCCCGTCCCAGGGAGTTCCCACAATCCAACCTGCTGACAATAAAGGGGTTAAAAGTTCTCCCGTTACTTGAACGATCCGAGAGAACCGTGTATAAAATTCGACATGTTTGGACGCTTCTTGATCTTGGTGGGCGTGGTCTTCATCCTGATGGGGATCGGCCTATTGGCCTTTGAGCAGATCCCTGGCCTGGGGCGCCTCCCCGGTGACTTGGTTATCCGACGTGGCAACTGGACCCTATACCTCCCCATCGCGACCTCTATCTTGCTCTCCATCATCCTTACGGTTCTCCTGAACTTCCTCCTCCGACGTTGAAACTCCTGCAACGCTACATTTTCCGAGAGCACCTGGCCCCCTTTCTGGGTGGGCTGTGGGTCCTGCTGGTCATCCTCCTTTTAGACCGGATCTTTGACCTGATGGAGATGATCTTCCGGAAGGGGCTTCCTGTCCGTGTCGTCTTGGAACTCTTTGGTTTCTCGCTCCCCTTCATGATCGCTCTTGCGGTCCCTATGGCTGTCCTCATCGCGACCCTCGTAGCCTTTGGCCGGTTCTCCGCAGACTTTGAAATCCTCGCGATGAAGGCCGCCGGGATGAACATCCGACAGATCCTCACTCCGGCGCTCCTTTTTGGGTTGTTCTGGTTTGTGGTCATGAGTGTCTTCAACAACACGATCCTCCCCGAGTCCAACCACCGCTTGAAAAACCTGATGCTGGACATCAGCCTCAAAAAACCTACCCAGGAAATTGAAGAAGGAATCTTCAACCGCATGGATTCCTACCTGATTTACGTCGGGAAAAAAGACGAGCGCACGAACGAAATCCAAGAGGTCATGATCCAGCAGAAAACGGAGGAAGGGGTTCAGACCATCTTTGCGAAACGGGGCCAAATGTACACCCTGAAAAATGATCTGATCTTAGACCTGGAAGACGGAGAGATCCACCTGGCCACTGGCCCAGAAGGGGAAACCTACCGCCGGCTGAAATTCAAAACCCACCGCGTTGTCATCCCCATCCAGCAGACCTGGGTCCGACGGAAACGGACATTCCGTACGGATCGGGAGATGTCGGGCCGAATGCTCCTACGGGAGATCCGCAAATTGGAAAAAGACATCCAGAAGGTTCCCGAAGAACAGCGGCTGAGGCTCCAAATTCTTCAGCGGAAACGGAACCAGTATCTCGTCGAACTTCACAAGAAATTTTCGATCCCCTTTGCGAGTCTGGCCTTCATCTTGATTGGGGTCCCGCTGGCAATCCGGTCTCGGCGGGGAGGCTACGGCACGGCTTTTGGAATCGCTTTCCTCCTGTTCATGGTGTACTACATCTTTCTCATTGGTGGAGAGGAACTGGCGGACCGTCTCATTGTTCCGGCCTGGTCGGTCTGGGTCCCCAACATCCTTTACAGTACCCTGGGGATTTTCCTCCTGTTCAAAGAGTGACCTCCGGGGTTTTATAATTCCAGACGTGCAGGAACACAGGGTCATCAAGGTTCCAATCGGCTTCACGGAAACCGCCAAGGTCCTCCTGGAGCAAGTCCTCCCGCTCTTGAAAACCGGGAAAGGCGACCGGATCTTGTACATTCCGGAAATCCGAACGCAAACCGTGTTCTTCCGGGAAGTGCTTCTTCATGATCTTGGTGACGAGGCCGCGACTCTACCGAAAAATCTGTCCCTTCCCAATCTTCTCGCCCATGGTGCACCCGCCCTATTGAGGGCAGATGAGCGCGTGCTCGTCCTCCAGGTCTTGGCAGCGCGGAACTCCCATCGCCTGGATGCGGTCATCCCCAAAAGTGGCCATCTCTCCATCCCGTACGCGCAAAAGATCCTGCGGCTTTTTGACGACCTCCGAACCTACCTGTTCCCCCTGGATGTGGAAGCGGTCCAGCACACAGTTGCAGAAAGACTGGACACGTATCCCTATGTGTGGGAACGTGCAAATCAAACGCTGGACTTCCTCAAACTTTACCGGGCCTTCTTATACGAAAAGAACCTCCTTGACCCACCAGAGGCCGCCATCCAGACGTTAGAACAGGGAGGGCCAGACTTTTCTCGACTGTTGCAGGGGGTCGTTGTCATCTTGATCGATGGATGGACCCATCTTCACCCTCTTCAAGCCGAAATTGCGCGTCGGTTCCTCCATCAAGCCCATGAACACGGCATCCAGATCGTGGCTGCACTGTACGATATACCGGAAATCCCGGGGCTGATTCCCGCCTTCCGTCTTTTCGAGGAACTCCGTCAAACTGCTGTTCCGATCCAGTTCGCCACAATCCAGCGGCTGGACCCTCCAAAACCCAAGGCCTATGCCTTTGCTCACCCGGAAGACGAGGCGCGTTTCGTTGCACGCAGTATCAAAACCTTGCTGATGGATGCAAATCCCGCTCCCAAGATCCTCATCACAATGCCGTCCGTCTATTCCTTCGACCCTACCCTCTCCCGTATCTTTCTGGAATACGGTCTCACCTACGGCCGGCAGTTTGGCCCTGCGGTGACCCAACATCCCTTTGTTCGGTTTCTTCTCTCTGCCATTCGGGTCATCCAAGGAAACTATATGCGATTGCCTATGGTGGATCTCTTCACTTCGCCCTTCTTCAAATCCTTTGCAGATCAAAACGAACTGGACGCCCTGACGTTCGCCCACAACGTGATCGGAACCCGAGCACAATGGCAGGCTTTTCTTTTGAACTCGTCCTCCAACTCGGAGGCAGAGGTTCAACTCCATATCGACAGCCGACAAATCCTGAGCCAATTCCTGGAATGGGCGTCCTGGTGGGAGACCCCAGAAGAACGCCCGCTCTCCCAACATCTCTCGCACTTGAGAGAATTCCTTGAACGGTTTGCCGACCTCCAACACGTGGAGCCCCTTTCCGTTCTGGAAATCGTGGCCCATGCACTTTCAACCTTGGACGGCCTCGTGGAAACGTTAGAAGATCCACGATTATCCCTCCAAACCTTTTACAACCTCCTGTTCACAGTCTTACGAAACCAGCGGCTCCCAGAGCCGGAAATCCCACCGCCCGAATATCCAATCCAGGTCGTGGGGTTTGAACAGGTCTATCACATTCCCCACGACATTTTGTTTGTTCTCAACATGGACGAGCGCGCCTACCCCCAGGACACAGCCGATTGGCTCCTCTTGCCAGATTATGTCCGTAAAGACCTGGGGCTCCCCTATCGAGATATGCTTCTTGACCAGCAAGAACTTCGACTCCAGGCAGTTCTGAGAAGCCCTCGACAAAGTCTATATGTGAGTTACACCGCACAGAAGGACGACCACCCCGTGCTTCCGTGCGTGTTTCTGGACGACTTGGAGTTTCAACCTGTGACCCTCCGGAAGGAGCGCCGCTCCAAAATCCTGAGCCCGGTGGAACTCAGAATCTCTCAAACTTCGTCTCAGGAAGCCTGGGATTTTTACCACGCCCAGGTTGAATTTGACCAGGCCCTCATTGAAAAACGCCTTAGGCACCGCCTGGATCACCTGAGGATCACGGATCTGGAGAAGTATGTCCGGTGTCCTCGGCAGTTCTTCTACCAGAGCATCCTTGAACTCGAGGAACTCAAAGAGCCCGAGCCTGACATTAAGCACAAAGAAGAAGGGAACTGGTTCCACGCTGTGATGCAACTGACCTTTACAAGAATCCAAAAAGAGGGAGGGAGCCCTCTGCCCAAAGAAGAATACGAAAGGATCTACACATGGGCAACTCAGGAGGCGACGAAACAAACCGGCATCCCCTATCTCTGGCATCTGTTCCTCCAGAAACGTTACCGAGAGCCGTTCCAAAACGTCCTGAACGAATACGCCGATTCCGGGTTCCGTATCCAAGCCACGGAGTATTGGATCGAGGGGAGTTTGCCTTCCGGGATCCGCCTCCGGGGGCGCATCGACCGGATCGATGTAGACCCCGAAGGTGGCGTCCGGATCATCGATTACAAAACGGGCACGATAGACAGCGCATTCACAAAGGCCAAAGAGATGGCCGAGAGGGGAGAACTTCTGCAGTTGCCGATCTACCTGAGTTTTTATGAGGAACACACCGGGAGGCATGGGGTCCAGATGCTCTATTTTGCGTGGATGAAACCCTCCAACAACAAAGGAGACCAAAAAGGAGACAAAACCTTCGCCCCCCTCCCCATCCCCCATCCCACAAACCCCGATGCACCGATTGAAGAGATCGTTGCTGCTGCCATCCGCAAAGCCGAAGAGATCGTCCAGCGGATCCGGAATGCGGAGTTCCCGCCAGAACCGATGAAAAGTGGCGCATGCAGGCAGTGTGATTTCCGACTCATCTGTCCCTCACCCCGATCATGAACCCGACAGCCTTTGAACCCAACAAAAACTACATGATCTCGGCCCCAGCGGGGTCCGGGAAGACCGAGGCTTTGACCCAACGGTTTGTTTCCTTGTTGGAGCAGATGGATCCTCCCAATCCCCGCCGGATTCTGGCCTTGACCTACACGAACAAGGCCGCCGCTGAGATGCGGGCCCGGATCATTGAAAAAATCCGCAAGGAAAGGCCCGATCTCTACAAGAAGATCCGGGGCGACCTCGCCCACCTTCGGGTCCAGACCTTCCATTCCTTTGGACGTCGCCTGGTTGAACATTTCGCCCTGGAATTGGGATTTGATCCTCATCTTGAAGTCCTGACCTCCCCCACGGCGAAATTCGTTGAATTTTTCCACAAAGTGCTTCTCCAGGCTCAAGAGGGGGATCCTGAACTCCTGAATCTGCTCCTGCAGAATGCCAACAAAAAAGCCAGCGACGTGAAGAAAGAGCTTATTAAACTTCTCAATCACCGCCCAAAATGGGAATTCCTGTCGAACCCTAACGACGCAAGCATTCAAGAACGGCATGCCATTTTCCCTCTTTTCTGGAAACTCCTTCAAGAGTTCCAGAAGGAAAAACAGCGCCAAGGCATCTTAGACTTCCCCGACATGGAACTCCTGGCTCACCGCCTCCTTTATGAGGAGGCAGGGGGTAAGGACGAGACTCCACTGTGGCCCCAGATCCTGGAGGCTTTTGATGAGGCCACAGACCACCTCCTGGTGGACGAGTTCCAGGACACCAATTTGCTGCAATGGGCACTGATCTCCAAACTCACCGAAGAATGGCGGGCGGGCAAGGGCGCAAAGGAGGAAAAGGGGGTCACCCCTACGGTATTCATTGTCGGCGATGAAAAACAGTCGATCTATGCCTTCCGCGGGGCCAATGTGGAGGTATTCCGCCGCGCCCGACAACAACTGGAGGCCTTCTTAGGAACCGAACGGTTCGAAGTCATTGAAAAAGACGAAAATTACCGCAGTCTCCAGTCCATCATCGATTTCATCAACCGAATCTTCCCCCGAATCTTCGCTTCGGAAGAAACCACGGAAGCATGGAAAACCGTGTATCAGCCTTTCCGGCGAAAACGCCCAATTGACGATCCTGGCCGTGTGGACCTCGTCTTTGTGGAACTCGACGAGGAAGAGCAAAAGGTGGATATACGCCGAAAGATCGAGGCTGAGATCTTTGCTCGGTGGATTCTGGAACTCATGGAAAACGGCTGGGTGTACGAGAATGACCAGACTCGGCGACGACCTCAGTTCCGAGATTTTGCCGTATTGCTGAAAGCACGAACGAATATCGAGATCTATGCCCAAGTCTTTCGCGATCACGGGATCCCCTTCGTCATGGAAAAGGCAAAAGGGTTCTTTGAGGCAGAAGAGATCCAGACATTGGTCACGTTAACCCGCTGTTTGGCTTATGGTAAGGGAGCAAAGTTCTCACTCTATCGGGTTCTGAATAGCCCGCTGTTCGGAAACCTCCCTCCAGAAGCACGAGCCCAAATTTTTGAAGGGGAATCACCAGATCCGAGGTTGACCTCGTTCACCCGGTGGATGAACCAACGGGATCTACGCCCGCTTTCCGAAGTGCTCCGGGAAATCCTGATGGAACGGAACTACTGGCAGATTCTCGCCAGCGAACAGGCCTGGGCCAATGTAGAGAAGTTCCTGGCCTGGATC
>CAYQZW010000074.1:0-8835 GCA_964422065.1 uncultured bacterium | reverse complement strand
GCCGGACGATGGGTGACCAGACAGGATAGCCCCGGAAGCGAGAGTATTGGACCAAGGGCGAACACCCGGGTCGGTACTGGCTCTCGGGTCCTCCATGAACATAGACAATGACCGGGGGCTTCTCCCCGTTCGATGTCTTAGGCAGGTATAGATAGGCGGGGATTTCTAAGCCGTCAAAGGATCGATACCGAACCGCCTGAGGGGCCACAAAGAGGGTCGGCGGGATCCCCGCCGTAGCGCTCTCTGTGAGTCGCTCAAACGTCTGGCTCTCAAAGGAATAGCGCCAGACATCCCAGGTCTGAGTCGGCGTGGCGACGTGGAAAAAGAGTTGAGAGCCGTCTTCTAAAAGGGCCAAGCCCCCCGCATTCCCTTGAGGGAGGCCGGGGATTTCGTAAATCTCAGAGGTGACGAGGTCCAGAACATAGAGTTTCGAATAGCCGTCCTCGTTGACCAGGGCGACGATCCGATTTCCATCTCTTGTCAGTTCAAACTCTTCGTAGTCCCAGGGCCGGTCGTCCAAATACGTCAGTGTGAGCGTCTGAAGATCGAGTTTCGCAGGGTTCAGGAACTCTCGGTCCTGGTCCGTCAGCAGGTAGAGGGTTCGGCCATCTGGCGAGAACCGGACATTTTGGTACTGAGCAAACCCATCATGGGGTGTGAGGTGGGTCCGTGTACCGGTTTGGAGATCGAGGAGATGGAGGTCCTCGTCGAAGTTCGAGCGGCTTTCACGGACGACCAGGAACCGGGCATCGGGGGAGAAGGCCAGGGCGGTGTAATAGCCGTCGGTTTCCCAAACGACCCGTTCTTTTCCGGACTCGAGATCCAAAACATAGACATCAAAGGCTGCGGGGTCTCGTCGGTTTGAAACGAAGGCCAGGAACCGCCCATCTTGGGACCAATCTCCAAGATAGTGGATGGCATTGGGCGCGTGGGTTAACCGCCAGAGTCGATCGCCTTTGGGCGTCATGAGATAGATTTGGTACCGTTCGTTGCCACCTTGGTCCGAGAGGAATGCGATCCGGGAGCCGTCGGGGGAAACCCGGAACCCCGCGATGCGTTCTTCGAAGAACGTCAGCTGAGTTGGGCACCCGTTGGGCAGATCGAGCCGCCAGATTTGCGGGGTCCCCGTGATATCCGCCAGATACGCCACCCACTTCCCTTTGGGGTGTGGCTTGGGGGACCACGCCGCTTGGATCTGCAAGAACTGCTGAACCGTATACGGTTCTTGTGGAAAGGGAACCATCATCGCGAGCAGCACGACCCAAAACATGCTCCCATTTTTTAGGAACCCCCTCGGGCATGCAACCGAACCTGCGCGACTCAAAAGGGTGCCTCCCGGGATGTGTATCCCGGGGTCTTCGATGGAGACACCGGGGGGAGAGGCCGGGTCTGAACCCCACAGGGCTCAGAACGTTCTGGTCAACTTACTCCTTTTTCCCTATGGCTTGGAACAGGGAGATGATCGCGATGAGCAATCCCCCGAGCCAATAGATCCAGTTCGGAGGGGACTCAACAAAGATGGCCACCAGAAAGATCAGAACACCCAAGATAAAGTTTACCCATGCTTGCCACATGGTTCACCTCCTTTCTGGCCTCTCCCCAACCCCGGCGACATCAAAAGATTACAAGGACTGCCTCGCTTTGTCAAGTTCCAGGGATTAGCAAGATTTGCCAACTCAAATTTAAGACTCTTCGGGATTCTCGTGGGAGACCTCCTCGTCGCCAATCTCCCGTTGAAGGGTCTCGAAAAGGATTTGAATCACAGGGAACCGCTCAAAGTACCGACGGTTAGATGGGGTCTGAAAGATGGTCTGTACACGTTCCCGAGGGGATTTCGCGCGTTCTACGGCCTCAAACAGGAGTTCCAACTTGTCTAAGGCACGGACAAATTGGGCCTCCGTACTTTCCCCCGCTTCAAATTCTCGCCAAAGACCGACCAATTCCTCGTCCTCCAGAACCTCCTGGACGGCGGCTTCTTCAGCGCGACGGACCGCCTCTGTGCCAAGGAAGCGTCGGGCCTCCAAATGGAGATCCCCCAATCGGGTTTCCCCGACCTCGTGGATCAAGGCCATCACCAGGGCCTTGTGGAGATCCAGGGCAACTCCCTGTTTCTGAAGTTCTCGCCCGACCAGTAGGGTGAGGATCGCCACCCCAAAGGTATGAGCAGCAATGGTCTCTCCGGGCCCCTGTCCATAATAACTCCAGCCGCTCCGGTAGGTTCGTTTGAGCCGGAAGAAGTCTTCAAGTACCCGCCGAATATGGTCTAAGTCCATCACAAACCTCCTTTAGTCGTCCAGAAGCCGTTCGGCCCGGAACGGGATCGGCTCCAATCCAAACGTCTCAAAGTATTCCTGCCAGCGAGATGTGGTGTTGCCTTGAGCCAGCATGACGAACTGCTCCTCGGTCATGGGCCAGCCCGGGAGGTGTTGCAGCACCCGAGTGAGTTTGTGCATGAGCCCCCCGGGAAAGGGCATGAGGATCACCGGGCCGGGGACGGTCTCTCGGATCACCCTCAAAAATTCCCGGTAATGCAGAACCTCTGGGCCTGCAACTTCATAGATTTGACCGACGGCCTCCTCGATCTGTAAAGCCTTTACGAACCCTTGGACCACGTTCTCAATGTGAACCGGTTGCAGTTCAAAAGAGCCGGCCCCGGTGAAATAGGGGAAGACACGGGTCCACGTCATCATACGCCGAACCATACGGGTCAGGACATCCCCGCGTCCAAAGATCACCGAAGGGCGGAAAATCGTCCACGCCAACGATGACGCCTGGACGAGTTCTTCTGCTTGTTTTTTGGTCTTCTGATAGCCTGTGACCTGGCGGTCTGCACCCAGGGCGCTCATCTGGAGCCATCGTTGGACGCCATGCGCCTGCGCAGACTCCAAGAGCCGTCGGGTCATTTCTACGTGAATGGCCTCAAACGTAATGCCCTGGCGGGGTTGTTCCCGGATGATCCCGACCAGGTGGATGACCACGTCATGGCCTTGAAGTGCATCCTCCCAGGGTCCCTGGGTCCGGAGATCGGCCTGGAGGACTCTTTGGCAAGCGTCTTGTGGACAGCGGTCGGTTCGCCGAGCTACACAGGTCACCGGAAAGCCCGCACGGTGCAGTGCCCGGGCCAAGTTTCGGCCGACATAGCCGGATGCCCCCGTCAGGAAGACCCTGGGTCTTACCATCGAATCACCACGGCTCCCCAGGTAAACCCCGCACCAAAGGCGACCAAGACCACGATTTGGCCGGGCTTCAGGAGCCCCCGATCCTGCATTTCTGCCAGAGCAATAGGGATGGACGCTGCGGAGGTGTTCCCGTATCGGTCAATGTTGACATAGACCTTCTCCATCGGCAAATTGATCCGCTTGGCGGTGGCATCAATGATCCGGAGATTGGCCTGATGGGGCACGAGCCAATCCACCTCTTCGGGTTTGACGCCAGCGAGTTCTAATGCCCGGACCACAGACTCCTGCATCCCCAGGACGGCATATTTGAAGACTTCCCGGCCTTTCATCTTGAGATAGTGCTCTCGGTTCTTCACCGTTTCCAGAGAGGCCGGTTTTCGAGAGCCGCCCGCGGGCATATACAGGAGGTCCGCCAGGGTCCCATCCCCGCCGAGATAGGTGGCGAGGATCCCGTGATCGCTTTCATCCTTGGCCAGGATCGCTGCCCCTGCACCATCCCCAAACAACACACAGGTATTCCGATCGGTAAAGTCCGTGATCTTTGTCAGGGTTTCGGCGCCGACCACCAGGACATGTCGGTAGGTGTCGCCGATGCTGAGCATCCCGCGCGCGACCTCCAGCGCATAGATAAACCCGGGGCAGGCAGCCTCGATATCAAAACAGGGTCTCCCTTTGATCCCCAAGCGAGCCTGGAGCAGGCACGCCGTAGCCGGGAAAGGCATGTCCGGTGTTGCCGTACCCACGATAATCATGTCGAGATCTTCAGGAGATAGACCGGTCCGATCGAGTACCCGGAGCGTTGCTTCGTATGCCAGGTCGGATGTTGCTTGGTCCTTGCTTGCGATCCGTCGCTCCCGAATCCCGGTCCGCTCAATGATCCACTCATCCGAGGTCTCGACCATTTTCTCGAGGTCGGCATTGGTCAAGACCTGATCTGGCACATATGCACCGACACCCAGAATCCGAATGCCCATCAGTCCTATCCTCCTATCGTCAGGTGTAAGCCGATTTGCATGAGGGGGCTCAAGACCATCCCCAAAAGATTAATGCCCAGAAACATGGGCATCACGATGACGATCAAAAGGAGGATGGGGCCGGACCGCTCAAGCGTATAGACCCAAGGTTCCCGAGGTAAAACGTAGGACAAGATCCGCCAGCCGTCCAGGGGCGCCAACGGGATTAGATTGAAAAAGCCAAGGATCAGGTTGATGTACACAAAGAAGAAGACGAGGGTATCCAGATAGGGCAGCACCGGATTGCCTTGGATCACCCGATAGATCTGGCCGAACACAAAGGCCGAGAGGAAGTTGGATGTAGGACCGGCCAATGCAACAAGTGCCATGTCCCGTGTAGGGTTCCGCAAATACATGGGATTGACGGGGACAGGCTTGGCCCAGCCGATTTTCGCGATGAACAACATCAGGGTCCCGATCGGGTCCAGATGTTTCAAGGGGTTTAGGGTCAGGCGACCGGCATACTTTGCAGTGGGATCTCCCAGTCGAAGCGCCACCCATCCATGGGCCACCTCATGAATGGTCAATGCGTAGAGGATGGGGATCACCAAAAGCAGGAGTTCCTGGATCGTACTCATGGGAACAACCTCGCGAAGATCACCGACGCTACGATCCCGGCAAGGGCACCGACCAAGACTTCCGTCGGTGTATGGCCCAATAGTTCACGGAGTCGTTCTTCTCGGATTGTGTGGGAGACGCTAAATTCTTCCAGCATCTTGTTGATCACGGCTGCCTGTTCACCTGCGGCGCGTCGGAGACCGGCCGCATCGTACATGATGATCAAACTAAAGAACAGCACCAGCCCGAATAACGGTGAGTCAAAGCCATGTCGGAGCCCGATGAGAGTGGAAAGGCTCATGACCGATGCCGAATGGGAACTCGGCATCCCACCGGTTGTGATGAGCCATTGGAAATCCGGTCGGCCTTCTCGGGCAAAGTGGTAAAAGAACTTGTAAAGTTGCGCCAAAACACCGATCAGGAGGGGGAAGATGACATATTCGTTGGTGAAAATCTCGCGGAGGACAGTCATCTCAATAAATCCGGTCCACGATGAAGTCTGCCAACGCCAACAGGGTCTCTGCACGGGTTCCAAACTGCTGTTCAAGGAGGGACTTTGCACGATCCCGGTACGCCATGGCATCCTGCTTGGCGCGCTCGATGCCGAAGACCCGTGGATAGGTACACTTGCCCCGGGCGCGGTCCTTGTGGGATCGCTTTCCCAAGGCCTTTTCTTCGCCCACTTCGTCCAGGATATCGTCTACAATCTGAAAAGCAATCCCCATGG
This sequence comes from uncultured bacterium, assembly GCA_964422065.1. Classification (GTDB taxonomy): domain Bacteria; phylum Hydrothermota; class Hydrothermia; order WGAB01; family WGAB01; genus S141-55. The sequence goes on along the minus strand of CAYQZW010000074.1, from coordinate 3,358 downwards.
CCAGGCCAGCCTCTTTGAGAACTTCCAGGGTTTTGGGGTCGGAACGTGCCGCGATGCCACCGACCACCATACTCGCGCGAATGAGGGCCGCGGTCTTCCGCGTGTGGATTCGCAGAACCTTCTCCGGTGTAGGCTCTGTCCCTTCCGCCATCAGATCTTCCACCTGTCCACCGATCATGCCTTCCCGGCCCGACGCCCAGAGGATCTCACGAAGGGCGTCCAAGACCACCGACGCAGGCAAAGGTGCCCGGACCGCCAGATCAAAGGCATACGCAAAGAGCGCATCTCCCGCGAGGATCGCCATCCCCTCGCCAAAGACCTTATGACTTGAGGGCTTGCCGCGCCGATAATCATCGTCGTCCATGGCCGGCAAGTCGTCATGGATCAAGGAGAAGGTATGGATCAACTCCAAGGCACATGCCAAGGGCATGACCTCATCGGGATCCGTCCCACCACAGACCTCGTAGGATGTCAAGGTGAGGATGGGACGCAATCGTTTGCCCCCTGCAAAGAGGGTATACCGCATGGCCCGTGAGAGGATCTCCGGGGGGTCGGTCTCCTTGGGGAGGAAACGATCTAATGCCTCGTCAATTTGGCGCTTCTTTTCTTGGAGGAACACTTCGAGGTTCATGGGAAGTAAGTTTAGTGAAACTCGATGGGTAAGTCAAACAGAAAACTTGAAAACTCAAGGGAACCTGAGGGGTTGGATCGACGTCTAAAAGGGTTGAAAATGATGAAAACCGGAGGGAAAAGCCATGAAGAAAGGAGTGCGTCTGGACATCAGGAAGGGTTCATGGGTTGGGGTTCTGGCCCTGGTGATCTTGGGGAGCCAGGCCTGGTCGTGCGCCCCGCGGGTGGTTTATGTCCAGGAGCCCCCGCCACCGGTGAAGGTCGAGGTGAAGCCTCCGAAGCCGGCTCCCCATGCGGTCTGGATTCCAGGACACTGGAAGTGGAATGGGCGGCGGTATGTCTGGGTTCCAGGGCACTGGGAACTCCGCCCCAAAGGCAAAACCTGGGTGCCTGGACACTGGAAAAAGACCCGACGCGGCTGGGTTTGGGTCCCCGGCCACTGGAAATGAGGCTTAGAACCGGACCCTGAAATTCAACCCACCCCCCAATCGCCCATCCCTGTCCCGCTCAATATAAAGCCCAATCCGGGAGGTCAAGGTGTAATTCAGAAGGAAGATGTCTTTTGTTGGACTCAAAATGTCGTGGGTGTAGCGGATGTGGACTTTGGGTGAGAGATAAAATCCAACGGTGAAATGGGGGTCCCGACCGGTAAGCCCTGTGGCGATCTCAAGTTCCGTGAGCCTCAAGCGCTGCTTGAGTTCACGGGAGACCAACGCCTCCGCCAAGTTTAAGGAACGTTCCCGAATGTACGCCATGCTCGTCAAGGAGGGGGTTAACTGCGCCAGTGTCCGACCAAAAGACAAAAGCGCAATGATATCTTCCAAGGAGAGGGGAGGATCAGAGGTTAAGTTCACTTCCGGGCTTTGGAGGGTTCCTGTGGCGACCAGCGTCACTAGGATACTGTCCTGGACCAGGTTCTCCGCATGGAACTGGATCTCAGGGTTCAGTTCGACATCCTGATTGAAGACCATCCGTCCTTCGGTGATGGTGAAGGCGCGGTCCAGGTATAAAAAGGTCCCGTTCAGGATTTCCAGGGTACCAGAGATGCTCCGTCCGACGTCTTGGTCTTTGGTAATCACGAGATCGGTTTTGAGTTCTGCCTGGACGACGTCGTTGATGAAGTAGACACGTCCAGGGGATTTTATGGTGATGCGATAGCGGATCGGCGACGGTGCTTCTGGCTGGCTGGGGGCCTTGGATTTGCCGAACGGCAAACTGAGATACCCCTGTTCAAGAGTGAGGTCGCCCTCCACGAAGATGCGAGGGAGGGCCCCGTGGACTTGGATCTGGCCGGCAACCTCGACGTCAATCTCCGGCGAGGGCCTCAGGGGAAACTTCCGGAGTTGTAACGACAGCGAAACACTGTCGACCTGGACTCCACGGAACCTTAGATACCCGTTCCCCTGGACCCTACCGCCGTTGGTTTGACCGGAGAGACGTGTGATTTCGAAGGCATGGTCTTGGGCCTGGCCCTCCATTCGCCAGTTTTCGATGACCGTACCCGCGGGCACCAGGACGACAGTCTTGGCATCTTGGGTTAATTTCCCTTCAAGTCTCGGATTCTGAAGGGTCCCCCTGAAGAAAAGGTCCAGGGTAACGGTGGCGTCTTCAAAGTACAGGTCATCCGTGAATTGATTCAGCCAATCTGTTGCAGGCCAGCGCCAGGCCAGCAAATGGAGGTCCACAGGGGCTTGCAAGAGACGATGCCGATCCCGGAAATCTGAAAGGTGGGCTATGATGGATCCTTCCAAGCGAGCCTCACGACCTTGGCTCAGGACTCGAAGCCGCTGGATCACCAGGGAGTCCTGGTGGTAACGGACCTGGAAGTCCATAGTGTCTACACGGAGTTTTCCTAAGGTATGGCCTTGCCATCGTCCTTGGAGCAGGAGTTCAGGGGTTTTTAAATCGCCCTGCACCTGGAGATTCAGGTCTACTGTCCCATCTACATCTGGAGGCACGGGCAATGCTTGGAGATTGAGGCTTTCAACCGTGACCGAAACGGCAAGCAAGGAGTCCACTGTTGCCAAGGCCTGGAGATGTCCACCCTGATCGTCCCGGCCTTCCCCCACAAAGTAAAGCCTTCCACTATCTTTGCTCAGGGTGAAGGTGCCGACAAAGGTCGCACCGGTTTGGGGATAGACGAGACGAAGGGTTTCCGCCCTCACAGTCGTCCGGTTGGGGGCGAACTCCCACATGCCCCGTAGGAAAACGTCGGGTCCGAGGTCGGATATGCCTTGAGCCCGGAAATGCCACATACCGTTGGTCCGCTGGAACGCTGCTTTCACGGTATGGAAACCCTGTCCCTGGAGTCGGAGATCCTGGGCCTGGCCCTGGATGCGGAGGTTGCGGATTGGACCCTGAACCCTGAACTGGAAATTCCGCAGCGCCAATCCAGGGAGCGTCAAACTTTCCCCTTCCACAGTTCCCCGGAGCCATGTGGTATCCCCCATCATATCAAAGGCCATTCTCAGATTCACTTGTCCACTTGCGTTGGGGGTCCAAACCGAGGCCCGGAGTCCTTCGACCTCAAGGAGACCCGCCAGGCGTCCCTGGTCCTGCGCAAGGGAACCCCGGAGACGTGGGGATTGTGCGACGATATTCTGGATCCGCCACCGTTTGCGGGCCCATTGGAATTGGAGGTCGGCTTCCAGAGCCTCGATCGGTTGGGTCCGGTACGCTCCCCGGAGGAGTCGCGCATGGCCCTGGATGCCGTTGAGGTCACCTGAGA
>CAYQZW010000073.1:0-9313 GCA_964422065.1 uncultured bacterium | reverse complement strand
CTCTTGGCGTCCCGTCTTCCCCACGCAGGCAAGTTGATATTCTTGACTGTTTCACTGGGGGACCATATTTTTATGGCCCGATGAAACGGTTCTATATCCAGACCTTCGGCTGCCAGATGAACGTCTACGACTCCAACACGGTCCGGCAACTGCTGGTCGATCGGGGCTTTGTGGAGACCGAGAAGCCGGACCAAGCGGAGGTCGTTTTGGTCAACACATGCACGGTCCGAGAAAAGGCGGATGTTAAGGCCATCGAGTACATCCGGTCCATGAAGCGGAGGGGGAAAAAAGTCTTGGTGATGGGGTGCATGGCCCAGTGGATGAGAGAACAGTTGCTGAATGTCGGTGCCGATTGGGTGGTGGGGACCGGGAGCCTGGTGAAGATCCCCCGACTCCTCTTAGGCGAAGAACAGCCAGGGGTCTATTGCGAGAATGTTGGGGAGTTCCCCAAAGAACAACAGGTCCAGGAGGGCTCACCTTTCGCCTTCCTGACCATCATGCGCGGTTGTGATCACTTCTGCACCTTCTGCATTGTTCCGCGGGTCCGGGGCCGGGAAATCTCCAGGCCCCATCCAGAAATCCTGGAAGAGGCCCGACGACTCGAGGAAAAAGGGGTCCTGGAATTAACGTTGCTGGGGCAAAACGTCAATTCGTATTTTGATGGCACTCTGGATTTCGCGGAACTTCTGTCCCTTCTGGATCGGGAGACTCGGTTCCTCAGGATCCGTTTTACCTCCCCGCATCCCAGGGATATGACCGCAAAGGTCGTCCGAACCATTGCAGAATCCCAGCGGATTACCGATTGGATCCACCTGCCCTTGCAGGCAGGTTCTACGCGGGTTCTCCTCCGAATGCATCGGGGGTATACCAAAGAAGAGTTCATTGAAAAGGCACGGATGATCCGACGCCTGCTGCCGGAAGGAACCCTAACCACGGATATCATGGTGGGCTTCCCGGGGGAGACCGAGCAGGACTTTGAGGACACCTTAGATGTCGTTCGGGCTGTTGAGTTTGACGGGGCCTACATGTTCATCTATTCCCCCAGACCCGGAACCGCGGCGGCGCGGTTTCCGGACCAGGTCCCGGACGCCATCAAAGGAGCCCGGCTCCGCAAACTCATTGAAGTGGTCAATGAAGGGATCGCCCGCCGACGTCAACAGATGATCGGTCGCGTGTACGACGTGCTGATCGAAAAGCCGGCCCGCAAGAGCCGCGGCTATTCTGCCGGCAAGACCCGGGGCAACGTCACCGCCATCGTGGAGGGCACCTATCCGCCCGGGACCTGGGTGCGGGGCAAAGTTCGGGAGATTCGTGGATTGACCCCAGTGATCACGCCGCTCCGGGTCATCCCCTATCCGGAAGTCGTTGCGCAGATTCGGGCCTCCGCCCGGGTCGAGGCCGTCGCATCCATGGGATAATCATCCCCATCCCTTTCGTCCATACCGATAGAGGAGCCAAAGGAAGTACGGGCTCCCCAGGAGCCCCGTGACCACCCCGACAGGGAGTTCAACAGGAGCGAAGAGGATCCGTCCCATTCCGTCTGCCACGATCAGTGCAATCGCGCCCCAGAGTGCACTCATGGGGATGAGTTTTCGGTGGTCTGCGCCCACCCATTGACGCATCGCATGGGGGATCACGAGTCCGACGAAGCCAATCGGGCCGGTCAAGGCCACCGAAACTCCTACCAGAAGAGAGACCAGCGCGAAGAGTCCCGTCACGGTCTTTTGGACTTCAACCCCCAACGCGTGGGCGGACTCTTCGCCCTGGCTCAACAGGTTCAAGGGGGCTGCCAGGAGGAAGACCCCAATCCCAACAGCCAGGACCGTGCCCAACACCGTCAAAGGGATGGTCATGCCCACGATGCCGAGGTTTCCCATCAGCCAGCGCACGGTCTCAAAGGTCCGGGTGTAATCCGAGAGGTATTGCACCAAAAGGATGAGGCCGGAATAAAAGAAATTCAGAACCACTCCAGCCAACAGGAGAACGGAGATGCGGAGGTGTCCATCATGGAGGGCCAAGCGATACGTCAGTCCAAGGGTCAGCAACGCAAAGACCAGAGCGAGCCCGAAGTAAAACGGCAGGCCACCGAGAGCCATCTGGATGCCAAAGACCATGGCCAGGACGCCCCCGAAGGCGGCTCCACCTGCGACGCCAAGGGTCAACGGAGATGCCAGGGGATTGCGAAACAGGGCCTGGAGCACGGCCCCAGCCATGGCCAATCCCGCCCCGACAGCGCCCCCGAGCAGGACCCGCGGGATGCGGAGGGTCTTGTATACCAGGCCGGCCGTCTCCCCGGGGGGCACCGGAAAAACCGTCCATACCCATCCTGCTATTCCCAGGACCAAGAGGGAAAGGAGTATCGGACGTACGGTCTTCATGGGTGTGGCCTTCAAAGTTCTGAAAAAATCGGGCTTTTGACTTGACCCTCTCCGGGGATTCCTGTAAATCATACACCATCTCGGAGGCCTCGGGTGAACGAACGGGAACGTTGGGCAACACGGATCGGGCTGATCCTGGCGATGGCCGGCAACGCAGTCGGCCTTGGAAATTTCCTCCGATTCCCGGTCCAGGCTGCAAAACACGGTGGCGGGACCTTCATGATCCCCTATTTCGTCTCCTTCCTGCTCCTTGGGATTCCCCTCATGTGGGTGGAATGGGCCATCGGCCGATACGGTGGCAATCGGGGCCACGGCTCTACTCCTGGCATGTTCCAGGCCCTGTGGAAACATCCTATTGCCAAGTACCTGGGCGTCATCGGGTTTGTCGGGCCGTTCTTGATCGTCATCTACTACGCATACATTGAGTCCTGGACCCTGGCCTTCAGCGTATTTTCGCTTCTTGGGAAGTTCCATCGGTTAGCGGCAGGACACCCTGGAGGCCAGACCCTGGAGCCCTTCTGGGATTTTGTTTTGAGATTCATCGGTGCGAAAGACGCCGGGACACTCCTCCACCCCAGTCTCTGGGCTTACGGGTTCTTCCTGATCACCGTACTTCTCAACATCTGGATCATTGCCCGGGGGATCTCCAGAGGGATCGAGGTCCTGGCCAAGATCGCGATGCCGATGCTCTTCATCTTTGCGGTGATCCTGGCAATTCGGGTGTTGACCCTGGGGGCACCGGTCTCCCCAGAACACAGCGTCTGGAAAGGCCTCGAATTCCTCTGGACTCCACACTTTGACCGGCTGGCCGATTGGAAGATCTGGCTGGCCGCCGCTGGACAGATCTTCTTCACCCTGTCCGTGGGCATGGGCTCCATCCATACCTATGCCTCCTATTTGAAGTCCCGGGACGACATCGTGGTCTCGGGGTTGGCAACTGCGACCACAAATGAATTTGCGGAAGTGGTACTGGGAGCGTCCATCGCGATCCCGGCGGCCGTGGCGTTCTTCGGGCTCCAGACTGCCCAGGAGATTGCTGCTGGTGGGGCGTTTAACCTCGGCTTCGTCTCTATGCCCGCAGTACTCACACAGATGCCCCTGGGTGAACTCTTCGGTTTCTTCTGGTTCGGCCTCCTGTTCTTTGCGGGTATCACCTCGGCCGTTGCCCTGATCCAGCCAACCGTCGCCTTTTTTGAGGATGAACTCGGCTGGACTCGGGAAAAAGCCGCCATGACCCTGGGCATCGCGCTCTTCATTCTGGCTCACATCCCCATCTTCGTGAACGGGGCCCTGGACGAAATGGACTTCTGGATGGGCAACTTCTTCATTACCCTTTTCGCTCTGGTAGAGATCGTTCTCTTTGCCTGGGTCTTTGGCATGGATCGGGCGTGGGAGGAGATCCATCGGGGCGCGGAGATGCGCATCCCCCGGTTCTTTTACTACGTCATGAAATACGTCACGCCGACCATGCTGATCGGGATCATTGGGGGGTGGCTCTTTACCCAGTGGATCCCGACGCTCCGGCAGAGTTCGCCGGGGATCTGGCTGGCCCGGGTGTTGGTCTTTGGCGCCCTCCTCTGGGGCCTCTTTTGGATTCGCAAGGCCTTCCGACAGCGGGAAACGGCAGAAACCTAACCCTATGGAAACCTGGATTCACGCCATCCAACGATTGCCCGCAGAATGGGGGATCTTTTTCCTCTCTATGCTGCCGATCAGCGAACTTCGTGGCGCGTTGCCCTGGGGGATCTTGGTCGGCAACGTCCCCTTTTGGAAGGCCTATCCCCTCGCTGTGCTGGGGAATCTTGTCCCGATCATCCCGCTCTTGCTTGTCCTGGATCCCCTTTCCAACCAACTCCGGCGGTTTCCCCTGTTTGATCGATTTTTCACGTGGCTTTTTGAGCGGACCCGCAGACGGGGGGCCGTAGTCGAGCGATACGAAGCCCTGGGGTTGATGATCTTCGTTGCGATCCCGCTCCCGGTCACCGGGGCCTGGACAGGCACAGTCGCTGCTTTGCTCTTCGGCATCCCGTTCCGGAAGGCGTTATTGGCGATTACCGCAGGGGTGTGTATCGCCGGCGTGATCGTCACTGCGCTGACCCTGGCCGGGATCGTCGGAGGGGTCATCGCCGCCGTAGCTCTCCTGAGCCTTGCCATCAAAACCCTTTATAATAAGTTCTGAAGCCACAACGGGATGGAGAGACGGAGGGGTGGCATAGAACTTTCTTTTTCATCGGTTGGGGCATCGTGAAAAGGAGGTTTGCCCATGAAGCGGGAACTCCATTGGAATTATAAGGACGTTTTCCGGGCCGCTCGCCTCGGCTTTAGCGCAAAAAAGATGTGGACCATGTTCCTGGGGATCCTGATCGGGACTGTCCTTTACAGCATCTTCGCATATCTCGGGCTCCTGGCCAGCGGCCTGACCCTCCAGGAGGTCTGGAGTGAGTTCCGGTTCATCCCCTTCCCTTGGGGGATCCCCTTGACCCTCGGCGGGAAAATCCTCTTCTGTATCGGCGGGTTGCTCTTCCTCTTTGCGTATTTTCTCTTTGGGGCTGCGGTGGCAAAACTCACGATCCAGCAACTCAAAGGGGACGAATTTTATGAGGTCAAACGCGCGATCCAGCACGCCTTCAAATCCGGAAAGGCGGCCATCCTCGCCCCCATTGTCCTGCTCATTGTGATCGGGCTGATCCTCCTCGGTGGCGTCATCCTGGGTCTCTTGGGGAAGATCCCCTATCTTGGAGAACTCATCCTCCTGATCGCCGCAATTCCCGTCATTTTTACGGTTTTCTTCCTGGTTTACCTCATCGTCTCATTCTTCGTCTCGCTCTTTTTGGCTCCCGCAGTCGCAGGGGCCACACGTTCCGACACATTTGACACCCTGTTTGAGATCTTCTCCACATTGAACGACGAGAACTGGCGGTTCCTTGGTTACGAGGCGCTCTTATACGGCGTCAAAGGTGTGGCCATTGCCGTCTTCCTGTTCTTTACGGGCCGGGTCTTTGCCATCATCTACGGGGTCCTCTCCCTCCCCTGGCTCATGGGACAAAAGTTCGTGCACCTCGCCGATGCGGCACTCTCCTACCTGCCGAACCTGACATTCCCGAACGAGTGGACGTTCCAATGGATCAGCCGAATCCTGGAGTGGACCCGGACGGACCTCGTACTCTATCCGCCGACCACACCCGCACTGCCCTGGCCACAGGCCATCCTGGGCTTCCTATTCGGGATTTTGCTCTACTTTATGGTTTTCACGGTCCTCGCCTATTGGGGCGCCATGCATTGGGCGGGGAACACCCTGATCTTTACTGTGTTGCTGAAGAAGAAAGACGACATTGACCTCCTGGCAGAGCCCAAGGAGGAAGAGATCCCTGCCTCAACGAGCGTGGAAGAGAAATCCACGGAAGAAAAACCCGTGAGTGAGCAACCCTCTCAGGCTGAGGGGGCCGGTTCGGGTGGGGAGACTTCTCAGGAGAAGTCTCAAGGAGAAACGCCATCTAAAGAGGCCGGAGAAGAATCGCCGTGAGAATCCAAACAGAGTCTATAGATCAAGGGATCGCCGACTACGGCTATACCAATGCGCGGATCCGGGCCATGAAGGCCCAACTGCTGCAGCCTGCGGACTATGACCGCTTGCTTGCGGAGCGGGATGTGGAAACCCTGAAGATCCGCCTGAAGGACACTCCGTACGCGCCGGACATCCAGAAAGCCGAAACCCAATATCCGGACCCGTCTCAGGTGATCAATCACGCCCTTTTGGAGAACCTGGCTCGGACTTCCCAGAAACTCCAGAAAATCGCGGGCGGAGACGCTGCACGCTATCTTTCCATCCTCCTCTCCCGCTGGGATATCCACAACATCAAAACCCTCCTTCGCGGGCGCATTCGGGGGGCGTCCGACGCAGACATCGAGGCCTCCTTCATGCCCGCGGGCGTCCTGGACCCCGTTCGCCTGAAATCCCTGATGGTGGATAAAGACCCCTTGAAAATCCTTGACCGACTGGCGACCTGGGGAATCCGGCTGCCCTTTGTCGTCGGACGTGACCTCAACCGAATGGTCCGAGAAGGCAAAGTCGAAGAAATGGAAACCTACATTGACCGCTCCTATTTCCAATGGAGCCTGGGACAACTCCACGAGAACAACCCAAACGAAGCCCTCCTCATCCACCTGTTGCGTCGAATGATTGATGTACGGAATATCCTGGCCTCGCTGGTTCTCATCAAAGTCGGAACCAAGCCTCTGGGGCGGATCCAGTATCTGGAAGGGGGCACGTTGAAGCGGTCGGTCCTCCGGGAATTGGAGAATGCGGAGACCTTAGAGGCGGCCTATGAAGCCCTGCAAAACACAAGGTATCGGAAGATTCTGGAGGAACGTGGGATTCGGTCTCTGGGGCTCGTAGAACGCGCCTTGGAATGGTCCATCCTCCAGGAGGCCTACAAGATGCGCTTCTCCGATCCGTTGGGGATCGGCATCGCCATCGCGTATCTCTTCGCGAAAGAAACCGAAATCATGAACATCCGGACCATCACCTATGGTCTGGTCTTTGGACTCTCTAAAGCGGAGATCCGCGAAGAACTGGTGTTTCTGACCGGCACCTGAAGTCATAACCTGAAAACGAAACCCCATGACCCCATTCACATTTGAAGGGGAAGACCAAGCGTTTCTTCTTGAAGGCCCTTTCTGGGATGGCCAGGAGACTCGGTGGGGAACGCTCTGGATTGAGGACGGGCGTATCCTGGAAGTCTACACCGGATCCCCGCCGGCCCTCCCCTCGGATCTCCCGGTGATCCGCCTTCCCAAAGAAGGGCTCCTGATCCCGGGATTCGTGGATACCCATACCCACATGGCTTCTTATGGGCTCAAACTCCAGCGGCCGGACTTTGGATCTGTCCAATCGCTCGAGGAATTCCTTGAAAAACTCCGGACAGAGGTTGCAGAGTTCAGGGGCCGTTTCCTCATTGGGGAAGGCTTCGACCAGAGCATCTGGCCGGAGAATCGGCTGCCCACCCGGGAGGAACTGGACCGGGTCACCGGCAAAACCCCGGTGATCATCCGCAGGGTCTGTGGCCATGTCGCGGTCGCCAATACCGCAGCCCTGGAACGGCTCCCCAAAGATGTCCCCGGAGTCGATTGGGAACAGGGGTGGCTCTTTGAGGACGTCCCGTTACACCTTCACAAGTTTGTCCCGCCGGATTTCGAAGAGGTCAAATTAGGGATCCTTGCAGCTCAGGAACGTCTGTTGGCTTTAGGAATCACCAGTGTCCATGACATCGGGTCACCCTCCCAGTTCCGGGCCTATCAAGAACTTCGGCAAGCGGGCTTGTTGAAGATCCGGGTGACGTTCCACATTCTGGACCGGTATGCGGAAGCCTGGCTCCAGTCCGGGATCACGACGGGCCTGGGAGACGACCAACTCCGGGTCGGCGGCGTGAAGTTCTTCCTGGACGGTTCCGTCGGTGCCCGGACCGCGGCGTTTTTTGGACGGTACCCAGGACACGCCACAACGGGCCAACTCAACTGGCGCACACCGGACCTCCAGCGTCATCTCCAGAAGTTCCATGAACACGGGCTTCAGGTGCTTTGCCATGCCATTGGCGACCGGGCGATCCATCAAGTGGTCCAGATCTGGAAAGGCATCCTGGCCGGAGGAAACCCACTCAGACACCGGATCGAACACCTTGAATTTCCGTTAGAAAAAGACCTGGATCTCATGGCCAAACTCGGCCTCTATGCGAGTCTCCAACCGAATTTTGTGGCACGATGGGGAAAGCCTGGCGCGCTGTACGACCGAAACCTCGGACCGGTCCGATGGCACCGGAACAACCCGTTCCGACAGATTCTGGACCGGGGGATCCGGGTTGCCTTCGGATCGGACGGAATGCCCTATGGCCCTCTGTACGGTCTCGTAGGCGCCGTCGAACACCCGAACCCAGAAGCCCGAATCTCCCTGAAAGAAGCGTTAAACTTATATACCCAGGCGGGCACGGCATTCTCCTTTGAAGAAGACCAGAAGGGCAAATTGGCCAAGCGCTACGTTGCGGATATGGTGTACCTCTATCCCTCTCCGTTCCATGCGCCGTTGGACCGGGTCACGATCCAACGCGTCTGGATCGGGGGACGTGTGGTCTACATGTGGCCCCCCACCCCGGCACAAAGCTCTTAAACGCTCTTGTTTTCATCGTTTCTTTGAACTAAAATTGACGAGAATGGGAGGCAGAGAACATGCTTGAAAAACTGTTAAGAGAAGATCACGTGATCCTGGATATGAAGGCCAAGACGAAGGAAGAGGCCTTGAAGGAGCTCCTCCAGCCCCTGCACCTGGACCCAGAAAAAGAAGAAATCGTCTATGACGCGCTGCTCAAACGGGAATCCATTGGCTCGACCGGGATCGGGAAGGGCATCGCCATCCCGCACAGCCGGAGTCTGGTGCTGGACCAAGTGGCCCTGGTGGTCGGGCGCTCGAAGCAAGGTGTAGACTTTGATGCCCTGGACAAAAAGCCGGTCTACCTCTTCTTCCTCCTACTCGCTCCACCCCAGGACCCTGGGACGATCTATCTGATCACCCTCGGGAAGATCGCGCATGTCGCCCGAAAACTCTCACGGCGTAAGGACTTCATGGATATCGATGACCCCAAGGAGTTTGTGGAGTACATCCGGAAACTCCTTGAGGAGGAGTAGCGATGAACGAAGACCTGGAACGGTTGATTGCGCTCCACGACATCGACCAACTCTTGCGGGAGATTGAGAGCCCGCAATACCGCGATCTTGGCTTTGAAGTGAAAGAACAACGGAAAGCCGATCTTAACAAGGCTCGGCAGGAGATTGTAGAGAGCCTGCCCGAGCCGATCTATCGCAAATACGAGCGTCTTCGTGCGAAATACGGGCGGGGGATCGCACCGGTCGTCGGCGGCATCTGCATGAATTGCTTTATCCAGATG
>CAYQZW010000072.1:0-9317 GCA_964422065.1 uncultured bacterium | reverse complement strand
GTCCTTCGCTGAGTCAGGTTTTGGATCTTCGCAAGAGCACAAATGCGGGGACCACACTCAGAGCCGTGATGATGACCGCCATGACCACGGCAGGGGTCCGGCCAAAACGGTCGGCTCCGATCCCGCCCAAAAACGCCAACCCGGTCGCCAGATTGATCATGGTGTTGACCATTCCAAGGGCTTGACTTCGGTGTTCCTCGCCACTGAGTTCTGTTGCGACGCTGTTGACCACAATCACCAAAAGATTCCATAAGGGGATCACCCACAAGAGCACCATGGCCCATCCGGGCAATAGGGTCAGGAGTCCCATGTTCGTCGTGTAGAGGAACGCGAGGAGCACCAGGACCGATCGGGGGCCGATCCGATGGACCCATCGCCCGTAAAAGGGGCTTGTGACCACGGCAAGCCCCGCAGGGATTGTGGCCCAGATCAAGCCGTACCAGGTCTTGGATTTCCCTAAGACCTCGTAAAGACGGATCGAGAGCAAGCCATACCCCCACATGATCCCGAGGTACAATAAGAAGATTCCCGTTAAAAAGGTCCAGAACAACCGGGAGAAGGTCATGTGAAATGGCAGTCCCTGGGAGAGCGACCGTTTTTCCAGGGGTTCTTCCGGATACGTACGATAGAAGAGGAAGATCGCCAAGCCGAAGCACAGGGCGGAGAAGCCATATACCCCGGCATAGCCGAGGGGGATTCGTTCCGCCAGGATTCCAGAGAGGCCACCGCCGATTGCCCAACCTGCCCCTTGGGCTCCTGCGTAGTAGCCAAAGGCCACTCCGGGCTTTTCGGAAAGGGAGAACACCGTACTGATCACCGGCAAGACCAGGGCATGGAATAGACTGACGCCGGCCACCAGGATCAGGATCTGGGTGGGGGTCTTTGCAAAGGCCAAAAGGAGGAGCATCCCGCTGCCCAGAATCCCCCAGCGCAAGACCTGTTTTCGGGAGGTCCGATCCGCCCACCATCCCCACAATACCGATGTGAGTCCTAAGCCCGCGGGGATACTATCCAGGAGGAGCAGTGCAAGATAGGATCCGCCGAGGTCGTAAATCCGGGGCTTCAGAAGGACATAATAGGCCGCATAGCCGGTGTAATATAGCACCGACGCAACGACGTAGGGTCTGAGACTCCTGGCCATCTTGGTGACAACGCGTGTCTTCTTATGAGCCCGTGCGTCGGGCTGCGAACGTCCCCTCAGTAAATCTCCAAGTCAAGGGGCCCCAAAGAAATCGCGATTCGAACGGTATCCCCAGGCCGAACCTGGGTGCCTGGCGGGGGTGTCACACTGAGGATCCGATTTCGTCCGATCTCGTCTGAAAAGGTGTATTCCGTAGACCCGATGATCAAGCCTTCCTGTTCCAGGATCCGAGTACCCAGTTCAAAATCCATCCCAATGACATCCGGCACCTCAATCAAGTGTTCGCCTTTGGAGATGACCAGTTTGACTTTTCTGCCGACTTTGACCTTCATCCCGGGGGTTGGGATGGCCTCTACGACAAAGCCCTCTGGGAGTTTGCTATACCGGCTCGTTGCGGTGTCCGGGAGGAGCCCCAGAATCCGTAGGGAGTCCAGGGCCTCCGGGAGCGGAAGCCCCTCGATATGGGGGACATGGGTGACCTTCCCTCCGGTGTACAGCGGCAAGAGGGTGTAGTTGACTACGAAGAGGCTCAAGAGTCCTAAAAGGATCCATACGCCTATGCCTACCCCGCCAATGGCCAGAATGCGTAGAATCCGCTGTTTCCCAGGAGATTGAGGGGGTACCAGGCGGATCCGCTTGGTTTTTGGAGGATCGGCTGAAGGGGGCGGACTCGGATCAGATGAGAGCCAGGATCTCATCGGTTCGCCTCCCGTAGGAGATGTACCCGATCGGGACCCCAACCGAGTCCGAGATGAAGTCCAGGTACTTCCGCATCGCCTCTGGAAGGTCTTCCTTTTGTCTCGGAGGTGGGAAGTCGGACCAACCCGGGAAGACCGTGTACTGAGGCTGAACCCGGGCCAGGTCATCGGCCATCGCCGGAGGTACCTTCAGGTCCTGGCCGTCCAGGCGGTAGGAGGTTGCCACCTTCACTTCCGGGAGTCCGGAGAGCACATCCACCTTGGTCACCACCAGATGGGTGATGCCGTTGAGGGAGACCGCGTACTTGAGCAAGACGAGGTCCAGCCAGCCGCAGCGTCGGGGACGGCCGGTCGTGGCGCCGTATTCATGGCCACGTTCCCGTAGGAAGGTCCCATGTTCGTCTTTTAATTCTGTGGGGAACGGCCCTTTGCCGACCCGTGTGGTGTAGGCCTTGGTCACCCCATAAATCCGGTCTACCTCTCTGGGGCCGATCCCCAGGCTGATCAGGGCACCTGAAGCCAGGGTATGGGAGGAGGTCACATAGGGATAAGTGCCGAAAAAGATATCCAAAAGGGTTCCTTGGGCGCCTTCAAAGAGGATCGCCCGGTTGGCCTTCAGGGCGTCTCTCAGGAACCAATGGGTGTCCCGGATATAGGGGCGGATGATGGTGGCCCATTCCAAGAGTTGCGGGTACACCGTGTCCAGGAGAAATGGGGGTTTCCCGTATCGTGCCCCGAGGATCTGATTATTGAAGTCCAGGGCGGCCTTGAGTTTGGCTTTGAGGGGCTCCGGCTTGAGGAGGTCTCCCACGCGTACCCCGATCCGGGCATAAAGGTCCCGATACGTCGGGCCAATCCCCCGTCGGGTCGACCCTACCCCTCCTTTGAGTTCCTCTTCCCATCCGTCCTCGGCCTGATGGACGGGGAGGACCAGGGTGGTTCGGGGATCGATCCAGAGCCGGTCTTCCAGGGATCCGGCATATTTTTCCATCTCCTGGATCTCTTGCACAAGTTGCTGGATGTCCAAAACCACGCCGGGACCGATCACCCCGATTTTCTCCGGACGATGGAGCCCCGTGGGCAACAGGTGGAAGATCAACGGCTGGTCCTCGAGATAGACGGTGTGGCCAGCGTTGGCGCCCCCTTGAAACCGAACGATGATCTCATGGTCTTGGGAAAGGTGGTCAATGACCTTCCCTTTGCCTTCATCGCCCCACTGGAGTCCTACAACGATCGTGATCACGAGGCAAATTTTACACCCCTTCTGGTGAGATTTCCGATCGTGGTAGAGCCCTCGATCTTACGGGAGTTTGATGAAGGGGAGGGCTTGACGACCGTTGCTGACAAAATAGACTCCTGGGGTCAGGGACTCCACGGAGATTTGGCTGGACTCGAATTGAAGGACGACCCGGCCCGCTCGGTCCATCACGACATACCGTCCGGGGACCGTCAGACGAAGGAGAGATTGGACCGGGTTTTGGACCAGCCGGAGGACGGTTGGCGAAGCCGAAGGATCCGGCGAGGCGGATACGGACCAGGGAGCCGACTCGGCCAGTCGAGCAAGGAACTCTTCACGGTATCGTTGGACCACAGCCCTCCCGTTCCCCGGTTCCGGCGCCGTGGCGCCGGGCGCCAAAAGAACGGCCACCTCGTCGTTGTAGGTATTTGCACTGTGCGTGTAGTTCATCGATCCGAATTCCAGCCGACGATCATCCAGAATCATGAACTTGTGGTGCAAGAGATAAAACGGGGGGTGGACCTGGTCGATGAACACCTGCGCTCCCCCTGCAAGGAGTTCGTCGTACTGGGAATAATCGCTGGAAGCCATGGTGGAATCAAAGACGCCGATGACCTCTCCCCCTTGATTGAGCAATGCCAAGAGTGAATCTCTAAGTCTCCACTGCGTGAAGGTGTAGATGAGGAAGTGGGCGCTCTCGGTGGCCCGCCCAACCCACGCCGCTAACGTGTCCACGGGATGGTCCTGAGGCGAAAAGTAGATCCAGAGCGTGTCTGGCCCCAGGATGACTTTGTGCGTCGGCAAGACCGATTGCTTGGCAATATTGAATTTGGCACGATTGGGGTTGGGCACTAAAGAATCCGACCCCCACATCTGGTTGAACTCCGCAAGGAAAAGTTGTGCGACTTCAGGACTGTAGATTTCTGTGGCATTGTCCGCATGGAGATAGGTTGAGGCGTTCCAGGAACCGACCCAAACGGCGTCGTTGGATGGGTCGGCATCCCGTGCGTCCCGGATCGCAAATTTGTTGTGCATGGTGTAGTCCTGATTGCCTCCGAAGGTGTCAGAAATCACGGGAATCCCTGCATAAACCAGCGGACCCAACGCATACTCCCAGTCATCATCCACGATCACTCGGATCTGGATGCCCCGGGCATGTAAGGCGAGGAGAGTGTCCTTGACCACCGGGTCCGTGACCTCGTAAAAACAGAGGTCCACCGACGACTCCGTCTCGTGGAGCCACTGCTGAAAGGCCAGGGATAGGCCGTCGTCCGGCGTTTGCATGTGGGGCACGAATTGCAATACACCGAAATAGAGAAACCAACTTGGGATGTGCATATCAAGCCTCCGATCTGCTGAAGAAACCCGTGCTCGATCCCCTCAAATCATACACCTTTCCCGACACCATTGCAGGATACGTCTCTTCTTTGCGATAGTTGGAAGGCAGGGCTCTTCCTGAGGATTTGACCATATAATTAAACATCCAATCCCATCAAGGAGGTTTCATGAAAGTCCCCTTACTGGATCTCAAAGCACAGTACCGAGAAATCCGAGAGGAAGTCCAACAGGCGATCCAGGAGGTCCTGGAAAGTCAGCGTTTCATTCTGGGGCCGTGGGTCCGGGACCTGGAGCAATGGATGGCCGAATACATCGGGACACCGGACGCCGTTGGTGTGGCTTCAGGAACCGATGCGCTGTTGCTCTCCCTCATGGCGTTGGAGATCGGGCCGGAAGACGCCGTCATCACGACGCCCTTCACCTTCTTTGCGACCGTCGGCTCCATCGTTCGGCTGGGCGCATTGCCGGTCTTTGTGGACATTGATCCGCTCACTTTCAATCTCGACCCGCAGGCCTTGAAGGCCTTGGTGGAAACGGAGATGGAATTTGACGGTCAGGTATTGCGGTATCGGGGTCGGCGCGTCCGGGCCATTATCCCTGTTCACCTCTTTGGGCAAACGGCGGAGATGGACCCTATCCTGGCCCTGGCCCGGGAGTACCATCTTGCGGTGATTGAAGATGCAGCCCAGGCGATCGGTGCCGAATACCTCGGCAGGAAAGTGGGCAGCATGGGCGATTTCGGAGCCTTCAGTTTCTTCCCCAGCAAGAACCTGGGAGGCTACGGCGACGGAGGGATGATCACGGTCCAAGATCCGGAGATGGCAGAGCGACTCCGGGCGCTTCGTGTCCACGGCGCAAAACAAAAGTACTTCCACGATTGGGTCGGCGTGAACAGCCGATTGGATTCGTTACAAGCGGCCGTTCTGCTGGTCAAGACCCGATACCTGGACGACTGGAATCGCAAGCGTGCGGAAGTCGCAGATCGGTACACCCGCCTGTTCCAGGAGACCCCACTGGTCGAGTCAGGGCTCGTCCAACTCCCGAAGCAGGCTCCGTACGCCACCTGGCACGTCTGGAACCAGTATACGCTGAGGGTCAAAGATCGCAATGAACTCCGAAGTTACCTCACCGCGCAAGGCGTCGGTACCGCAATTTACTATCCCTTATCCCTTCACCTCCAACGATGTTTTGCAGACTTGGGATACCGTGAAGGGGATTTCCCGCAGGCGGAGAAGGCCCAGCGAGAAGTGCTCTCGATCCCGATGTACCCCGAACTCCAGGAGGAACAACAGGCGTGGATCGTCGAAAGGATTGAGACGTTCTATCGGGAACGAGGGGCACTCTAAGCCCACAACCTCGGGGGTTCTACGGCTGCCCTGTACAATTGGAACATGAAGACCACCGGCTGGGTTGTCGATCTGGGGCGGATGCCGTACCCGGAGGCGTGGATCCTCCAGAAGCGGGTTCATGCCCAACGGGTGGAAGGGAAAATCCCCGACACCTTGCTTCTGGTGGAGCATCCCCCCGTTGTGACCCGAGGCCGGACACCCGGGGCGTTACACCTCCGGGTTCCCCTGCCTCACCTCAAAGCCCAGGGCATTGAATTCTATGAGGTGGAACGGGGTGGAGACGTGACCTTCCATGGCCCCGGCCAACTTGTGGGCTACCCGATCTTCCAAATCCCCCGACGGCTGGCTGGAATCCGGCCGTTTGTCCGCGCCCTGGAAACCGCACTGATCCAAGCTCTGCAATCGTTTGGGATCCCTGCCCACACCGATCCGAAATACACCGGTGTCTTCGTCGGGCCCCATAAGATTGTCGCGATCGGGATCGCAGTCCGACGATGGGTCGCGTTCCACGGGTTCGCACTCAACGTACACACAGACCTCCGATACTTTGACCTTATCGTTCCGTGCGGGATCACGGACCGAGGGGTCACCAGTATGGAACGGGAACTCAAAAGACCGATCCGGCTTGACGAGGTGAAGCCGGCAGTCGTCCGTGCCTTTGAGTCCGTTTTCCACCTCACATTGAAGGCGGTTCCGCTCTCCGTTCTCCAACAACGTTTAGAGGCCGCGGAGGTATCCACGAGTGGTGTCGGAGGCTAAAATGGCCCGGAAGATTGCACCCAAAGAACTCATCTTGGTTTGGGCCAACGAAGATGCGGAATATCTCACGGCCTACGAACCCGGCAAACGTCTTTCTACCCATCTGGGAGTCGTTACATTGCCAGACCCGGCCTACTTTGGCATGGCGGTTCCCTCCCATCAGGGAACGGTTCTCTACCTGCTTCCACCCACAACTTCCGATCTCGCGATGCGGGTCCGTCGGAAGACCAACATCATCTACCCCAAAGAGGCGGGATTGATGGTCTTAGAAACTGGGGTTCAAGCGGGCAGTCGTGTGCTGGAAGTGGGGACAGGATCCGGTGCCCTGACCATCGTGTTGGCACGGCTGGTCGGGGACGAGGGGAAGGTGTATTCCTTTGATCGCCGAAAAGACCTCCAAGAGAACGCCATTCGGAACGTCAGACGTGCAGGCCTCGCACATCGGGTGGAGTTTCGTCTCCTGGATCCCTCCAAAGATGGTTTTGGCGTTCATGAGATGGATGCCGCATTCGTGGACGTTCCTGAGCCCTGGACCCTGGTCCAACCGGTCTGGGAGGCACTCAAACCCGGAGGGAGTTGGGCCTCGTTGTCTCCCAATATTGAACAAGTTCAAATGACGGTCCGGGAACTGGATGGGCTGTTCGTGCGGGTCCGCACCGTGGAGGTCATCCTGCGTCCGATGTTGGTCCGGGAAGGGAAAACTCGGCCACGAGAACGGATCATTGCCCATACCGGCTACCTCACCTTCGCGCAGAAGGTCCTGTATTACCAATCCTGATCCTCTGGGCCATGCAACGGGGCAGGGACTTCGCAGACTTCCCCTGGCTCCTTGAGATCGCAGAAACCGACGCAGATCGCCAGAAACTCTTGCAAATCCAAGAAGACCATCGCCGCGTCTTTGAGGAAGGGGTCCTCCCTCAGGGCGATACCCCCTTTGCCATCCGGCTCTTAGGCCTCACCTTATGGTTCCGTCGCGCCAGTGCCTACTCCTCCATTGAGACCTTCACCGAAATCTTCAAATACCATGGTCACACTGCAGTCCCAGGCTTTTCCGGTCCCACCATATCCTACGCTGTAGACCTCGGGGCCTGCGAGGGCTACTACACCCTCAAACTCCTGATCGACAACCCCGCGTGCCAGGTCGTCGCCGTTGAGCCGCATCCCCGTACCTTTGAGATCCTCCTCCGCAACCTCCAATCCAATTTCCCCGGCCGTGTCAAGGTGCTCCAAGTGGCGGTTGGCGGAACCTCTGGTCAGCGCACCTTGGAGTATGTTCCAAACATCCCCGAGATCTCGTCGTTCCATCTGGAACGCCCGTGGCTCCCGGCCGAATGGATCCAGCGCTGCTCGGTCCCTGTGCTCTCTCTGTCCGACCTGTTCCTCCAGCATGTGCCCTGGCCTCGGGTGGACGTCCTCAAAATGGACATTGAAGGTGCAGAGGGGGAAGTCCTGGAGAGCGGCCAACCGGTCCTGCACCGGGTCCGCCGCCTGGTCTTGGAATATCATGGTCAGGAGAATCGCGAGCGGGTGCTGACGTTGCTGAGCCCACGGTTTGAATGCATCCGGGAAGTGCTGGGGCCGGCAGGCTCGCCGTTTGGGGACCTCTATTTCGTCCAAAAGGGCCTATAACGGCTCAAGATCTCGCACGATCCAAGTCCCTGCCCTTCGTTGAACCGCTCGGGTCAGGGCCTCGGGCGAGGTGATCACAGTGGCTTCCCCTCCGTTCTCGAGAAACTCGATCGCAGCACGGACCTTAGGAGCCATACTGCCTTCCGCAAATTGGCCTTCCTCCAGATAACGCTGGGCTTCCGTGACCGTCATCTGACGGATCGGACGATGCTTTGGGGTCCCGAAGTCCAGATAAACCGATTCGACCGCAGTCGAGATGACCAAAAGTTGGACGTTTAGGAGTTTCCCCAGGAGGCTGGACGCATAGTCCTTGTCAATCACAGCTTCCCGCCCTTCGTAGATCCCCTCCGAGATCTCTACGACCGGGATCCCACCGCCCCCGACTGCGATGACCACAAAGCCTTGGTCAAAGAGCGAGCGAATTGCGGAAAGTTCGACAATCTTTTTGGGTTTAGGCGATGGCACCACCCTACGCCAGCCCCGGCCGGCATCTTCCTTCATCACCCACCCCTCTCGTTCCATCAGGAGCCGTGCCTCCTCAGCTGTAAAGAATGGCCCAATCGGCTTTGTGGGATTCTGAAACGCAGGGTCCGCAGGGTCCACCACTACTCGGGTCAGCACTGTGGCCACAGGAGTTTGGAGTCCCCGCTTCAAAAACTCCTTTTCCAAAGCCTGCTGGAGGAGGTAGCCGATGGTGGCCTGGGTGGAGGCGACGTAGACATCCAGCGGATCTGTGTGTAGACCAAAGAGTTTCCGACCTGCTTCCCCACGCAAAACCGCAAACCCCACCTGGGGGCCGTTCCCATGGGTCAGAATGACCCGATATCCCATCTGGACCAGGTCCGCAATGTGCACACTGGTCTCCTGGATGGCCGCGAACTGGTCCGCGATCGTCTGATGCGCCTTGTCCCGGACCAGAGAGTTGCCACCAATCGCAATGACCGCTGTCTTTTGTGCGTGCATGCTGACTCCCTCAAAGAGATTTCCCCTTGAACGTCAACACCTTGCCATGAACGGGGTGGTCGGGGAGGCTTAATCCTATGGGATGACCTGGCCGTTGTCAAAGCCCTGTCCATGTTTCCCTGTGGATCCGACGTTCCTCAGCCTCATCCTGACCTTCATCAAGACAGAAGGGTTTCGACGATCCCTCCAGACAAAACCCTCCC
>CAYQZW010000071.1:0-9374 GCA_964422065.1 uncultured bacterium | reverse complement strand
GGGACTGATATTTACTGTAAATCACCGCCAATGCCGAAACTATCAAAATCAAACTATGATGTGGGAAACGCCAGAAACTGGCAGTATGCCACGGTAGGGACCTATGCCTTCAACGTGGAGATCGGGTCCTTTCTGGTCCAGCCTCCGCCGGAATCGGTAAACCTCTATGTGCAGACCCAACTCCAGGGGCTCTTTTTCCTGCTGCAACGAGTCGCTCATGGCCCGGGTCTGGCGGTCCAGGCCGTTGATGACCGTATCGGCATCCCTTTGCCCATCTGGGTCACCGTCCTGGAGATCGACACCCTGGCGCCGGTGCCCGGCCCACGCCACAGTTCCTATGACCCGGCTTATTTCGTGTATCGTCCGCTTCTGCCTGGTACCTACACCGTGATCGTCCAGGAGGACGGCAACTCCTATTTCCCCGAGACCCTCCGTGTGGACGTAGGCGATACGCTGGTTTCGCTGACCGTCCCCCTCCGCGGGCACAGTCCGTTGACGGTTTGGGTTCAACCCGTTGCCAACCGACTCCTGATCCGGTATTACACTGCGTTCCCCGGAATTGCCTGGTTCCATCTTTTTGATGTGACCGGGGCACTCCGTAAGACCTGGCAGGCAGAGGTGGTCCCGGGATGGAACGCATGGGTCTATCCATGGCCCCACCCCCTTCCCGATGGGGTGTATGTCCTGAAAGTTACCCAGAAAAACAATCCCGTTGCCCAGAAGATCGGAACGAAGTTTGTCAAGATTGGAGGTGCTCCATGAAACGGTTCGGGATGCTTGGTTTTATGATGGGCATCGTGGGGATGCTTGGAAGCCTTGGGGCTGCGGTCTTCCACGGTGTCGCTTTTCTCGGAGATACCGCCTACGTCGCGGTCATGGAAGACTCCACCCTCAACGTCCTCTTTACGCCCAACGCAGGCCTGACCTGGGAGAACCGAAGCGCATACGCAAACAACACCCTTCAGCCGATGTGGGACGTGGAGTTCGTGAACGGATCCGTCGGCTGGATTGGGGGGATCGTGAGTTTTTTGTTCCACACCCAGGACGCCGGCTATTCCTGGAGCCTCCAGAACTACGGCGGCTCCAAGTTTATCACCCGCATCAAAATGCTGGACGCCCAGACGGGCTGGGCCGCGGGAGGGGATGCCATCTATTTCCGAACCACCGACGGGGGCCAGACCTGGACCTGGTATCTCGTGTCGTTTGATGTCGTGACGGACCTCTATGGGGTAGCGGCTATCTCTGCCGATGAATGTTATATGGCAGGCGGGATTCCTTATGGCGCTCCAGGCGGCCAGGGCTATGTGTTCCACACGACCGACGGCGGGCAGACATGGCAAATCCTGCTCCAGAGTGATGTCCATGATTTTCTGGACGTGGCGTTCCCAAGCCCAGACCATGGGGTGGTGGTTGGGGGGACGGATACTGACCCATATGAGCCGGTGATCCTGTATACCCAGAACGGGGGCCAGACCTGGACAGACGTCACCCCAGCCGAAGGGCACACATTGCGCGCGGTCCACTTCGTCGATGAGAACGAGGGGTGGGCGGTTGGGAAATTCGGGACGGTCCTCCATACCACGGATGGAGGGCTGACCTGGTCACTCCAGAACACCCCCACACAGGTGACCCTGTTTGACGTGGAGTTTTCAGACGCTTTACACGGGATGGCCGTCGGAGACTCTAATGTCGTGCTCTATACCGCAGACGGCGGGCAGTCCTGGGTCCGATACGATGTGGTCCAGGTCGAGGAAAGCCAGGTTTGGATACCCGGGAGGTGGGGAGTGGACCGGACCTGGATCGTGTCGGGCCGGAACCTGCAAGTGCCGGAGTGGGTCCAGCGGATCTCCGAGAACTGGACGGTCCTCTCGGTTCAGGGACGGGAAATTGGACGTCTACGGCAGGGCAATGCCGCGGTGTTCATGCGTTTGCCTGAGGGGGCTTATTGGCTTCGCAGCCCGCACGGGTGGGTTCGGGTCTTAAAGATCGGACAGTAAAGGGAGGCGGGGTGGACGACGGTTCGTCGTCCACCCCGCCGGACGAGGGACCTTCGGACACCCTCATCCTTCATCTGAGAGGGGCAGGAGGAGACGGAGGCTATTGAGGAGCACGAGCACGGTACTGCCTTCATGCCCCAGGACCCCAAGGGTCAACGGAACCTTGCCCAGGAAGTTCAGGATGACCATCCCAAGGATCACGGCCAACGCAAAGCCAAGATTTTGCTTGATGATGGTCTGGGTCTTCCTCGCCAGCTGGATCGCGTACGGCAGGTTCCGGAGTTCTTTTTTCATCAAGACGACATCGGCGGTTTCCAGGGCGACATCGGTCGACACCCCACCAATGGCGATCCCTACTTCCGCGGTCGCGAGCACCGGCCCATCGTTCACCCCATCCCCGACCATCGCCACGTGTCGGCCCTCTTGCTGGAGGCGTTGCACGGCCTTGACCTTCTCTTCGGGGCGTAAACCTGAATAGAAGGTATCCATCCCGAGGGTGGTCGCGATCCGCTGGGCCACTTCCCTGCGATCTCCGGTCAGCATCACCACGCGATGGATTCCGGCCCGACGGAGGGCCTGGACCACGGAGGGCGCCTCCTCCCGAAGCACATCCGAAAGGGTAATGATGCCGATGGGTACCCCGTCTTTGTAAACCCCGACCACGGAAAAGCCGTTGGCCAAAAGTTCCTGGGTGTCGGTTCCGTTGAGGTACTCCTTCGGAGGGCGGCCAACGAAGATCTCATGCCCCTGGACACGACCCTGAACGCCCAACCCAATCTTGTACTCAAAATGCTTTACGGGGAGGAGCGCCACCTTCCGGGCCTGTGCATGCTGGACGATCGCCCGCGCAAACGGATGCTCCGAATAGCGTTCCAAAGACGCGGCCCATTGGAGGACCTCCGTGGAGGTCGCCCCGTTCAAGGTGTAGACCCCATGGATCTGGATCCGGCCCTGGGTCAGGGTCCCTGTTTTATCAAAGGCCACAGTATCCACACGGCCCAACTGCTCCAGGTAGGCCCCTCCTTTAAAGAGGATGCCCTTCCGGGCGCCATGTGCAATGGCCGAAAGAATTGCCGCCGGGGTTGCGAGGACCACAGCACAGGGGGAAGCCACAACCAGGAAGACCATCGCACGATAGAAAGACACGTCATGAGGCAGCCCGAACGCCGAGCGGAGGAGGAAGTAGACGCCGACCGCACCCACCAGGACCAACACGGTGTAAACCTGACCGAAAAGGTCCGCCAGTCGCTGGGTCCGCCCTTTGTGTTCCCTGGCCGTTTTGATCATCTGGATGGTCTTGGACAACGTGGACGCTTCCATCGGACGCGTCACTTCATAGACCAAGGTCCCATCCAGCACAAGAGATCCTGCATAAAGGGTGTGGCCAGGTCGCCGGAGTTGCGGCACGGACTCCCCGGTGATGTGGGACGTATCCACGTGCCCGGACCCTTCCACCACCCGGCCATCGGTCGGGACCTGACTGCCCGGGATGAGGCGGACACGGTCACCGGGTTGCAACAGTTCCGGGGGCACCGAAATCTCCCGATCTCCATGGATCAACTGGGCCTCTGCCGCTTTGAAGGACAGAAGACTCCGAATGGCCCGGCGACTTTTGTCCATGGCGAAGATCTCCAGAGTGCTGGACAAAGAGAAGAGGAAGAGCAGGACAACGCCTTCAAAGGGATGCCCAAGATAAACGGCCCCCAGCGCCGCAATCACCATCAAGAAGTCCACGTCAATCTTCCGTTCCTTCAGGGCACGGAGCGCATTGAGGGTTGCGAAGGCTCCCCCACTGAGAAGCGCAAGGGAATAGGCGAGAAGACTCCACGGGGAGCCCCCCATTTCCAACGCTTTCCCAATGGCTCCGAACACCAAGGCCCCCAGAGTTGCGAGCCCCATACCGAGTTTTTCGCGTTTCTGCTGGACTTCCTCAAACAAGGCCTCAGCTTCCAGGATCCGCCATTCCAGGGACTCCAATCCCTCATCTGGGGATCCCTGAGGTGACGCGCTGAGGACCAGGCGCTGCTCGGACGGGTCGTGTTCTACATGGCACGTCAGGTGTCGGATCTGACGGTCTATGCTCCGCCCCTGCATGAGACGGGGATAAAGGTGGAGAAGGTCTTCTTTGATCCGGCGCACCACTTCTGCAATTTCCTCCATCGGGGTCTCTGGTGGGTAAAAGAGTTTGACCCGCGGAGGATGCTCCCCATAGAAAATCTCCAAACGGCGAATTTCAGGAAACTGCTGAAGCCAAGCCTGACATTCCTTAAGCGTGCCCATGGTCCACCTCCGCAGTCGGGTCATCTGCGTTATGAACCGGGTTTTTGGAAAGGCAGTCTGAGCAAATCCCATAGACGTAGCCTCGGATGTGTTCAGGCTTGCCGGGTACATCCTGGATCAGGGATTCCAGGATTCGGAGATCCACATCCAGATCCACGACCTTGTGACACACACGGCAAACGAAGTGAAGATGTGGGGTCCGCGCCGCTTCCCAGAGTTTATGGTCCCAGCCATCCAGGGCCACTTCCCGGGCCCGTCCTTCTTCCTGAAGCGCATGGAGGTTACGGTAGACTGTCGCCAGCGAGAGAGTTGGGATCTCTCGTTTCAGGATCTCGTAGATCTGCTCTGCGCTCCAATGCCCGCCCTGGGCCATGAGCCGGTAAATCTGTTCCCGCTGAAAACTCCTTCGTGTTCTTTGCTCTCTCATTTTGTTTCTTTTCTGGAACTGATTTTAAGTGAGAATGATTTTCAATCGGTGATGATTATACCTGCTTGGTTCGGGCTTGTCAAGTCCTGTAAAATTGCAGGGTTGCTCTGTGTTCGGTGTATTCTGTGGTAACGGAGAATATGGGAAGACCCTGTAAAATTAAGGTTGTCGGGGAGGTTCTATGGAAAGAGAAGTCGATCATACGCTGGACGAGGCCAACTATGACCTGACTCCTGAACTCATTTCTGTGTTGATCCAGAAAGGGATCCGGACCGATCACCTATTGAAAGCGACCTTTCATCCAACATTAGACCATCTCGTCCACTGGTCGGAACTCCCCGAAGTCCAGACCTTTTTGCGGCGGGTGGAGACTTACCGGACCAACGGGAAAAAGATCCTGGTCTGGGGCCATGAAGATGCCGATGGGTTCACCTCCACGGCCGTCCTTGTACAAATCCTTCGGCGTATCGGGCTCAATCCGTTGTATTATGTCCCGTCTAAGCGGACCGAGGGGCATGGCCTGGCAACACCGGGGCTCCAGTACGCAAAGGAACAGGGGGCTGACATCATCATCACCGTGGATACCGGTGGATCGGATGTGGAGGCGGTAGAAGAAGCAAAAAGGATGGGGTTTGAGGTCATCATTACCGATCACCACGAGATCCCGAATGTCTTGCCCGATGCATTGGTGGTGAATCCCAAACGCCACGGAGGCTGGTTCCCGTACCTTGCGGGTGTGGGGGTGGCCCTGAAACTTGCCTGGGCCATCGCCGAACACTTCCTCGGCTGGTCGCTCGAACAACTCTTTGAAGAGATGCCCGACCTCTTTGTGCACACCTTGATCGGCACGTTGGCCGACCGTGTCCCTCTGTGCTGCGAAAACCTGATCCTTCGGAACGCCGGAGAGCGTGCCCTGAACGAACATCCCCCACGATTCGTCGAAGTCCTGGAGCAACAGATCGGGCAGTTCCCTCCTCTGGATCTCCTGATCTCGTTGATCTCCTCCGGAGAGCGGCAAGGCCCCAGACATACCGGGGTGGATCTCCTTCTGGAGGAATCCGAATCCGTTCTGGCCTCATTGATCCAACGACAATTGGAGAGTGTTCAGACCTATCGGGAGACCGGAGAACGGCTCTTGCAGCAAGCCCTGTCTCAGATCCGGAAACCCCGCCGGTACCTCCTGCTGGACATGAAAGACATTGATCCAAAATTTCTGGGATTCATTGCCTCTCGTGTCAAAGACATGTATAACATCCCCACGATCGTCTTGGGCCGGAAAGGGGACGAGATCGTCGCCGAAGTTCGCGCACCCTATGGCTTCAACTCGTTGGAACTCCTGGACGCACTCTCCCACCTGTTTAATGGATACGGTGGACACAAAGCGGCGTCCGGCTTCAGCATGCCTGTGTCCAATCTTCCGCTGCTCGTTGAAGAAATTGAACTCTTTTTCCGGAACTACCGTGTGGGTTGGGAGGACATCGTGGATCTCACGGTGGAAGAACCAACCCCAAAACTTCTGGAAGACCTGGAGCGCCTTGGCGCATTAGGGGTGGAAATCTGGGCCCTTACCCGGTACCGGGCGTCGGTGTTTGGTGACCGGTTTCCGCATTACCAGCGACCACCCGAGGGGGCCTGGATCGTCATCTCGTCCGGTCAGGGAACCCTAAAACTCGTCGAAGTCTTAAATCATGAAGTCCATCCGTGACACCCTCGTTGAGACCGTCCACATGGTGATGCCGGAGCATGCCAACCCCATCGGCACGCTCTATGGCGGACGACTGATGTATTGGATCACGGAGACGGCCTTCCTTTGTGCGTCTCGGATCGCCCGCGGGCCTGTAACCCTCGGGTCCATGGACGGCATTGACTTCCTGTATCCCATCAAAGTTCAAGAAATCGTAACGGTGCAGGCGGAGGTGGAGTACATCGGGCGGAGTTCCATGGAGGTCGGGGTCCGGGTCTTCACGGAGGAGCCAGAGACCCAGCGGCGGCGGGTCACGACCTTCGCATACTTAGCCTTCGTTGCCATCGATGCCGAGGGACGACCGCGCCCAATCCCGGAGACCTTGAAGCCCGAAGGCCCGGAAGAACTCCAGCGGTACCAACGCGCCGAGGAGCGCCGGAATTTGAGAAAACAACGGCTCCAGCAGGAGCCCCGAACCCCAGATCGTGGGGTCATGAGTTGGGCTCCCTTCCCCTATACCCTGGAATACACCCGTATGGTCTTTCCCGAGGACACGCTTGCACCCAATATCATGTTCTCCGGACGCCTCTTTCTGGACTTAGACCAAGCCGCGTCCATCCTGGCGCGCCGGTTCGTCCGGAGCCCGGTGGTCACAGCCTCCTTTGATGCCACAGACTTCTATGCCCCGATCCATCAGGGGGACATCCTTGTAATCCAGTTGGCTTTGACTTATACCGGCCGGACGTCCATGGAGATCCACGCACGGGTCATGGCGGAAAACCCTGTAACGGGCGAACTACAGCTCACCTGTTCCAGTTACACGACGTTTGTGCACCTGGGAGAAGATGGCAAGCCCAAGCCCCTGCCGCGACATCTCACGCCCCTAACCACATTAGAAAAACAGGCTTTCCAGGCGGCGGAAGAGCGGAAGCAGGCCCGGCGAGAACGCGCAAAATACTTCCGTCAACTCGCAGAAGCCTTGATGGCACAGCAGGGAAACTACTCGGACCCTACAGGTTCACCGTAAGGTTGCGCCCGGTCTCCGCATCAAAGATGTGGATATTGGGCAGATGGATATAAACCTCCAAGGTCTCCCCTTCATTGGGGATGTGGTGGGGAGGGATCCGGGAGATGAATTGCACACTGTCTCTCCGATAATACACCAGCACTTCGTTCCCCAGAGTTTCTCTGAACTCAACTGTAGCCTGGAAAGACGGTTCTTCATCCTTCCGGTATGGCGCATGGTAGAGATCTTCCGGCCGGACCCCCAAGGTCACGTTCATGCCAGCTTGCAGGTTCTTCTGTTTCTCCTTGGGGATCGGGACGTTCATGAAGGTATTCACAAACCGGAGGGTCCCCTCTTTCTCTTCCAAGGTCCCGTCAAAGAAGTTCATCGGAGGTGAGCCGATGAAGCCCGCTACAAAACGGTTTAAGGGCTGGTGATACAGGGTTAGAGGGTCGGCGATCTGCTGGACTTTGCCCTCATTGAGGAGCACGATCCGATCGCCAAGGGTCATGGCCTCCACCTGATCGTGCGTAACATAGATCGAGGTGGCACCGATACGTTTATGGAGATTGGCGAGTTCTGCCCGCATCCGGACACGCATTTTGGCGTCCAGGTTCGAGAGGGGCTCGTCAAACAAAAAGACCTGTGGATGGCGGACAATGGCTCGACCGACGGCGACTCGCTGACGCTGGCCCCCTGAGAGTTCCCGGGGCTTCCGATCCAGAAGGTCTTGAATACCAAGGATCTCCGCGGCTTCCAGTACCCGACGCCGAATCTCGTCCTTGGGTACTTTGCGCATTTTCAGCCCAAACGCCATGTTATCAAAGACCGTCATGTGGGGATAGAGGGCGTAGTTCTGGAAGACCATCGCGATATCCCGGTCCTTTGGTGGAACATCGTTGACGACGCGACCGTTGATGAGGATCTCCCCAGAAGTCACCGTCTCCAGGCCTGCGATCAGGCGAAGGGTCGTGGTTTTCCCGCATCCCGATGGCCCCAGGATCACTACAAACTCGCCATCGTGGACCGTGAAGGAGACGTGGTCTACTGCGACCACACCCTTCCCGAAGATCTTTGTAACTTCTCGAAGTTCGACTTCAGCCATGATGTGGGACTCCCAATAAATCAAAAATGCGGACTAAGGTCTTTTTCAAGTCTTTCCGGGGGACCACGCGGTCGATCATGCCGTGTTCCAGAAGGAACTCTGAGGTCTGGAACCCGGGAGGAAGTTCCTGTTTGATGGTGTCTCGGATGACCCGGGGGCCGGCGAAGCCCAGAAGCGCGCCGGGCTCTGCCAAGATGATGTCTCCAAGGGAGGCAAAGGACGCCATGACGCCTCCCATCGTCGGGTCAGCAAGGATGTTGATGTACAGGATGCCGGCTTCGGCCATCTCATTGACCAGAACGGTTGTCTTGGCCATCTGCATCAGGGAGATGATCCCCTCGTGCATGCGTGCACCTCCGCCGGAGGCGGTCAACGCCACAAAGGGGACCCGGTCCCCGATGGCCCGCCGGGCTGCTTGAACGAATTTCTCTCCAACGACCGACCCCATCGAGCCCCCAAAGAACGCAAAGTCCGTAACGAACAAGACGACGGGGTAGCCTCCGATATGACCGGTTCCAGCCAATGCCGCGTCCTTCAAGCCGGTTCTTGCCTGTGTCTTCTGGAGTTTCTCCGGATACCCCGGAAAACCCAGGGGGTCATCGGGCAGGAGATCCGGGGCGATTTCCTCTACAAAGTCGCCTTCATCCAGTAAGATCTTCAAGTATTGACGCGCGCGGATCCGTTCGTGATAACCACAATGCGGACAGACCCAGAGGTTTTTGGCCCAGTGGTTAGGGAAAACCAACTCGCCGCATTTCGGGCATTTGACCCACTGCTCACCCGCCGGGGCCTTCTCTGGAGGTTCCTTGGGTTTCTTGCTCCGGAAGAACATCCCAGGAATTATAGGGGACCCCGAACACCATGGTCAATGAAGC
>CAYQZW010000070.1:0-9709 GCA_964422065.1 uncultured bacterium | reverse complement strand
TTCCACGAACGCCCTCGCCCGGAGGTCATGCGCCACATGCTGGCGGGGGAGAATTTGGCGTTTTGTGTTGGGAGACAAGGACAGGTTGTTGGTACGGGCCATTGGAACCTTGCCTTTTGTTCAAAATGGGCAGAAGATTTTAATCTCTTCTATCGAGGCGGCAACGTAAATTTTCCCCTCTACCTCTACCCCGAGGCCGGGCCCCGCAACCTGCTTGACGGTTCGGCACCGCGGGGACGCCGGCCGAACCTGAATCCGACTCTCCTGGACACCCTGGCCCAGGCCTACGGTGAGGCGCCCTCGCCGGAACAGGTGTTTTCCTACATTTACGCTGTGCTCTACGCACCCTCTTACCGGGAGAAGTACGTGGATTTCCTCCGGCTGGACTTCCCCCGGATCCCCTTCCCCCAGGACCGGGAGGTCTTTGAGGCCCTGGCCCAACTGGGCGAACGATTGGTGAACCTCCACCTTCTGGAATCGCCCGAACTGGACCCACCCCTGGCTCGCCTGGAAGGCCAGGGCGACAACTCCGTCGCCCCAAATCGCCACGAGGGCTTCCACTACGACCCCGAGGCTCAACGGGTGTATATCAACCGCATACAGTTCTTCGCTCCTGTTCCCACAGAGGTTTGGGAATACCCCATCGGCGGCTATCGCCCGGCAGAGAAGTGGCTGAAGGACCGGAAAGGGCGCCGGCTTTCCCTGGAGGAAATCCGCACCTACTGCCGCATCGTCACCGCCCTGGCCAAAACCATCCAAATCCAAGCCGAAATAGACGATCTCTATCCGGGAGTCGAGGCCTCTCTTCTCCTCATCGAACTCTCATCCCAAGATTGAGCCAGACGGCTTTGTCCATCAGGGGATCTTTCTTCGTCTTGCCCTCCAGAATGTCAACACATTCTGGAGAAGTCTTTTTGCGACATCCTTTGTGTACGGGGGAAGCCCTCTTCTTATGATCCTGGCCTCATAATTTAATACGATCTCGACGTCCAAGGGAGGTGAAACCATGGTGGAAGTTCCGGAAATTCCGATTCAGGATCGGGTTGAGTTAGACGCCAAGCGGTCCGCCGTGATCGTGGTGGACATGCAAAAGGACTTCGTGTATCCCGAAGGGAAACTCTCGGTGCCGACCGCCAAAGATACGATCCCCGCGATCCAGAAGGTGCTGGCCAAAGCCCGCGCAGCCAAGGTCCCGATCTTCTATACCCAGGACTCCCATCGCCCGGATGATCCGGAGTTCAAGATCTGGGGAGAACACGTCGTGGAGGGCACCTGGGGCTGGGAAATCGTGGATGAATTGAAACCAGAGCCCGGAGACTACCTCATCCGCAAGACCCGGTACGACGCCTTCTATGGCACTCCACTGGATGAATACCTGCGGCTCCTGGGAATTGAGACCGTGGTCATCGTCGGTACGGTCGCCAACATCTGCGTTCTTCATACGGCGGGCAGTGCTGCCCTGCGGTTCTATAAGGTTGTCGTCCCGAAGGACGGCATTTCTGCATTGACGGACTTTGATCTCCAGGCGGCACTCCGCCAGATCTCGTTCCTCTATCGGGGGATCATCACTACGAGCGACGGCCTGGTATTCCAGAGAAGCGCAGCGTCTTAAAGAAGCCGGGTCAACTCGTCCTGTGCAAACATCGGGAGGGGCGCCGGGGGCTCTCCTTCGCGCTGTACCCAGACCCCGGGCTCTTTCTGGAATTTGCCGATCTCCTGGACCGGCACCTTCTCCCCCTGGAGGGCTGCCCGAACCCGGTCTACGCCCTCCGGCGCCACCGCGACCAGGAGGCATCCAGACGCAATGAGCCCCAGGGGATCAAACTTCAGCCGTCTGGCCGCCTTCTGGGCCTCTGGCAACACCAGGAACCGATCGGGCTCCACCACGATCCCCAGCCCGGTGGCCATGGCCATCTCATGGATCGCGGTCGCGATGCCCCCTTCGGTCGGGTCATGCATCCACCGAACTTCCCGGATCGGCCAGATGCGCTGGGCCCAGGCCAGGACCCCAATGCCAGGGTCATCCATCAATCTCTGACACTTCTGAATCTCCTCCTCTCCCAGAACTTCCCGCAGGGTCTCGGGCATCTCCTGGGCAAGGATCGCCATCCCTTCGATCGGTACCGGCTGGACCTGCAGAAGCCGATCTCCCGGTCGCACCTGATCCGGATGGAGGTGTCGGGCCTCCACACGACCGATCAGTGTGCCGACGGCCACCATCCGCTGGACGGCATCCGTCACCTCCGTATGGCCTCCAATGACCGCAATTCCCAGGGGGTGGATTTCGGCCCGGAGGTCCTCAAAGAACGCCTCCAGGTCGTGTGCAGGGGTTCCCGGGGGCACCAAGAGGTCTAAAACCAGATACTCCGGGCGTGCCCCGCAGACCGCCAGGTCGTTTGCATTGACTTGAACGAGATAGGCCGCCAGGCGGGTGGTCACGAACGTGATGGGGTCAGACGTGATGGCCAAGACTTCGGGCCCGATTTGGACAAGGGCGGCGTCGGTGCCGGGTCTGGGGCCCAGAAGGAGGTCGGGCCGGTCTGTTTTGACTCTTGCCAGCAGACGTGTCAGAAACGATGGGTCGAGTTTCCCTGAGGGCAACGTCTCCTTCCTCTTCATGCCCGCCTCCCCGCCACACTCCACAGCAGGACGGCCAGATAGACGTTGAATACCGTAAAAATCAGGATCAGGGCCAGGTGCGGGGCATTGAACCACGAGAAGATCGCCAGGATGAGGAGATGGAACCCCAGGCCGAAGACGGAGATCTGGGTAAGAAACGGCCGGTCTTTTCGGCCCGTGGGACGGATCTTGAGTCTCTGGAGGATCCGTCTGACCGCGGCGTCCTGCCAGCCGTAGAAAAGCCGGTAGATGCGGTAGAGAACCCTGACCACGCTCGGGGATTCGTACGGGTAGGCGCTCGGGGTTTCTTCGGGCGTGGCCGTAGTATCTCCGCCGACGGCGTGCCGATAAAGCACATAGAGGTGGTGGTAAAAGGAGCCCTGGATCTCCATAGAGAGGAAGGCCAGGGCTGCACAGATCCAGGAGAGGGGGTAGCCCCGTGCGATCCCGATCACGAGGGCAAGGTTCACGAGGAAGTCCAGATCTGAGTCCAGGAATCGGCCGGTTTTGGTCGGCCGGTTGCGGGCGCGTGCCAGGGCACCGTCCACGGCGTCGAGCAGGGACTTCAAGATGAGGAGAAGGCCGGCGATGGCCGTGGTCGGCCAGGTGCCCCGGGCATACAGTAGGGCAGCCAGGATGCCGAGTCCCCCGTATGTCAGGGTGATGAGGTGGGGAGAGATCGGGGTTGGGGCGAGCCAGGCGACCATGCGATCGGCCAAGGGGCGTGCATAGTCGCTCAAATCAAAGAACTGGTAGGCCCGAGGGACCTTATGGGGTTCGCCGTATGGCTCCGCCTCGCCGGTCATGGTGCCACTCCCATCCCCGCCCTCAGTGCGCAGACCTCAAAAGAGTCTCAGCGCGTCCCGAACCTCCTGCATGGTCTGTTGTGCCCGTTCGCGTGCCTTCCGGGTCCCTTCCTGCAGGATCTCTATGACCCGGGGCTCCGACAGGGCCTGCCGACGTTCCCAGATGGGGGTCAGGTAGGCCTCCACCTTAGCGGTCAAATTCAGTTTGCATTCCACGCATCCCAGGGCCCCGGAGCGACAATCCCGTTCGATCTCGGGGGTCTCTTCTCGGTTGAAGATCCGGTGCAGTGCGAAGACCGGGCACCGTTCCGGATGACCGGGATCCCCTTTTCGGATCTTTTCTGGGTCCGTGAACATGCTCCGGATCTTTTTGCGAAGGGATTCCGGCGTCTCAGAGATGAGGATCGTATTGCCCCGGCTTTTGGACATCCGTTTGCCGTCGGTGCCAGGCACTCGCGGGAACTCTGTCAGCAGGGGCTTGGGTTCGGGAAAGACCTTTTTGTAGAGTTGGTTGAACCGACGGGCGATCTCCCGGGTCAATTCGATGTGGGGGACCTGGTCTTCCCCTACCGGCACAAGTTCGCCCTTGTACAGCAAGATATCGGCGGCCTGGAGGACCGGATAGCCCAGAAACCCATAGTTGACCAGGTGACCATAGGAGAGTTCCTCCTGGTCACTTGCCACGAACCCTTCTGCAAAGGCTTCAACGAATTGGTCTTTGAGTTTGGCTTTTAAGACACCTTGATACTGTTTTTCGCCGATCTTCTCGGGTTTGAACTCCTTAGACTGTACGAAGTCCAGGAACTTCTCTATGGTGCGGACTGCCACTTCCTCAAGGAGTCGTTTCCGGGAGGTCCGGAACTCCCGGGCCTGAAGGTCGGCGATGTACTCCTTGAAGGTGGGGTTTCGTAAGAGTCGGCTCAGGCTGACGAGCATGGAAAAATAGAGATGGAGTTCGGTGTGTTCCTTCACTTCTGACTGCACGAAGAGGGTGGCCTTCTCCGGGTCAA
The DNA here is from genome assembly GCA_964422065.1 of uncultured bacterium. Lineage (GTDB taxonomy): Bacteria > Hydrothermota > Hydrothermia > WGAB01 > WGAB01 > S141-55. The sequence continues at coordinate 5,274 of CAYQZW010000070.1, read as the reverse complement.
TGCCGACGGCGATCCAGTCTTTGACCATTTCCAGGGTGTTCTGGCGAATTTCCGGTGTATTTTTATACTCCGTGGTCAAGGCATGGAGGTCGGCCACCTCAAAGTAGCACTCATACTCGTTTTGTAGGTTCTTCCAGTTTTCCAGCACACCCACGAGGTGTCCCAGATGCAGTTTCCCGCTGGGCCTCATTCCGGAAAGGATCACCTGTTTTGCCATCGTTCTTGGCCTCCGTGGATCGTTGTGGCTCATAGAGTAAGGCGAACCCGTGTCCTTCATCAAGCGTCTTTGGGGCAAATTTTTGACTTTTTTCTTCAAAAATGGCCGATTTTCTCTGTTTTGCGCTGTCCCGTTCCGAACACACTGGCGCCCAAAGGGTTTCGAGGGTTTTCCGCAGAGTTTTCCACACCCCCCTTCTCTGTGAGGGCCGGCTTTTCCCATTGAGCTGCAGGGAGTTACTCCTTCGATTGACACTTGGCCGGCTTTGTCCTAATAATTGGCCTTGCGTTTGGTCCCGGACCCCAACAGTGTTTCCCAAACGAGAAAGGGGGGATAGATGAGGCGTAGCGTTGGCGGACCTGATTCTGCGGAACGTTCGGATGCGAGCACCTTATGGAAAGCGATCCTGAAAGGCGTCAAAAACCGAGTCTCCGATCGAACCTTCCGAACTTGGTTCCAGAACACCCGGGGCCTCGAGATCCAGGGTAGTCGGCTCCTCGTCTCCGTCCCCAACGAGTTCTTCCGGGAATGGCTCAGTGAGCACTTCTCGGACCTCATTCAGGAGGTCATGGCAGACCTCCGGACCCCCTTCCAGGTTGAGTACGTCGTCAACGGCTCCCCATCGGCCAAGCGGAGTGCCCGGGTGTTGACGTTCCATCCCGCCTCACGGATCCAGCGCCGGTTCATCTTTTCTAACTTCATCGTCGGGAATCACAACCAACTCGCGTATTCCGCAGCCATCGCCGTGGCCCGCGACCCGCTGACCCCTCTATACAACCCCCTCCTCTTCTTTGGCCGGTCTGGCCTCGGCAAATCCCATCTGCTCCACGCGATCGGCAACTACATCCTGGAGAACTTCCCACACTTGCGGATCTTTTACACCCCTGCAGAGAACCTTATGAACGAACTCATTACCGCCCTGAGAAACGATCAGATGGCCGATTTCCGACGGAAGTTTCGTTCCCTGGACGTGCTTTTGATTGACGATATCCAGTTCCTCCGGAACAAAAACATGCTCCAGGAGGAACTTGTGTACACGTTGAACTTTTTACAGTCTATGAACAAACGGATCGTCCTGACCTCCGACCGGCACCCCCGAGACATCCCGACCCTTTCCCCCTCGCTGGTTTCCCGGCTCCAGGGCGGGCTGATCATCGAGATCGGTCCACCCGACCTGGATGCCCGGATTGAGATCCTTCGGGTCAAGGCTGAAGAGGTCGGGCTCCGGTTGTCCCGGAAAGTCCTGCTCTACATCGCCGAGCGGGTCCGAGACAACATCCGGGAACTCGAGGGGTGCATCAACCGCCTGAAGGCGGCCCAGACCCTCTTGCGGAAAGAACTCACTTTTGAAACCGTTCGGGAGATCCTGGACGAGTTTGTTCGCGAGAGCCCGCCCCCGTCTCCGGAAGATGTGATCCGGATGGCCTCTCGTGTGTTCCGGGTCCGGGTCCGGGACATCGTCGGGAAGCGGCGACATGCCCCGATTGTGCGGGCCCGACATGCAACGGCCTACATCCTTCATACGATCTTAGGCTATAGCCTGGAAGAAGTCGGACGCCACCTCGGGAAACGCGACCACTCCACCATCCTGAATAGCGTCCGGAAGGCCCAGGCCATGCTCCAGACCCAGGAAACCTTCCGGGAACAGGTGGGGAAAATCCAGGATCTCCTGGGTCTGCGGTGAGTTATGAAAAAGTTTTCCCGTTGGGCTACTGTCTGCCCCCCAAACGGTTGCACCACTTTTCCACCCTACTACTAATACTGTGGTGCTTTAAAATTGACAAAGAGGAGGTTGTGAAGCGATGAAGTTTTCTGTGGAGAAGGAGATTTTCCAGGATGTCCTGCAGGAAGTTTCTCTGGCCCTGCCCCGGTCTTCCCCCATCCCCATCATGAATAACATCCTGCTTCGCTTGGATGGGAACAACCTGACGGTGTATGCCACCAATCTGGATTTTTCCATCCAGGATACCATAGAGGTTCAGGGGGAGGAAGACGGGGTTATTACGCTTCCGGGCAAGCCCCTCCTGACGATTGTATCCAACATCCCCTCTGGGATTGTCCAGGTCGAAGCCCAGCCTCGTTCTGCCAAGATCATGGGCCGGACCGGGGTCTATAACCTGATCGGTACGCCTCCAGAGGACTTCCCGCCGATGCGGGAGGTCTCGGCCCCTGAGGTTGCGGAGATCCCGTGGTCCGTCATTCGTAAGGGCATTGAGTATGTCGGCTTTTGTGCTGCCAAAGACGATGCCCGGGCGTATCTCAATGGGATCCTCTGGCAACTCCGGGACGGGGAACTCCGGTTCGTGGCCTCCGATGCCCACCGGCTGGGCTATTACCGCGTGATCAGTGCAGACTTTAAAGGGAGCGCAGATGTCATTATCCCCCGGGATGCGCTGGAGTTCTTCCGGAAACGGGACCACACCGAGGAAGCGGTCAAGGTCCTGTTCTCCGAGAGCCAGATTGGCTTTGAAAAGGGCCGGACCCGGGTCGTGAGCCGCCTGATAGAGGGGCCGTACGCCAACTACGAGGATGTCATCCCTCGGCCCGACGGCAATGTCTTCCGCATTTCCAAAGCGGAATTAGAAGATAGCATCAAACGCATTTTGCCGTTTACGGAATCCCCCAGCCATACCATCCGGATGGATCTCTCTACCGAAGGGGTCCGACTCCTCGCGTCCTCACCGGAGATCGGAGACGCCGAAGAGCGACTGGAGGGAAACTATGTCGGTGAGGAACTCCAGGTCGGCATCAATGCGCAGTACCTTCTGGACATTATTCGCCATATTGACGACGAAGAAGTGTTGATCCGCGTCTATACTCCGAGTACTGCCCTACGGATTGACCCAGCAACGTCCCTGGACGACGAATCTATCCTCTTTCTGATGATGCCGGTTCGCCTGGAATGAACCTTCAGAAGTACAAGGACCGGATTGAACAAGAACTCCTGATTCGTAAGAAGGAACTTGAAAAGCACGATCAGACCTTACAAGAACTCCTACAGGATGAGAAACGATACAGTGACCATTTGGCAGACATGGCGCTCCGGGACCAGGAGCGTGTACTCCTGGCTGCCCATACCGAACGGGTGATGCGCCAGATCCATGAACTGGAAGAGGCCCTCCGACGGATTTCCCAGGGGACCTACGGCCTCTGTGAGCATTGTGGCCAACCGATAGAGGAGGAACGACTTGACCTTCTCCCCGCAGCCCGCTACTGTGCAAACTGCGCCCAGAACCTTCGGGCCTAAGATCCAGGCCTTTCTGATCGCGGGGCTCGTCCTCGTCCTTGATCACTTGTCGAAAGCCCTGGTTTCTGCGGTCATCCCCTACGGACACTCGGTCCCAATCCTGGGGAATTTTGTGCGACTCACCTATATCCGGAACCCCAACGCACTCTTTGGGATCTCTTTGGGGGAGCACTTCCCTTACCCCCTTGCGGGTCTCATCGCTACCCTGGTCATCTTGGTGGCCTTGTTTTTGGAACAAGAGCCCGTGCCTATCCGGATTTTTGGGCTCTTCCTCGGTGGAGCACTGGGCAACGTGATAGATCGACTCCGCTTTGGCTCCGTGGTGGACTTTATTGACGTCGGGATCGGCCGCTATCGGTGGCCGGTGTTTAATCTCGCCGATTCTGCCATTACCATTGGACTTGTGCTCTACGTCGTGTACGTCATGTGGGGTCACCGAAAAAGACAACGAGAGGAAAGTCCATGATCCAAAACCTATTGATCCTGACCCAACTGATGGGGTGGACCCTCCTGGAGGCACGTCAGGCAGCTGGCGATCCGATCCCCTATACCACAGCCCAGGACCTGGCCCTGGCGGGAACGAAGTTTTTCTGGCCCGACATCATGATGAAGAACCCGGCAGCAGTCGCCTTCGCCCGGGGTTGGCACCTCCAGGCTACCGGAATGTGGACCCTGTTTCAAGAACGCCGGAGCATCCCGGCCTATGATCCGTTCAACAACACCGTGGGATATGCCACGGTCTATTCCCGGTACAACACCGATCAGAACCTTCATAGCCTGACGCTCTCTTACGGCACCCGCTACGCTGGGGTAGGCCTGAGTTGGGATACACCGCTGGATGTTTCGTACTACTACAAAAAAGAAGATCGGCTGGATGTCTATACCCCGGTCCGTCGCGTGATCTTGGATCAGAAGGGGGGCATCCAACGGCTGACGGTGGCCTTTGGAGCCCGAATCACAGAATGGACCCTGGGTCTGGCATACCAATATCACCAAATGACGGTGACGAACCACGAGGCGTACTGGACCCCTGAGACCGGAGATTCCTTGGCCGAAGATACCCTCTCGCTCCAAGGGAACGGATTCGCTGTGGGCGTGAGTTACCGGTGGGGATATCGGATGAAGGTAGGGGGGACGTACCGATCGGGGTGGAATACGGACGTAGGCGTTGGGATCCCCCCAACCTGGGACCTCGCCGCCGAACTGACCCCACGGACCCGAAGGCCCTCCAAGATCTATTTCCGTGTAGGACGTGAACAGTGGAGCCGGGTCTCCCCAGGATACCGGGATATCTGGCGGTTTCACTTCGGCATCCGACACGGACTGTATCCCCGAACCGCGTTCATGATCGGCGGCATGATCCGCCAGTCCTATGCCCGGGATCTCTGGATCACCACCTATACCGGCGGCCTTTCCCACACGGTGGTTCCTGGCCTGACCCTGGAAGTGGGGATTGCGTGGACCCCGGTGTCGCACGGTCAGTTCGACAACGGGACCTGGACACGGATCCAGGAGACCCTGACCCAGGTCGCCTGGGGCATCCGCTGGTCTCGGTAACGACCCGCCATGTGGGCCCTGGCAACTGCCCTGATCCTCCTTGCCCCCGATACCCTCAACGATAGCCTGAAGGCCAAATTGGAAGAGATCTATCAGGTCGCGACCCAATGGGGGGTCGGAGAGAATAAAGAGAAGGTGCCAGAGGCCCGAAAAGAACTGGCATCTTATGGCAAAGCCGCCCTGGAGTTCCTGTTCCGCGAGAAAATCAAAACGCTCAAGACCCTGGAACTCCGTGCCATCCTGGCGGTGGTCA
>CAYQZW010000069.1:0-9763 GCA_964422065.1 uncultured bacterium | reverse complement strand
CTGACCTTCATCAAGACAGAAGGGTTTCGACGATCCCTCCAGACAAAACCCTCCCTTGACGTTCCCTATGGACACGGTTAAACTCATTATGTCTCAGTCATGCGGAGGGTTGTGCCGAATTGGTAAGGCGGCGGATTTGAAATCCGCTGGGCGTTCGCGCCCTTGGGGGTTCGAGTCCCTCACCCTCCGCTTTTCCTCTGGATGACCAAACTGTTGCCCGTCTATCCTTACCGGTACTGTCCCTACTGTGGACATCCCCTGGAATGGAACCGTCACCCCCATCCCCAGCATCCCTATTGTCCCCAATGTCAGCGCTTCGTCTATGAGAATCCTGTCCCTGCCGTGGCTGTCCTGGCGTTCCACGATCACCAGATCCTGGTGGTCCGACGGGGGGTTCCCCCAAAACAAGGAGCGTGGGCGCTGCCCTCAGGATTCCTGGAAATGGATGAATCCCCAGAGGAAGCTGCGTTACGCGAATTGAAAGAGGAGACGGGGTTGACCGGCCGGCTCCTGGGGCTCGTGGATGTGGCCTCAGAACCCAGCCGGATCTTTCGCCGGGTTTTGGTCATTGGCTATGCCGTGTCGGTGGATCGGCCAGGGCCCTTGCGACCTGGCGACGATGCGGCTGATGCCGAATGGCGACCCCTGGATCCCCCACCTACCCTTGCTTTCCAGAGCCATCAACGGCTCCTGTCTGCATGGCTCCGAAAAGCCCACCCACCGTTCAGCGATTCCGATTAGCCCCCGGAAATCACACGAACAATCTCAATCTCATCCCCTACCCGAACCACCTCATCCTCCGTCACGACCTCTCCGTTCCGAATCACGATCACTTCTTCAGGGTTCAGTTTCAATTCCTTCAGCAGGTCCCGAACTTTCAGGTCTCGTTCAAACGTGTGGGTTTTGTCTCCAAATTTGACCTTCATGGGGTGCACCTCCTCGGTGGTTTGTTGGCGTATGACCTTACGGGCTACTGGCCGTCCGTGTCAATCGGCTCGGTATAGAACGTCTGGATCAGGATCGGGCCTGCAGGGTCCGGGATCGGATTATCGGGCACCGTCTCCGGGCCACCATAGTGGTCACCTCCGGCAATGACCGCGACGATGTGGATGGTGGCGTAAGGCGGGACCTGTCCCTCGCCCAGTCCATAGAGGGCATCCAGGGAGATGGCAATCTCCGTGGAAAGGATATTCCCGCCGACCTCCTGGTCTACCACCTGATAGAGTGCTGGATCTACGGGGACTGTAGTGTTGTCTTTGTAGAGGTGCCGGAGTTCAAAGGGCACCGTATGCCCCCATCGGGCAATGGCGAACTCAGGTGCCATCGCTTCGGGGAACTGGAAGTTCCGAGGATACCAATCCAGGGTGTTCATATCGGTTTCGCCGTCCGTGGTATCCGGGGTTCCCACGTGCAGATAGAGGATGCAGGCATTGTTGTTTTGTCCGAGTGCGTAGGTCAGGCCAATGTACAGGTAGGTAGAGTCATGGGCCACGTAGAGGGAGCCCAGATCGCCGTCCAGGCCCCAATCGCTGTCGCCGATCGTATCGGTTGCTGCCGGGGCGGGCCAGTCCGAAAGGTCACCGTCTAAGGTCGGCGTGAAGAACGGCGGATCCGGCGTTGCGCCACCTGTAGGGGCGGGCTCCAGGGTGAGGATGAGGCCGGAGAGGGTGTCGTTTTCAACGGTGAGATTGTAGAGGGTGTCTGGGAGGTAGCCCGAGGCCGTGGCCACGAGATGGTACGTGCCGGTGGCTACAGCAGTGAAGCCAAACTCGCCTGTGAGGGTGTCCGAGAAGGTTTGAGCATACGGGGTGCCATCCGATTGCAAGAGGACCACGGTAGCCGGGGGATAGGGGGGAACCGAGTCGTCTGTGAAGATCACTTGTCCCAGAACAGTTCCGCCTGGGCCAGAGACCTTATAAATGCGGTAATAGCCGGTGTTCTCGTGGAACTCAAAGGTCCAGTACCCTGCCTCCGGGATGTGAGAGTCGATATGGTTTCCTGTGCCGCCCTGGTTGGGCTCTGCGTAGCCTTCCAGGGCCCCGCCGTCATCGCCGGGTGTGCCATAAGCCAGGTCCCAGTTTTGATTGGGCACAAACTTGAACCAGATGGACGACCGGGGTGCGGAAAAATACACGGTTTTGACCCAGGTCCAATCGTCCACCAGCGTCATCCGGGTCCCCTCCAGATCCCCGATCGCCCAGCCGTTAAAGTCACCCAAAAGTTGCATCGTGTTGTACTGAGTCAAAAAGACCTGTCCAGGAGGGGAGGCCACTTGAGAGCCTTCTTGGCCAGGAGTCTGGAGCAATTTGCTACAGCCTAAGATTCCCAGGACCCACAAGGTCCCGGGCAAAAGCCATCGTGCGGTTCGACGCATGGTCATAAGACCTCCTTTAGGGATGGATAAAACCGAAAAAGATGGAATCCTCCAAGGATTAAGAAGGGCCAGAATTCCGTTCGGTTTCCCGCATAATAGGCCAGGAAATACCCTGCGATGGGGATGACCAGGGAAGGGGCCATCAAGACCCAGCCCAGGACCTGGCGGATCTTTATGGGTTTTAACGCTCGGACCATTGGGATCACAGGGCGGGTGATCATGATCAGCAACGCCGAAGCGAGGAACAGGGCCCAGCGGAAATAGGTGATCGCCTCTGCGCCGAGTCTGGGCGTTTGAATCCCCAGGAGCGCTGCACTCAAGAGCGCGTATCCGATCACCGGGATGAGCCAGCCTGGAATTCGTTTCATTGGACTCGAAGCAGAGAGTTGGTATAAGGGCCGGACTGAACGGTTTCGTAGTTCGAGGGGTCCAGATACCAGGCGGTGCCATCTACCACGTACTTGTACTGGTAGACACCGGGGTCCAGGGGGATGATCACGGTCCAGATACCGTCTCCAGCCACACGGTCGCCGTGGGTCCCATCGTCATACATTCGGCCGATCCGGGGGTCAAAGGGGCCATCGGCGGTGCCACACCACCGGTTAAAGTCTCCCGCCACGTTGACGAATCGTGCGGAAGGTGCATAGAACTGGAACACGACGCCCTGGGGGGTTTTGTACGGGGCGGGCAAACGTGGCTTGATCAGTTTCCAGACCCCGCACCCTGCGAGGGCCAGCGCAGTTGCCGTGAGGACGATTCCAATCCGGCTTCGCATCCTCAAAACCTCAGTTCTCCCCAAAGGGTGATCGTGTGGATGCGACTCAACGCCCGTTCGGCGGAGTTCATCGCACGCCCAAGCCGTAGGTAGCCCTGCTGAACCATCAAGTCTGTGACGCCTTGCGCTCTGAGGAACTCCCGCTGCGCCCGTTCGTCATCGTTCAAGTCCCAGGGCCGGAGTCCATAAGAGAGACGGATCAACGCCGTCGGTGTGAGGGCATAGGAAAGTTCCGCATAAAACGTGGAATACCGTGCATCGGTTTGTAATGTCGTGGAAACCAAACGGAACAGACGGTCCTCTACATAAAGCCGCCAACCTCGGACCTGGAGATCCATTCCGATCTTTTCCACGACGGAGACCGGGCCAGCATAAAAGTCAGGACGTAAAAGGCCCAGGAGGTATCCACTCCACTGACCCGGAGAGATCACAGAAGGCATATGGACACTCCAGGCCGCATTACCGCGATAAAAGACCCAAAGATCCAAACCCTTCCATGGCTTGACTCGGATTTCTGGCTGGAATGTGACTTTGTACCGATAGCCTACGAGCGGGTATTCGTAGTACTGGAGGCGGGAGTACCAACTGTAGTCAAAGAGGTCATTCCAGGGGAAGGAGTCGCTTGGCGGTTCAAGGGTGGTTTGGGCCCAGGTGAGACGTGCTTGGACCCTTTGCCCTAGGTAAGCCGGTTCGAGGGAGACCCGGGTGTAAGTGAAGGTCCGGCTTGGGCTCCTCAAGAAGAGGGAGTCATAGGTGATCTGTTCGCGGTCCACCTGGAACTTCCACTGCCAGGGTGCATGGTCCCAAGTCGGGGCGAGGACCCAGCGTTGGACCTCAAACTTCTTCCATTTGCGGTGGTCGCGAACCCAGAGGCTCTTTTGGCCGTTGACATCGTTTTCGCCGGCGACCACCCATCGCGTACCGCGGCCCCAAGCGCCGATGAGAGACCATGACGGGGATATCCGGAACCTGCTGTCCACCGAACCCAAGCCCTCCCGATCAAACAGGTTGAAGTGGAGGAGGAGGGTATCTTGATCCGGAACCCGGAGGCTGTCCGGACTGGGCACTTGATATTGCCGATGAAACGCATCCAGGCCCCGGAAGGAAAAACCGATCTGGACGGGACCGCTCCCCAGAACGGCTCTGAAAAAGAGCAAGTCTCGGTCCGTCGGAATCTCATTGGAGTACATGGCCAGGAGTTTTTTGAAGCCAAGGGCGCGGCCTTCCACCAGGAGTCCCTGTTCATCCCGCCCGAAGGGCTCCCTGTATTCCCCTTCCATGCCGATGAGATGGAGAGGCTCGTCCGATTCATACACCCACTTGTTGTAAAAGACTTTGATGGTCGGGGCAGAGCCCATGGTCAGGAGTGCACGTTCAATGCGGACCGGGACAAGACGGGTAACGGTATCCAGGTTTGTACGGGTGTTATATCGGAGCCGAGACCAGAGTTTCACGCCGGAAAGTTGCGCCGTGATGTCCAGCTTGACGTCTTCTTCGTGGTCAAATAAACGGTACCGGTTCTCCAGAGTATCCCGATCCATTTTCAGTTGAGACCGGATATCGCCGTGGACGTAGACCATGGAGGACATCGGCGTGTTTGAGGTCGGCAAAACCGGAACGAGGTTCCCTTTTTCATCCACCTGAATCACGGAGTTCCCATAGGGACCGACCGTCACGGGGTTGTAGGGATCCGCGACCCATTGGCCATCCACCACGAACTTGTATTCGTATCGGCCAGGACCGAGGGGAACGACCACGGAAAATACCCCTTTGTCGTCCCGGGTCATCGGGGTTGCGGTGACATCCCAGCTGTTGAAGTCGCCGGCCAGGTACACCTGTTTGGCGCGTGGGTCGTAGTAAGTGAACCGGATCCCCCCTTCGACCTTCTCCGGGCCTAAACCGATGATGAGCGTCAACAAGAACCAGGTCATCGTCACTCCTTAAAACCAGAATTTCACCAGGACCTTCACGCGGTCCACGATTTTCTGGTATGGGTTTTCCGAAACGTCAAAGTCATTCACCAGATCGTTGTCGGTATGAGAGGGCTCGCCATATTCCAAGTAGATCTCTGTATTTTGAAACCGGCGATAGGCCAATTGCAAGAACAGACTTTGCCAGTTCCGATAGACTCCCATCCCCACGACCCCACGGCCGTAAAACTGCAAGTGGTCCGTGAGGTTTACCCGGAGTTCCAAGCCAATGAGATGGCGTTCGCCGATGGAGTATACGAATTGTTGTCCGTGGCGGTTGACCCCGAGGTCTTTGATTTTGTACTGTAACTTGACACGCATCCGCCGGTTTTCACCGATCACTTCAAACAAGAGGTGCGTCCACGTATTCAAGTAGTCTTTCCAAGAGTCCAGCGCGACTTTGGCGTTGACCCCACCGATGAATTCGGTATAGACCTCTCCATAGTTCCACACTACCGTAAAGGGTTCATCCAAAAGGATGGGGTGTTGATACCTTGTGCGGAACCGACGGGTCTTGTAGATGAGGTTGATGGCGCGGGTTGGGAACAAGTAGACGACCTCCAGGCTATACCCCTTGCGATCAAACTCGTGGTCAAAACTGGGGTTAAACTTATTGGAGAATTCGTCGGTAAAGTTGATGCCGTAGTGAAAGACCGAGCCAGCGATGTTAAAGTTTTTCCAGTGGATGGACCGAAGTTCGATTTCGGTGGCACGCCGGTCGTCTCGGCTCGGGTCCCGGATCACCGGATGAGTAGAAGTCGCGGTCTCCCACCGCAAATAGGTGCTTCCATAAAGCCGTACCTGGCCCTGGAAGGCGACAACTTCATTGTAGGTGGGTGGAGTCCCGGTATGCCAGTCTTTCTTGAGGTAGAGGAGCCCGAGCATGGCGCGAGTGCCGAACTCTTTCCGAATTCGGCCCATATAGCCCTCGCCCTGGAACGTTCGGAACTTGTACACGATTCCGGTGCCGTAAAACCCTCCGTATTGCCAAAAGTCAAAACGAACCCCTTCGGCCTTGGGACCCCAGGCGTCGTCGCGGGCCCGGTCGGTGTTCACCAGGTAGAGGAGGGGGGAGTCCAGATAAAATCGGTCTTCCCGAGCGAAGAAGTTGATCTCTTTTCGGTCTCCCCGGAGGGTTAGGTGGGCCTGATTGAAGTAGATGCGTGCGTAGTTCGCATTGGAGAGCATGTTGATGGAGACATAGGCCTCAGAGTTGGGAAAGGGATGGGCGCTGAACTTGAGTTCCAGATAGTTTTTGGGGTTCCACAGATCCCAGGGTGCCGGACGCCGGTTCTTGTCGGAGACGTATTCCCCCTCAAAATAGCCGTTCAGGGTCACTGGGCCAGCGAAAAGGGGACTCTGGAGGCTCACAAGGACAAGCCCGGAAAACAGACAGACCTTCAGCCACGTGACACTCCAGCGAGGGATGACGGGGATATGGACCATTCACGAGGTCCTTTGAGGAAGGGAAAAGCGCGCCCGGAGGGACTTGAACCCCCAGCCTCGAGATCCGGAATCTCGCGCTCTATCCAGTTGAGCTACGGGCGCGTTAACGAATCGGGATGATTTCACCCTCAATGTTCCCGTTTTTGATTTCCAAAACGGCGTAGGTCCGCTTTCTGGAAAAGAGGGTATCCGTTGGGGTCCCGGGATTCAGGATATAGACCCCATCTTCCTGTTTCCATACGGCCTTATGCGAGTGGCCATAGATGATGAGATCCACACCGTCTTCCGCGAATCGTTGTCGGACGCGTTTTTCAAGTCCCAGCGGTGCTCCAAAGCCGTGGATGACCCCGACCTTCACGCCTTCGATCTCAAAGACCGCTTTCTCCGGCAATTCCTCCGCGATCCGGTACTCGTCCATGTTCCCGTAAACCCCTCTTACCTCTTTGAGTGAGCGCAGTTCGACCAAGAAGTCGTACGACGTAAAGTCTCCTGCGTGGATCACGAGGTCCGCCGACTCGATGGCATCCCATACCGGCCCAGGCAAATCCGTTGCCCGGTGGGGGATATGGGTATCGGCGAGGACCACGACCCTCATCTCTTCTTTTTCTTATGACGATCCCGTTTCCTGCGCTTCTTTAACTTATGCCGCTTGATCTTCTTCCGTTTCCTCTTCCGTCCACAGGGCATAAGGCCTCCTTATTTTTCCAGTTTTTCTCGGATGAGTTTGGACACCTTAAAGACCACGGCTGGTCTTTCTGGAATTTCTACCTCTTCCAGAGTCTTCGGGTTCCGCCCGATCCGACGCTTTCGGTTCTTGATCGTGAACACCCCGAACCCGCGCAGTTCTACACGTTCATGGTTCAAAAAGGCCTGCCGCAAAATCTCGAGAAACGCGTTGACGACAAGGGCCACCTCTTTCTTCGGGATCCCGGTCTGTTCCGTGATGCTCGCAACAATATCCGCCTTCGTCATGGTCTCCTCCCTTTCGTCTCGGGAATCTCGTTGGGAATTATATCTTTAAACGGATTTTCAGTCAAGGGAAGGGGATGGACCCGATCCCCCTCATGTCGAGCCACCGGGTTCGGGGACCGACCGAAAAGGTTTACAATTCTCTTGCAACTTGAGGAAAAGCGATGACAGTGAAGCCAGAAGTTTGGGTCATCGGCGGTGGGCTCGCAGGCTCGGAAGCCGCTTGGCAGGCCGCTCAACGTGGTGTTCACGTGGTGTTGTTTGAAATGCGGCCCGTCCGACAAACCCCCGTCCATCATACCGATCGCCTCGCGGAACTCGTCTGCTCCAACTCCTTGAAAGCCGTGGACCCCCTCAACGCCCATGGCCTTCTTAAAAAGGAAATGCTCCGACTGGACAGCCTGATCCTGGAGGCCGCCCTCCAAGCCTCCTTGCCCGGCGGCAAAGCCCTGGTGGTCGACCGGCAGGAATTTGCTCAGATCGTCACAGAGAAGATCGAACAGCACCCTGAAATCGAGATCGTTCGCCAGGAGGTGACCGAGATCCCTACAGACCGATGGGTCGTGGTTGCGACCGGCCCCCTGACCTCCGATGCGTTGGCCCGAGACCTTCAGCGCCTCACAGGGGAGGAGAGTCTGGCTTTCTATGACGCCATTTCCCCCATTGTCTCCGCAGACTCCCTGGACATGGACCGTCTGTTCTTTCAGGACCGACACGGCTGGGACCCGGACTCCTATTTAAACGCCCCCATGACCCAGGAGGAGTATGAACGCTTCGTCGAAGCCCTCCGAACCGCCGAGGTCCATGAGCCCCATTTCGACGAAAAAATCCCGTTCTTTGAGGGATGTTTGCCGATCGAGGAGATGGCCCGTCGCGGGCTGGATACCCTCCGTTACGGCCCCCTCCGGCCTACCGGCTTAAAAGACCCGAAAACCGGCCAGATGCCTTACGCTGTGGTCCAACTCCGCCCGGAGAACCGTGACCGGACCGCATACTCCCTGGTCGGGTTCCAGACCCGCCTCAAAATCCCGGAACAGCGCCGGGTCTTCCGCATGATCCCGGGCTTGGAGCACGCCGAGTTCCTCCGCTACGGCGCCATCCACCGGAACACCTACTTGAAGTCCCCGAAAATCCTGTTGCCCACCCTCCAACTCAAGGCCTATCCCCAGGTCCTGATCGCCGGCCAGTTAGTAGGGACTGAAGGCTATACCGAGGCAGCTATGGGCGGGCTTCTGGCGGGCATCAACGTAGCACGCCTCGCACAAGGCCAATCCCCGGTCACCCCACCTCTCCACACCATGATGGGCGCACTCATCCACTACATTACCACCACCGACCCCAAACACTTTCAACCCATGAACGCCAATTTTGGTCTGATCCTCGATATCCCCCGGAGACTCCGGAAACTGGAGAAAAAACGCTTTATCGTCCGACGAGCCTTGGAGGAACTCGATCAATGGATCCGCAAACACTCCTTGACCGTTTCCTGACCTATCTGTCCGCCGAACGGGATCTCTCCCCGAACACCGTGGAGGCCTATCGCCGCGATCTTACCCAGTTCCTGGAATACCTTCGGGAAGGCTGGGGCATCACTGACCCTCGAAAAGTGACCCGAAAAGAGATCCGTCGGTACCTTTCCAGTCTGGTCCGGTACGGTTTTAAACGTTCCAGTGTGAAACGAAAACAGTCGGCTTTGCGGCGGTTCTATCGGTTCCTGCATCGGGAGGGATGGATCCCTTCGAATCCTGTGGTCCGACTCCCCGGCTTGAAGCCCGAACGGGGTTTGCCCGAAGCCCTGCCGGAGGATACGCTCACCCAGATGCTTGACCAGTGGCGTCCAGAGAAGCCCGTAGAAATCCGCGACCGAGCGATTGTGGAACTCCTTTATGCCTCCGGGATGCGCGCCTCAGAACTCACGGGACTCCGGCTCCAAGATGTAGACCTACCTCAGTCGGTCGCGCGGGTCCTTGGCAAGGGTCGGAAAGAGCGACTGGTCCCCATCGGACAGCGCGCCAAAGAGGCTCTCATCGCCTACCTTCAAATCCGGGAGTTGTTCCGGCCGAAGACCGACCGTCTCTTTGTCACCCGAACCGGCCGCCCCCTCACACGAACTCAACTCTGGCAGCGGATCCGGAGGGTCTTCCAACGTTTGGCTTTCCTATACGGCGTCCACCCCCATGTGCTCCGGCATTCCTTTGCGACCCATCTACTGGACCATGGGGCCGACCT
>CAYQZW010000068.1:0-9769 GCA_964422065.1 uncultured bacterium | reverse complement strand
CCGAACCGAAGCCCCGGTAAACGGCGGCCGTAACTATAACGGTCCTAAGGTAGCGAAATTCCTTGTCGGGTAAGTTCCGACCTGCACGAATGGTGTAACGACTGGGCCGGTGTCTCAGCGGGGGGCTCGGCGAAGTTGTAGTCCGCGCGAAGATACGCGGTACCCGCGGCAGGACCGAAAGACCCCGTGGACCTTTACTGCAGCTTGGCGTTGTGTTCTGGCACACCATGTGTAGCATAGGTGGGAGGCTGTGAAGCCGGGACGCCAGTTCCGGTGGAGCCGCCAGTGAAATACCACCCTTGGTGTGTTGGAGCACTAACCTCACGGTCGGGAACGGCCGGAGGGACAGCGCTTGGCGGGCAGTTTCACTGGGGCGGTGGCCTCCTGAAAGGTAACGGAGGTGTCCAAAGCTCCCCTCAGCACGGACGGTACCGTGCGTGGAGTGCAAGGGCATAAGGGGGGCTGACTGTGAGGCCGACAGGCCGAACAGAGGCGAAAGCCGGGCCTAGTGATCCGGCGGCTCCGTGTGGAAGGGCCGTCGCTCAGCGGATAAAAGGTACCCCGGGGATAACAGGCTAGTCGCGCCCGAGAGTTCACATCGACGGCGCGGTTCGGCACCTCGATGTCGGCTCAGCGCATCCTGGGGCTGGACAAGGTCCCAAGGGTTGGTCTGTTCGCCCATTAAAGCGCTACGTGAGCTGGGTTTAGACCGTCGTGAGACAGGTCGGTCCTTATCCGCCGCGGGCGGAGGGCACTTGAGGGGGGCTGCTCCCAGTACGAGAGGACCGGAGTGGGGGGACCTCTGGTGTACCTGTCGTCGCGCCAGCGGCGCAGCAGGGTAGCCACGTCCCTTAGCGATAACCGCTGAAAGCATCTAAGCGGGAAGCGCGCCCCAAGATAAGGTGCCCCGTCCTGAGGATCCCTCGGGATCTTCGGGACTAAGGCCCCCGGAAGACTACCGGGTCGATAGGCGGCAGGTGTAAGCCGGGCAACCGGTTCAGCCGAGCCGTACTAATCGGCCGAGAGGCTTAACCACCTTCTCAATCTTTTTCTCTTTTATGGCTTTATCCCCTGGCTATCGCCAGGAACCGTTGCTCCTTGTAATGGACCCAGGGAGATCCCAGATCTCCCGTCTCTTCAACATCTACGGGAAAAATTTCCCGGGCTGCCATACCGGCGGGGCCACACCCGTTCCCATTCCGAACACGGAAGTTAAGCCCGCCAGGGCCGATGGTACTGCCCCCGCGAGGGGGTGGGAGAGTAGGTCGCAGCCCGGGTTTTTTTATTTTTTCCGCACCCCTCGCTTATAATTACCACCAAAAGGAGGCATCACGATGGCTTCATTCAACATTCAACCCCCAGAATGGGGTGAGAAGATTACCGTCCAGGATGGGAAACTCCATGTCCCCGACCATCCCATCATCCTCTACATTGAAGGGGATGGCATTGGCCCAGAGGTGGTCACTTCCATGCGACGCGTCCTGGATGCCGCAGTAGAAAAAGCCTACGGAGGGAAACGGAAGATCGCCTGGACCGAGATCCTCGCAGGAGAGAAAGCCGGTCAGGTCTATGGCTCTGTCCTCCCCGAAGAGACCCTGGAGGCCATCCGGGAGTACTATGTCGGCATCAAAGGGCCTCTCACCACACCTGTCGCTGGCGGCTACCGAAGCCTGAATGTGGCCATCCGAAAAGCCTTGGACCTCTACGCCTGTGTGCGTCCTTCTCGCTACTTTACCGGCGTACCTTCCCCGATGAAACGCCCCGAACTCGTGGATATGATCGTGTTCCGGGAAAACATTGAGGATGTCTACGCTGGAATTGAGTGGCCCTGGGATTCCGAAGAGGCTGAAAAAGTCCGCGAATTTCTCTATCGGGAGTTTGGAATTGAGATTCGTAAAGATTCCGGTATCGGCATTAAACCCATCTCCGCATTTCGGTCTAAACGTTTGGTTCGCAAAGCCATTCAATATGCGATTGACCGAAAGAAGCCGTCCGTGACATTGGTCCATAAAGGGAACATCATGAAGTACACTGAGGGTGCGTTCCGCGACTGGGGCTACGAACTCGCCAAGGAAGAATTCCGAGACTACATCGTGACCGAACAGGAACTCTGGGAGGAATACAACGGTCAGGTCCCCGAAGGCAAGATCGTGATTAAAGATCGTATTGCCGACAACATGTTCCAGCAGATTCAGACCCGGACTGCGGAGTATTCGGTTATTGCGACCATGAACCTCAATGGAGACTACCTGTCCGATGCGATTTCCGCGATGGTAGGAGGGCTCGGGATCGCTCCGGGTGGCAACATCGGCGATTACCACGCGATGTTTGAGCCTGTCCACGGGACCGCCCCGAAATATGCCGGCAAAAACGTCATCAACCCCACGGCGGAGATCCTCTCCGGCGCTCTGATGTTGGAATACCTCAAGTGGTTTGAGGCTGCAGACCTGATTTATGCGGCAGTGGAAAAAACCATCAGTTCGAAGAAAGTCACCCAGGACCTGGCACGACACATGGAAGGCGTCAAACCCCTCTCAACGACAGAATACACCGACGCTTTGATCGAGAACCTCTGAGTCCTGACCGATGAGTCCATTTCAATTCCCACTCGCTCCCCAATGAACGGGGAAGAAAAGAGGTTATTATCTGGGAACGAGGCCCTTGCCTATGGTGCATGGGAGGTGGGGGTAGGCGTTGCCACTGCTTATCCCGGTACGCCCTCCACAGAGATCTTAGAGACCCTTGCCACGTTTCCTGAGGTTGAAACGGAGTGGTCTACGAACGAAAAAGTCGCTTTTGAGGTGGCCTATGGAGCGGCTTTGGGGGGTGTTCGGGCCCTGGTTTCCATGAAGCACGTGGGGCTCAATGTGGCTGCAGATCCCCTGTTTACCTCGGCGTATGCGGGCGTGAACGCGGGGTTTGTCATTGTCGTAGCCGATGACCCGGGCATGCACTCCTCTCAAAATGAACAAGATTCGCGTCACTATGCCAGATCCGCCCGGATCCCTGTCCTCGAGCCGTCCACGCCCCAGGAGGCTCACGACCTAATTCACCGTGCATTTGAACTCTCAGAACAATGGGATCTCCCCGTCATGGTGAGACTGACCACGCGTGTCTCACATACCCGAGCCCCTGTCCTCCTGGGTTCCCGTCATGCGCCTCAGAAACGGCCTTTCCGCCGAGACTGGCAGAAGTATGTGATGATTCCAGCCAATGCGAGAAGGAGGCATCAACTCTTAGAGGAGAAGATCCGAGCCTTACAAAATTCCCTTGATAAGGAGCCTTGGTACACCGTTTACGAAGCCGATGCCTCGTTGGGGGTCATCGCCAGTGGAATCGCTGCTCAATACGTGCGAGAGGTTGCTCCCCATCTCCCCCTTCTGAAATTGAATATTAGTTGGCCCTTGCCCCTCCACGCAATTCAATCCTTTGCGCAACAGTTTGATCGCCTTTTTGTTGTTGAAGAGGGGGATCCGATCGTGGAATCGGAGATCCGCGCCCTCGGTATCCCCGTGGAGGGCAAAGCGCATTTCCCACCGACCGGTGAGTTGACTCCTGAGCGGGTAAGAAAAGCCCTTCTTGGGGTTGAACTCCCGCACCGTGCACCGATGGAAGTACCGTCGCGCCCCCCTGCTTTTTGCCCCGGATGTCCGCATACTGGCGTTTTTTGGGCCCTCAGCATCCTGAAGGTCCCGGTGACCGGAGATATTGGGTGCTACACGCTCGGGGCACTTCCTCCCTACCAGGCGATGCACACGACCATTGATATGGGGGCGTCAATCCCTATGGCCTGGGGTTTGGAAAAGGCTGGCGAAAAGGCTGTGGCGGTGATTGGCGATTCAACCTTCTTCCATTCCGGGATCGCTGGCTTAATCGATCTGGTGTACAACCAAGGTCACAGTACGGTGGTCATTTTGGACAACCGGACCACAGGGATGACGGGGCATCAAGGACATCCAGGGACCGGACGCACTCCAAAGGGAGAGGGCCATGCCATTGAGATTGAAGCCTTGGTCCGGGCCATTGGGGTGACCAAGGTCTGGACCGTCGATCCACACGATCTGAAGACAACCAAACGAGCCATCCAACAGGCGATCCAGACCCCGGAACCCAGTGTGGTCATCGCGCGACGGCCCTGCGCCCTCCTTCCGGAGGGGCGAGCCCTGTACCAGCAGGAACCCCGGCGCTGGGTGGATTCGGAGAAATGTGTGGGGGCCCGATGCTTCAGTTGTCTGAAAATTGGCTGCCCAGCGATCACAGTCCGGAATGGCCGCGCATGGATTGAACCCGTATTGTGCACAGGGTGTGGTGTGTGTGAGCAGGTTTGTCCCTACGGAGCGATCCTCCATGACGGATAACGTCCTCAATTTAATTTTTGCCGGAGTCGGGGGACAAGGCATCTTGACCGCCTCCCAAATTGCGGCCCTGGTCGCCATGAAGGAGGGGCTGGATGTGCGGAAGAGTGAAGTGAAGGGATTGAGTCAACGCGGCGGGAGTGTCGTCTCCTTTGTGAGAGTAGGACCCGTGGTGTACTCTCCGTTGGTAGAACCTGGAACAGGACATGTCCTGGTGGGGTTTGAAAAGGCGGAATCCCTCCGTTGGGTCCACTACTTGGAGCCAAAGAAAGGCATCTTGATCGTCAACGATTTGGAACTCCCACCCGTACCCGTCACCTTGGGTCAAGCAGAGTACCCCCAGTTTCCTCTTGACGAGATTCAGGCTTCTTTTGCACGGCTTTACTGGGTTCCCGCGAAGGACATCGCGGAAGAGATCGGGTCAACCCTGGTCATGAACACGGTGTTATTGGGGGTATTGTCCGTGATCCTTCCTTTCTCGATACGGTCCTGGGAAGAAGTTTTCAAGGAAGTCTTTGTTCCGCCCTATCGGGAATCCAACCTCCGTGCCTTCCACACAGGTCGGGATCGTGCCGAGGGGTTTTTAGGGGGATTTTAGCGGCTTAGAAGAGTGTCCCCTGTTGGGGTTCTTCGTTGTGTTCTTCGTCCAGGACCAGGATGCGGCCATACACTCCATCGTATCCCGGTTCCACGCGCACTTCTCCACGTCGTGCCTTCAGAATCCCCTCAACGGTCCGGGGACGAAAGACTTTTCTCAAATCCTCCTCTGGAACATTCAAGAGGATTTCCAATTCATTGCCAAACCGATAAATCCCTTTTTGATATTCCTGGAGGACCTTTTTGGTATCAACTCCCACTCCCAGATCTTGTGCGATGATCTCTTTGAGGGGGATGAGGTTTTTGTAAGGGATGGCATCCTGAGGGACGTACCCCTCGGGCCGGTCTGCCAGTTTCTCTACGCGGTGGAGGACCCCGACGGTCAGCGGACGGCCACATACCGGGCAAATGCCGTGGGTTTTGCGAGTATCCCGTGGATGAAACCGGATGCCACAAGCCCGATGGCCGTCATAGTGGTATTTCCCCTCTTCCGGATAAAATTCAATGGTGAATAAGAAGCGTGATCGGTCTTTGGATTTCAGGATTTCCCGGAGGGAATAGAAGGTGACGGGTTCCCGGAAGACATTGGCTTCGCGGCCGATCCGGTCCGGGGAATGCGCATCGGAATTGGAGACTAAGGCATAGGAGTCTAAACTGGAGACCCGCCAGTTCATAGGGGGATCCGAAGAGAGTCCGGTTTCTAAAGCCAGTACGCGGTCTGAGAACGGGCCAAAGGCCTCTTGAACCGAATCAAAGCCTGAGTTTGAGCCGAAGAGCGAGAACCACGGGGTCCACACATGCGCAGGGATGACCATAATCTCTTCGTTTACGGAGAGCATAAGTTCCGTCATTTCCTGAACAGAGAGACCAAATGTGGGCCGACCGTCCGCCTCCAATTTTCCGTACATTTCCAGGACATTTGCTGCGCGGTCCACGGTCTCAAAGTCCGGGAAGATCCAGACAATGTGGATTTTTCGGAGTTTTTGCCCCTGGGAATAGACATGGGATGTCTCCACGGTGAGGAGGAAGTCTACGCCGTCCAGGGTGTAGACGCCATCTCCTTTCTCCTTGAGCAATTCCCGGACCTCTCGGCGATATGCAGGGTGAAGGATGTCTCCCGTCCCCAGCATGTGGACGCCTTTCCATTTGGCAACGTGGCTGAGGGTTTGGGGTTCCATGTCTTTGGACGTTGCACGGGAATATTTGGAGTGCAGGTGGAGATCGACGACATACATCAGAGCCAGCCTCCAGTCACCTGACTGATCCATTGAGCGATATAGGCGATCAACTGACTCCGTCCTTCGGGTGTCGTGACGTCGACGTCAAAGTTCGGATCGAGTTCTTGGACCGTAAGGAGGGCTTCGTAAAAGCGATGCGCAGCGCATAGGGCTCGGGCTTTGACCAATTGGAGGAGGGTCGCGTTGACCCGGGGATCATGGGGGAATTCGTAATTGGGGTTCTGGGTGAGGACATGGGTGGCTGCCGCAATACTTGTGGCTAAAACCGAATCTATGGAGACCTGGTAAATGCTGGGGTCTGGAATGGGATCAGAGTCCCCGATCGCCAGGCCGGCCCAGGCGGAGAGGGCCTCGGGGCTGAGTGCGATGGCCTGGAGGAAGGCACTGTGGGCAGTACCAAGGTCATAGAGAACGAGGGAAACCCAGCCCAGGCCGTCCCACGCGTCTCCACGCTGGGGGGCGAGGTTTGTGGCTTCTAAAAAGGAGAGGTAGGCCGAGTCGTATTCTCCAGCTTCAAAGAAGCCCCAACCCTCTTGGATCAACTGATCCGGGTCCCCACTTTCCGTTCCACCCCCAGGAGTCTTAGAACAACTGAGGACGCCAAGGATCAGGAGCGCAAGTCCCAGCCAGGGTCTACTGCTCACCGCTAACCGTAATGAAGAGCACCAGTGAGTCGACGTAGAGGTCCAGACTGTCTCCTGCCTGTGCCAGCAGATACGCAGCGAAGAGACCACTGGGGATCAGGCTGTCTTGAAGGATCTGGATGCCGGATGCATAGAAGTAATTGAGGTAGTCGGTGCCTGAGATCTCGACCGTGTCATTAGGCCCAATTTCAAAGTGTGCCAAGGAATCCGCATTCCCCACGGTGGTCTCATCTAATGAGGTGTCTGCGGAGACAAACGCCCAAAGTCGCGCGGAGTCCGGGCTGGTATTGACGATCCGCACGCGAGCCGAGTCTAAGGCTACATTCTGGATGAAGTTTTGAAGTTGGTTGTACAAAGACCAGTACTGGCCGACGTTGATGACCCGCTTATAAAAGGAAGTCTGGCCTTGGAGGAGCATCGATGAGGTTTGAGGACGCATGTGGATATCCGAAAGGGTCACGCTAAAACTGTACTCGAAAGGAATCGTAATTTGCTGGTTGCAGGCAACAAGGATGACGCCACTCAACAAAAGTGCAAGGCCCACTTTCTTCATGTTTTTAACCTCCTATGGTTTTTCGGAGCCCAAGGCTTAAAGTCCACGAATGTTTCAAATCCGGTCGTTCAAAGGTCAAGGTCTTAATGTTAAACCCAGTCAATCCCATGCCCAAGAGATTGGCTCTGAAGCCGATGCCGAGCCACGTTTGACTGGGGAGTATCATCGAGGCCCCCACCCCCAAAATGCCGTTGACATGGAGGGGAATCCAGTTCCCTTTTCCGTCCAATAAAAACTCTGTGGCCTGCCCGATCGAAGCGACCACCTGTCCTAAAGGCAGTGGAAGGATCACCCCACTCTCTGCCCACCACCGGCCATAGGAAAACCGTGCTGCAGGGGAGAGTTGAATCGAAGCTGAAACATGGAGGACACCGGCCGTAACC
Source organism: uncultured bacterium (assembly GCA_964422065.1). Taxonomy (GTDB): domain Bacteria; phylum Hydrothermota; class Hydrothermia; order WGAB01; family WGAB01; genus S141-55. The sequence goes on along the minus strand of CAYQZW010000068.1, from coordinate 1,999 downwards.
CCAAGGCCTAAGCCATAGGTGGTGGGAATTTCGATGACCGTGCCATGTTTGAACATCTCCAGGGTATCTTTCAGGAGGTTTCCAAAGGCGAGATCACCGATGAGGAAAAGAGTGTCGTTCCGGTATTCCGGGGCTGGTGGATAGATTACGGAGTCTGGAATCCCAGCGGCGAGGATCGTTTGCCCTTTGATGCTGGGGTCACCCAAGTGGAAGGGGGTCCACATACGGCCGACTAAGCCAAAACTTAAGATGCCGAGGCGTGCCTGGAACCCCACACCCAGGCCATGTCGGATACTGGACCCGCTTCCGGTCAGGTCGAATTTGAGGAGCGTGTCTTGGAGTTGGGTGTTGAGTTGGGTGACTACAGTGATGGGTTGTCCGGTCCCCAGATCAATCGCATCGTTCACCACAGCATAGAGAGAGTCTAAGGCGCCATAGGCCTGGAGGTGTAAGTTGGCCCGGTGTTGAAACACTTCTAAGTCATACCCGAAGCCTATAGAAAAGATTCCAAGGTTCTTTGCGGCTCTCAGGAAGATGGGGCGTCGTTCAATTTCGAGGGTTCCATAACTCTCCGCAAAGGCACGTCCCCACCCGGTAACACTCCACGTGACCTGGAGGGAATCTTCACCCACAATCAATCGGGTCGGGATACTGTCAAAGGACATACTTTGGTTGAGATCACTGATCCCTTGGGCTTGGATTTTTGTTCGTGTGCTGGGGAAGATCCCGATGCCCCATCGCCATCCTCGGAATGCAGCGGATCCCCCGATGAAGTCGATGCCCCCTTGATCCTCGTAATCCAGATTGATCTGGAGGTCTAAATCTTGGTTGAGGTAGGGGTAGTCTTCGGCATGAACCAGGGTGAAAGTAGCGGATTTTGTGAAATGACGGGAGAAAGAGATCCCCAGAAAGCCCTCGATTGGACCGGGGGCCTGGGTTAAGGCGGCGGGATTGAGGTAACTCCCCACGATGCCCTGCCCCTCCGACAGGCTCAAGGCGCCCGGATCATAAGAAAAAATGTTGAGCAGAGGGTCCCGTTGCCCTAACGTCAACCATGTCTGGCCAGCCTCCTGCCCAAGCATGGGAGTGGCCAAGAAGATCAAGATCCAGACGTGGTATTTAAGAGACATTTCAGCCGCCTCCTTTCCCACTGATTGGGGGCTTTATTGCCAAATCCCAGGGATCTGAGCCCCACAGTCTGGACAAGTTCCATCAGCACGGACCCGGCATTGGGTCACGGTAAACGCCCAGCGTTCCACCAACAAGGTGCCACATTGAGGACAGTAGGTATTTTCCCACGACCCCACCCGTCCAGGAAGATTCCCGGCATAAACGAATCGCAGCCCTTCCTCTTTTCCAATTTCCGCAGCGCGCAGGAGGGTTTCCGCAGGTGTGGGCGGGGGACTCTGCATCTGGTAATCCGGATGGAATGCCGTGACATGCCAAGGGATGTCTTTTGATACCGTTGCAATAAACCTTGCGATCTCTCGGAGTTCGGCTTCCGAATCGTTAAACCCTGGAACAATCAAGGTCACGATCTCCACCCAAAACCCCATTTCATGAGCCATTTCGATGGTCTGGAGTACGTTCTTTAAAATCCCTCCCAATGTGCGATAGTTCCGGTCGTTGAAGGTTTTTAGATCGACCTTGTAGGCATCGAGAACGGGACGAAGATATTCCAAGACCTCATGGGTTGCATTCCCGTTGGAAACATAGAGGGTCTTTATGCCCAGTGTTTTGGCTTCTTGGAAAATCGCATGGGACCACTCGGCCGTGATCAGCGGTTCATTGTAAGAACTGGCAATGCCTGAGACCCGGTATTGGCGAGCCAGATCAATGATTTGGCTTACGCTGATTTCTTGGGGGACCACACCGGCCACAGGGTCCCGAAGGGCCTGGGAAGTAATCCAGTTTTGACAATACGGGCAGTGAAAATCACACCCCAACATTCCGAAGGTCAGGACATCGGTGCCAGGGAGGACGTGGAAGAAGGGCTTTT
>CAYQZW010000067.1:0-9966 GCA_964422065.1 uncultured bacterium | reverse complement strand
GCCCGTTCGACCACTCCGGCACCTCTCCGTGGTGGGAAGTTATTTAAAGGGATTTTCCCTGTAAATTCAAGGGGTTGAGCGGTTTCAGGGTGTCTCCGAAGTCCGATACACCCCGTATCGGAGGTATCGTTCATGTCGCGAGGTCAGGAGATCCGGAATGGGGACCTGCCGGAGTCTCTGGAGATGCCGTAAGACAGCCTCCTTCACCCGGTCGATGGCCTCTTGAGGATGCCAATGGGCGCCCCCCATGGGCTCTGGGATCACTTCATCTACCACGTCAAACTCCAGAAGGTCTTGAGCAGTCAGTTTCAGGACCTCGGCGGCCCGATCTGCGAGTTTCCCATCTTTCCACAAAATCGCCGCACAGCCTTCAGGGGAGATCACCGAGTAAATCGAGTATTGCAAGGCGAGGACCACATCTCCTACAGCGATGGCGAGGGCGCCACCCGATCCCCCTTCCCCAAGGATCACGGTCACGATCGGGGTTCGGGTATTCAACATCCTGGCGATGGAAGTGGCGATCGCACGGGCCTGGCCCCGTTCCTCGGCGCCGATCCCGGGATAGGCACCTGGAGTGTCCACCAGGGTGAGGATCGGCAACTTGAACTTTTCCGCCAAGGCCATGAGCCGTTCCCCTTTGCGGTACCCTTCTGGGTTGGGCATCCCGAAGTTCCTTCGGATGCGGTCCCGGGTATCTGCCCCTTTCTCTTCTGCAATGATGACCACGGACTCCCCCTCAATCTTGCCGATGCCTGCAATGATGGCAGGGTCGTCTCCAAAATAACGGTCCCCGTGAAGTTCCATAAAGTCTTCAGTCATCCGCTCGATGTAATCATGGGCATGGGGACGGTCCGGATGCCTTGCGATTTGGACAATCTGCCAGCGGGTTAAGTTGGAATAAATCTTCTCTCGGATCCGTTGGGCCTGGGTCTCCAACAGCCGGATTTCCTCTTCCAACTCCGGATGTTGCGGAATCAGTTTCCGGAGTTCTTGCAAACGGCGTTCAATCTCGAAGATGGGACGCTCAAAGTCTAACAACTTCATGGCTCAATCCGGAGCGTCATGCGATAGACCGAATCAAAGTTATACCGGCTGGGACTGGCGCCAATGTCCAGAGAAAGGATGCCCCTTCGGTACGTCAGGCCAACTTGCCAAGGCGAGAGATCACGACCTGAAGCGTAGAGGAACCACGGTGTGAATCCAAAAGGCGTCTGGTAAAGGATGCGGCCCAGAATCTGAATCTTCGGCGTGGTATAGCCACTGATGCGAATGCCTGCGACGCTGACCTCCCACGCGTGGATCTGGTAACTGATCCCAGCGGAGAGTTTCACGGGCATCCTCAGTTCAGTCTGATGAAATTGTTTTTTGAGGCCAAGGGCATCCACCGAGAGTGCAAGGGACAGCCCTGGGACACGTTGGGGACGATAGATCAGGCCCGCCCCGAGGTAGCCCTGGGCCAACTCCCGATCCAAGATCTTTTCGTGGAAAATGGACACGGCGAGTCCTGCATCGGTTTCTGGATCCACCCGAAACGCTCGGGCAACGCGGAATTCTAAGGCATAGGGGGTAAACGTTGGGCCACCTTCGTCATCTGGGGTCTCATCTTGAAACTCAAAGGTCCCAAAGTTGTAGTAAGACAGGAGGAGCCCCCAAGGTCCCCATTTCCCACCGACAACCGAAGAAGAGGCATCTAAAAACCACAGATGGTGGCTGATCAGGAGGCCTCGACTGGAGTTCGATAGGCCTGCGGGGTTCCCGGTGAGGGCGAGGGTGCCATATTGATGGGGGAATGCCTCCAGGGCCGTTCTGGGCATCAGGAGGAACTCAAAACCCGGATTCATTTGTGCAACAAGGAGCGAGAACCAGAGCAATGTCATGATGGGGATTATACAACGTGCGGATTTTTCAATCAATCGAGGACAGAAGAGAAGGGCGGCCCCGCCTCGACATCGAGGCGGGGCCGCCCAAAAACTCAAGGCCCACTCACGGGGTGATCAGAGAACTTTTACCGTTCTCAGACTCCTCCTCCAAACTGCTTAACAGGTGTTCCAGAAACACGTGTTCAGGGACAGCCCCTTCAATCCCGTGGCCACCATTGATCACCGTCTTGGGCACGCCATACACACTGTATTTGTTGGCAATGTAAGGGAACTCCGTCACCTCAACCATGTCCGCACGGATATTCGGGTTTTCCACCGCGAACTGATGTGCCAGGGTGACCATCCGTGGGCAATAGGGACAGGTCGGAGTCACCAACACCTCAATGTGTACAGGCTGCTGGATCTCTCTTAGCCGTTCCTTGGTGGTATCCTCCAATTCGGTCTCGCCTCGGGATGCCCGGACGATGGCCTCCACAAGACTCATGAATTCGTAGCCCGAAGGAATCCCAAAGAACCGGATGCCGTAGTCCTCTTTGCCGAGAATCGCCGCACCGGGAATCTTATCAATCCCGTACTCCGCCGCCTTGTCTCGATCGGTTGTGAAGTTATACACCTCTAAGGTGATCTTCGGGTTGAGCCCACTGACCTCCTCGTAAATGTTACGTGTATCTTCGCAAAACTGACACTCCAGCTTTTGCGTGAAGTACACAATCTTCACAGGGTCAACCAGTTTCTCATTGAAGAAATTGATCAGGTATTGCCGATCTTCCTCTCGTAGCAGAGACATCTTTGACCTCCTTTTCGTGAATTTGCCTATGGCTTATTAAATTTTAAAACTTTAGCACGTTTTTGGCAAGGGTCAGGGGATCAGCCCTTTCTCCTTAAGGAACCGCTCAAGGATCTCGGTCAGGTCAGGCTTCCCAATTTCCTGTAACTCGTAATAGACCCGGACCGAAGGCTTGTTCAACTTGAGGATCCGCCCCAAGTCGATGGGCGTGGCAACAACGACAACGTCGGCTGGAACCCGATTTAATGTCTCCTCCAGTTCCTTCAACTGGGTCTCGGAATAGCCCAGTGCCGGCACCAAATTCTGGAGTTGGGGATATTTTTCGTAGGCTTCACGAATGGAGCCTACAGCGTATTCCTGGGGGTCCACCAGGTCGGCGGCGCCAAACTTCAAGGCCGCGACAACCCCGGCCCCATAACTCATCTCCCCATGGGTCAGCGTCGGTCCGTCCTCGACAACGACCACTTTCTTCCCGCGGATTTTCTCCGGATCCTCCACAAAAATCGGGGATGCGGCCTCGACAATCACCGCCTGAGGGTTCATCTCCCGGATGTTGTCCCGAACCGTCTCAATGTCCTCGGGATAGGCGGTGTCTACCTTGTTGATGACGACGACATCGGCCAGATAGACATTGGTCTCTCCCGGGAAGTAAGACCTTTCATGGCCAGGCCGATGGGGGTCGGCCACCACGATAAAAAGATCGGGCTGATAAAACGGCATGTCGTTGTTTCCGCCGTCCCAAAGGACGATATCGGCCTCCTGCTCCGCAGCTCTCAAGATCTTCTCGTAGTCTACCCCTGCGAAGACCACATTCCCCCGCCGGATGTGGGGTTCATACTCCTCCCGTTCTTCGATCGTGCACTCGTATCGATCTAAGTCTTCAAGCGTCGCAAATCGCTGGACGATCTGTTTCCGAAGGTCGCCGTAAGGCATCGGGTGCCGAACCACGCTCACCTTGAGGCCGTGCTGTTTCAGAATCTCTGCAACGCGGCGTGTTGTCTGGCTCTTGCCACTCCCGGTCCGAACCGCACCGATCGCAATTACAGGCTTCTCAGACTTCAGCATCGTGTGCTCTGCCCCAAGCAACATGAAATCCGCACCGGCGGCCATCACCTTAGATGCTCGATGCATCACGTACTCGTGGGACACATCGGAGTAGGAAAACACCACAAGATCCACCTGCTTCTCTCGGATGATCTGGACCAGGTCCTCTTCCGGATAAATGGGGATCCCGTCCGGATATTCCGGTCCCGCCAACTCGGGCGGATAGACCCGCCCCTCAATATCCGGGATCTGGGTCGCGGTGAAAGCCACAACTTCAAACTGCGGGTTCCCCCGGAAAAAGACATTGAAATTGTGAAAATCACGACCCGCAGCGCCCATAATGAGAACGCGAACCTTCATGGTTTGACCTCCTTTTTCTCGTGGGGGTGGAAACGCCTTGAAAAGCGGATCCGGTGCCACTTATTATAAAGACTACCATGCAAAAAATTGGGCTCTATACACTTCTACTGCTGTTCCTTGGATTGAGGCCCCTGGTTGGAGAACTCCTGATCCCAATGGACTCCGCTCAACAGGATCATCTCCGTGCCTATGGGGTGGCATACCATGCACTGGAATTGGGGCTGGACACCGAGTGGCTTCTCAACTACCGTGGAGGCTCCTTCCTGATTCAAGACGACCCACAGATCCGTGAATACTGTGAGATTCGGGGCGTAACCTATGAGGTGATCAGCCCCACACAGGTCCAGGCCATCTATCAAACCATTGAGAATTCCAACATGAACCGGGTGGTCTTGGAAAAGGCCCCCAAGGTGGCGGTCTATATCCCCCCCTATGCCGAACCCTGGGACGACGCGGTCTCTCTGGCCCTGGAATATGCGGGCATCCCCTATGACCGAATCTATGACGAAGAGATCCTCTCCGGGAAATTGGACCAATACGATTGGTTGCACCTTCACCACGAAGACTTTACGGGTCAGTTCGGCAAATTCTACCTGTCGTATCGTAACGCCGACTGGTATCAACAGGAAGTGCAGGTCCTGACCCAACTCGCCCACAAACTGGGCTTCCAGAAGGTCTCTCAACTCAAACTCGCGGTTGCGAAACGGATCCGAGATTATGTCAAACGGGGCGGATTCCTCTTTGCGATGTGCTCCGCACCGATTACGCTGGACATTGCCCTGGCCGCGGACGGCGTGGATATTGTGGGGAGTGTCTATGATGGGGATCCGGTAGACCCCCAGGCCCAACAGAAACTGAACTTCAACAACACCCTGGCGTTCCAAAACTTTAAACTTATCACCGATCCCCTGGTCTACGAGCATTCGGATGTAGATGTCACTCGGGAAGCGGCGCGGCGGGGCCCCCAAACGTATTTCACCCTGTTTGACTTTTCAGCAAAGTTTGATCCAGTTCCCACCATCCTTACACAGGATCATACCCGTGTCGTCAAGGAGTTCTTAGGTCAGGACACCGGGTTCCGAAAAACCCGGCTCAAAGACTACGTCGTGGTGATGGGGGAAGTGAAGGGCACGGACGAAGCTAAGTACATCTACGGCAGTTACGGCAAGGGCTTCTTTAGTTTCTTAGGCGGACACGATCCGGAGGATTACCAGCACTTCATCGGCGACCCCCCCACGGATCTCCGATTTTACAAACACTCGCCGGGCTATCGTCTGATCCTGAACAACGTCCTGTTTCCCGCAGCCCAAAAACAACCTTTAAAAACCTGAGGCGATGGCATTCCTGGCCGTTGACATCGGCAACTCGCGGATTCACATTGGTTTTTTCCGGAGAGGACGGCTGGAGGAAACCTTAGACGTTCCCACAGCCAAGTTTGATCCAGGGTTTTTAAAAGAACGCCTGGCTCGGTTCCAGGCCCGAGCGGCGCTGGTATGCTCCGTTGTCCCTGACCTTGACGCCCCGGTCCAGGACCTCCTCCAAGAGACCGTGGTCGGAGAAGTCCGGTTCCTCAGGTACTCGCCGGATCTGGGGATCACCGTGGATTATGAGCGGCCCGAAACCTTGGGGGCCGACCGGTTGGTCCACGCGTTCTACGTGCAAAAGCGGGTACAACAGGACAGCGTCGTTGTGGACATCGGGACCGCGATTACCGTGGATTTCATCGGCGCAGACGGCCACTTTTACGGGGGTGCGATCATCCCCGGCCCCAATATGCTCCGGAAAGCACTTGCACAAAACACGGCACTTCTCTTTGAATTTGAGTGGAAGAATGTGCCTCATTTCGTCGGAACTTCTACCGAAGAAGCCATGGAGATCGGGATCATGAAGACCTTAGAGGCGGGGATCCGGGCGATCACGTATGGCGGGGCCATTGAACTTTCATGGAAATCCTTCCGAAAACTGCTAACCGGTGGGCTGATTGAGAAGTACCGGCTCGTGGAATTTGAACGGGTCCCTTACCTGAACCTCTACGGGCTGCACGCCGCGGCATCCCTGTGGTTCCCGGCAGAAGACCTTTAGAGGCCTGGAACTTCCTCCCAGTGTTCGGTATGAAGGGCCCGATGGATGGCCTCCAAGGTTGCGACATTCAGGACACCATCCTCTAAAGGGACAGGATTCGGCCCTTTGCCCTCCACCGAGTCCAAAAATTGGTCAAAGATGTAAATCAGGTACCCTTGTAACCGACCGCCGACCTCCACCATCATGACTCCTGGATAGGTATACGTTTCTCCAGCGATCCGAACGGTTTGGTTCAGCGTCTCGACGACACTCGCGCCTCGATCGCCCACGAGATCGACCTTGAGATCCACCATACTGGGCATGGAATTGGGCAAGACCCACCCCGCCTCAAAGGTTCCCACCACCCCATCTTCATATTCCACCAGCGCCTGGATCACATCGTAGGTGTCGATCCCTCGGGCTGTCAAAATCTTTCGCGTTCCTGTTGCACTCACCCGGACGGGTCGTTTCCCCACCAGCCACCAGACCAGATCCAGGAGGTGGGACATCAGAAACCAGGCGGGCGTGGTCTGATCGGCCCAGGAGATCATCTCAGTGGGCACATAGATGCGATCGTTCAGTCGTGCGTGAATCTGCACGATTTCCCCGAGTTGTCCGTTGGATACCGCCTCCTTCATCTTCAGAAATGGCGGCGAAAATCGGTTTCCAAACCGCATCGTTCCGACAACACCGGCGTTTCGGGCAGCCTCCAGGATTGCCTTCGCTTCATCCAGAGACATGGTCATGGGCTTTTCCAGGAGAATGTGGATGCCTCGGTTCAACGCTGCTAAAGCAAACTCCGTGTGGATGGGGTCGGGTGTAGCGATATACACGGCATCCAGTGGCACCCGATCCAGCATCTCTTCCACATCCTGGAAAACCGGAACCCCATACGTTTCTTTTGCAGCGCGAAGTGAACGCTCACTTTTTGAAGTCACAGCAACGAGTTTCGCACGGGGAGATTCCGAGATGATCCGTGCGTAAAGACGCCCCATAATGCCGTAACCAACGATGCCCAATCGTACCATAGGACCTCCTCTGCAAAATTCTATCTCAACAAGAGCCGGGCCTCAAGGATTTCTTCGTTCCTTGACTTCCACAACCCCCTTGTTTACAATGGATTTCGCTATGTTCGGATTCCTCGTTGTTGCAGCCATCATTGCCGTGCTTCTGTATTGGCTCGCGAAGACCTCCTCGCGAGTGGTCTTAACAGAACGGGAAGGCGAGATTATCACCGTTCGGCGATTCAATTTCACCCTACCCGCCTTGGGGATCGTGATCGGGGGGATCGTCGTGTTGGTCCTGGTCACGAGTGTTCGGCTTGTCCCCGTCGGCCACGCGATGGTCAAATTCAATGTCATCACCAAGACCTTCTCTTCGGTCGGGGAAGGAATCACGTTTGTCCCTCCCTTCATCTACAACACGTACATCTACGATATGCGGCGCCAGGAGTACACGATGTCTTCCAAGAAGGGGGAGGGACGGAGGAAAAACATTGACGACTCTCTGTGGTCCCCGACCAAAGAAGGGCTCCAGGTGGGCATTGATCTCACCTGCTGGTACCGGATCAACCCGGATAGTCTGATCTCGGTCCACCGCCGGATTGGTCCAGATTACGACGAAAAGGTGGTACGGCCGGCGATCCGCTCCATTGTTCGTCATGTCATCTCGGAATACCCCATCATGGACGTCTATTCCGCGAAACGCCTCTTTATCCAAGAGGAGATCGGCAAGCGTTTGAAGGCGCTCCTTGAAAAGGACGGGTTCATCATTGAGGAGATCGTCCTGCGTGATGTTCACTTCACCCCGGACTTTGCAAAGGCAGTGGAAGAGAAACAGATCGCTCAACAGGAAGCCGAGCGAATGAAGTATGTCTTGGAAAAGGAACGCAAAGAGGCCGAACGGAAACAGATTGAAGCCGAAGGGAAAGCCAAAGCCATTGAAATCATCTCCAAGACCCTCAAGAGGAACCCGGAATATGTCCAATACCTTTACGTGGACAAACTCTCCGATAAAGTGAAACTCATCATTTCAGACCAGGGCACGATCCTCAATATCGGCAATGTCGGCCAAGAGTAGCGCACGGCTCCTGGGGTGGATTGAACTTCTCCGCCCGGAGAACGTCCTCATTGCGATTCTCGTGGTATGGGTGGGCTTTCAGATGACCGGGGTTTGTCCACAAACCTGGGTAGGGTTCCTGACCGGCCTGACCGTTGCGGCGATCACGGCGGCCGGAAATGCCTTAAATGATGTCCTGGACGCAGAGGTGGATCAGAAAGCGCATCCCGAACGTCCCATCCCCTCCGGCAAGGTTTCGCCGGGTGTGGCGTTGTGGACATCCATCATTCTCTTTGGGTTGGGATTGGCAAGTGCGGGCCTGTTGGGGCGAATCCCGTTCCTGGTCGCACTCACTGCGACCCTCGGGATCCTTGCGTATAATCTCTGGGCAAAATGGGTCCCCGTTCTGGGCAACCTGATGGTGAGCGGGATCGCCGCACTGACGTTCCTCTTCGTCGGGGTCGTCGTGGGGAACCTTCAAGCCATGATTTTTCCCTTCCTGTTTGCCTTCCTGTTCCACTGGGCACGAGAGATCGTGAAGGACATCCAGGACGCGGACGCAGACCGGATCCGCCAAGCCAGAACCCTCCCCCTGTGGCTTGGGGAGCGCCAGGCCTGGCGACTGGCCAAAGGGATCCTGGCTGCCTTGATTTTGGTCACACTCCTTCCGTTTGCCCTGGGACTCTTCGGGAAAGTCTACCTGGCGGTGGTCCTCTTGGGCGTAGATCTTCCCCTTGCTCTGTTCATTGCCGGAAAAATTCGTCGGCCCGCAGCTCAGATCCAGGAATGGCTAAAAGTGGAAATCCTGGTGGGTCTGGTCGCCTTAACCCTCTGGAGGGTCGGATGAGGATCGGCGTGATCTCCGATACCCACGACCACATCCCCGCGATTCAGAAGGCGTTCCAACACTTTGAAAAACAGGGGATCCAGACGGTCCTGCACCTCGGGGATGTCATCTCGCCCTTTGTCATCCGATTCATCCGAGAGGTGTACACCGGCCAGATCCTCGCCGTATACGGCAACAATGACGGGGAGCGTCTTTTCCTCCGGGAGATGTTTCAGAAATACAACGCGGAGATCCAGGTGGGGCCTCGAATCCTCACGCTCGCCGGACGCCGAATCATCATGATGCACGAGCCGGTGGCACCCGAGGCATTGGCTCATGCCTTTGACCTCGTACTCTACGGGCATCTCCACGAACTCCGCAATGAAAAACACGATCACGCACTCATCCTGAATCCTGGAGAAGCCTGTGGGTATCTTTCCGGCAAACGGACATTTGCCATTGTGGATCTCTCCACGCTCCAGGCCGAGATCGTGGAGTTCTAACATGTTCTGGCTTGATATCCTCATTCTCGTCCTCATCGCTTTCAATATTCTCCGGGGATTACGGAAAGGCCTCATCATGGAAGTCATCTCTCTGGTCGGCATTGTCGTGGCCTTATGGATGGGGGCTTATCACTGGGACTTTGCACAACCTTTCTGGAATTTCATCCCTCAGCCCCTCGTGGTGCAAATCCTTTCCTTTCTTACGGTCTTTGTGTTGACCTACCTCCTCTTTTTCATCTTGGGTGCGATCTTGAAGGGGGCTGTCCGCCGGACCCTTGCCCTGGGCTGGCTCGACATCATCGGTGGCGGACTCCTTGGGGGGCTGGAGGCCTGGATCCCGATCAGCCTCCTTTACAATTACTTGGTATCCCACCAATTTTTAGCGCAATGGATACAGCAAAGTCTGTTCACTCCATTGGCTTTGGATACCGCGCGGTGGATCTTTCA